>DWWO01000111.1 GCA_019119675.1 Candidatus Mediterraneibacter faecipullorum | reverse complement strand
CACCACCGTACATGCCGTTCGGCATACGGCGGTTCAACATAACTTCAAAGCATGACGCTCATTGTAATAGTCAAGACAGCTTACAAGTCCTGCTTTTCTTAGTACTTCTTTGGAGATTGCCCTGCCGACACATGTTTTGGTGACTACCCAGTAATAGCGGTCTCCACAATACGCTGTCAGCCTTGCAAGGTCTTTTCTGATTCCCAGTTTCTGCAATCCCCATTGACGCTTCTTCGGCACTTTCCACTGTTTCCAGATGATAACTCTGATTCTTGTTCTTAAATGTGCGTCTATCTCTGTCATCGCTGTTTTCATGGAACCAAGGGCATAGTAGTTAATCCATCCTCTTGTCACCTGATTGATTTTCTCAATCTTGCTCGTGACTGCTCCCGGCATTTTTCTACAGGTCAGTTCTTTCAGTCTGTCTTTTAACTTCTTCACAGAGTCCTGATGGGGTCTGCACTTCCATTCTTTTGTTTTGCTGTCCTTGTAGAATCCGAATCCAAGATATTTCAACTTTGACGGTCTTGTGATGTGCGTTTTGGTCATGTTGACCTTTAATCCCAGTTTCCTCTGTATCCAGTCTGATACCGTCCGCATCACTCTTTTTGCACTCGATTCGCTTTTGACCGCTATAACACAGTCATCTGCGTATCTTGTGAATCGGAGTCCTCTCGTCTCCAGTTCCTTATCCAGTTCATTCAGCATGATGTTTGACAGCAATGGTGATAGATTTCCGCCTTGCGGGGTTCCGAGTTTGGTTTCCTCGTAACCCTGCGATGTCATGACTCCTGCTTTCAGATATCTGCGAATTAAGGATTCTGTATCGCCATCGTTGATAATCTTGTGAACCAGACTCATCAACTTGTCCTGTGGTACGTTATCGAAAAATTTCTCCAGGTCGATATCTACTATCCACTCATATCCCTCGTTTAAGTATACAAGCACCTGCCTGATTGCCATTTCGCAGCTCCGGTTCGGTCTGAAGCCGTAGCTCCATTCCGAAAACAAAGGCTCACACATGGGGCTTATCACCTGCACGATGCCTTGCTGGATTACCCGATCCATTACGGTCGGCACGGCAACAGCAAAAAGCACTTGATCACAGCAGGGATTTAGGAACCGCAACGATCCTCCATCCCTACCATCCCCTTTACGGGCAGAGTTTTCCAATCTTGAAAATCCGGAAAGTAGACGGACAGCGCCGCTACTCGCTCCGGTCTGAGGATGATGTATTCTCTGTTCCAGAGTCCTGGACCATTGATGCCAGACAAAATCTTTTCTCTGAAAGTTATTTCGATGCAGACACCTTACGGGCACTCCTTGAGCTTTCAAGCCTGTTGTAAAAATCGTCCTTTTTCTCGTGCCACAGGGTAGATTTTTTTCTCTCCCTGTGGTATAATCTTATCATGAATAGTACTGATAAGAACAATAACCCTTACAGATCCATGACCACTGACACTCTCAAAGCCCGCCGTCAGGAACTCCTCAATGCAATGCCAAATCCGGCAAATGTCATGAGGGCTTCCCTGATCACCAGATCCATTAAATGCGGCAAGCCTAACTGCAGATGTGCCAATGGAGAGGGGCACAAAAGCCTGTACCTCTCTTCCTATTACAACGGGAAGACACGCTTGGACTCCGTGCCCAAGGCTTACAAAGACGCTATCTCCCAATGTATTAAGGATTATGAGGATATCACAGCCCTGCTTATAGAGCTCAGCAGCATCAACCTGGAACTGTTCCGGCGCAGAGAGATCGACCTTTAGCCTGAAAGGAGGAGGCCACAATGGAAGCAAC
The DNA here is from genome assembly GCA_019119675.1 of Candidatus Mediterraneibacter faecipullorum. GTDB lineage: Bacteria > Bacillota > Clostridia > Lachnospirales > Lachnospiraceae > Mediterraneibacter > Mediterraneibacter faecipullorum. The sequence goes on along the minus strand of DWWO01000111.1, from coordinate 22,985 downwards.
TCTCATGTATCTGACCGGTAACGACTCCCGGCTTGCGGAGGAACTCATATCGGCACTTTCCGCTCTTTTCATTTCCTTCTTTTCGGCGGAAAAGGAGGATGAGTATGAATCAGAACCTAACTATTCCGTCCAAGATTCGGGCGGAACATCTGAACCGGGAAGCACTGGTCTATGTCCGTCAGTCAACGATGGCCCAGGTACGGTTCAACCAGGAGAGCACACAGAGACAGTATGCTCTTCGAGAAAGAGCATTATCGCTTGGCTGGCCGGAAGAACACATCCGCATAATCGACGGGGATCTGGGCATATCCGGATCAGGCCGCTCCAAAAGACCGGGCTTTGCCCAGCTCGTGACAAGCGTGTCACTGGGCGAAGTCGGCGCAGTGTTCGGATTGGAAATATCACGCCTTGCCCGGTCATCCGCCGACCTCATGAAGCTCCTTGAGCTTTGTGGGCTGTTCGGCACCCTTGTGATCGATGAAGACGGTATCTACGATATGTCCGATTTTAATGACCGTCTCCTTATTGGACTGAAAGGCACCATGGGGGAAGCGGAACTTCATTTCCTCCACGCCCGTATGATCGGCGGCAAGGAGAATGCCGCTTCCAGGGGTGAACTGCGTTTTCCGCTCCCTGTCGGTTACATCTATGATCCTGACGGCAGAACCATCATGGATTCCAACGAAGAAATCCGGCATGCGGTCGCCACACTTTTCAAGGCGTTCCGTATTACAGGAAGCGCTTATGGTGTTGTCCGGTATTTCGCCGAAAACAACCTTTCCTTCCCTAAACGTGCTTATGGAGGTGCCTGGGATGGGAAGATTACCTGGGGGACTCTGACCCACAGCCGCGTCCTTGCAGTCATCCACAACCCTTCCTATGCCGGGGCATACGTTTATGGGCGTTACCGCGATAACAAAACCGTTGATGCCGATGGGCATTTCGAACACCATCCTGTCCGTCTCCCAGATAAGAATGACTGGAAAGTCTTTCTCCCCGACCATCATCCGGCTTATATCACCTGGGAAGAGTTCGAGGAAAACCAGAATCGCCTTGGCTCCAACCGTACAAACACGGAACGGTGCGGCCCTGCCCGTGAAGGGGCCGCCCTTCTTACAGGCATCCTGATCTGCGGGAAATGCGGCCGCCGTATGACGGTCCGCTATACAGGGACTGGCGGTATACGTCCATTATACGAATGTGTTGGCCGCTGGGAGCATGGGAATAAAGCAACCTGTTCTTCCGTCCCTGCTGAGACCCTTGACCATGCAGTCTCCGAAAAAATCCTCTCTATCATGGAGCCTTCGGAACTTGAGATTTCCCTGAAAGTCATGCGCAGCATCCATGATACAAACAGGCTGTCTGAAAAGCAATGGCTCCTCTCGATCGAACGCGCACAGTATGAAGCTGACCGCGCAGAACGGCAGTTTATGCTCGCCGATCCAGAAAACCGGCTGGTTGTCCGTTCTCTGGAATCCAACTGGAACCAGAAACTCAAAGAACTGGAAAAAGCAAAACAGGATTATGCCATATACAATTCCAAAAAAGCCTGGATCCCCTCCGAAAAAGAAGAACAGGACATTCTGGATCTCGCACAAAAGATTCCGGAGATCTGGAACGCACCAACATCTACGCCAAAAGAAAAGAAGCGGATTATCCGCATCCTGATCGATGATGTCACTGTCCTGGCTGAAAAACGATGTTCTGATTTTTTAATCGGCATTCGGTTCCGCAGCGGGAAATGCGAACATCTTTCTTTAAAAAAGAACCTTCCCTATGGAGACCGCAGGAAACACACGGACAATACCATTTCCAAAATCCGAGAACTTGCGGCAACTATGGATGACCATGAGATTGCGGACCAACTAAATCAGGATGGCTTGACTACTCCAGAAGGAAGAGTATTCACATATGCCGGAGTCCGCTGGATCCGTTATAAACATGGTATATCCGGGCCCTGTCAGAGAAACCGCATGGGGATTTCCGTAGCGGAAGCTGCCACCCTGCTGAACATCTCCACCGGTAAGGTCTACTATGGTATTTCTATCGGTAAGATTCCTGCAAGGAAACAGCATCAGGGATGGCCCTGGGAAATCCTGATTGATGAATCCAATCTGGAAGCCATCAGAGCACTTTACACATGATATTTTTTCTAATAACCGCTGTCTTCACGCCAAGAGGAGACAGCATTCCAAAACATCGTTGGGAGGTGTGCAGTATGAAGTCACCGTGGGGATTCCCAGCTTTCTTACTCCGCCGTTTGGTTTAGGTATTTCCACCCTCCTGACCGGCTGGGGTTTGTACTTTCTGCCCCTGATTTGATTCCTGATACTATCCCAGTTCTCTTTGATATAGTCGCCAAGTTCTTCAACAGTTACCTTATCTATTCCTCCTGCTCCTTTGTTGGCGCAGACTCTTTTGTATGCAGTGTTCATGTTGTCTTTGGACAGTATCTTTTCCAACAGTTCTGACATTGCCTTGTGTGCTTTCTCCTTTCCGTTTCCATGGATTCGCCCTAAGTTGTGCAGTACCTGCTCATTTACGTTTTGCCCTTCCTGCTGTCAGGTATTCCATGGAGCATACATTTGATTACACGGTTACATTGTTCAGCCCTTCAGCAACGCCCATTTCAGGGCTTTGCCTACTACGGCTTCTGCTGACTTCTCACAGTTCGTTGTTACTACGGTGAGTTCCACCGCCTGTGAGACCTCACGGGATAAGCCTGCCAGTCTTTCCTCGTCTACCTGCCTGATCTACGCACATGGGTTACGGTTGCCTTTTGGACTTCGCTGTCTATGGTCAGCTTATCCGCCGTGTACGCCTTATATCAGGTTTCTGTTCGTCAGGCTACGATTTCGCTATCCCTTCTTCTCGCCCACACCTCACGATGTAAACCTTGGGAGTCGCTTTGGGGTTCGTCGGCAACTACGCCCCTCGTGGACTTTCACCACAGACTGACGGCATGCCCGTCATACCACAAAACAGGGCAGCAGTTCTTCCGACTGCTGCCCTGTACCATGTCTTGTTTATTTTCTTCCCATCGCTTTTACTTCTTCAAATTCTCTCTCGATCTCCTGCGACGGCTTCGGTGATAACAATGACACCGCTACGATGCACAGGCAGGAGAAGATAAATGCCGGAAGGAGTTCGTAGATATCCCAGATGCCGCCCAACGGACGGACAAGCAGGTTCCAGACAAATACCATTCCCGCGCCGCCGAGCATTCCGGCGATCGCGCCGGCTCTTGTCGTTCTCTTCCAGAACAGACTGAAGAGCATCAGCGGACCAAACGTAGCGCCGAATCCGGCCCATGCAAAACTCACAATTGTAAAGATAACGCTGTTCTCATCCAGTGCAATAATGATAGCTACGATCGCAATAAGGAGCAGTGTCAGTCTTGAGATATTGAGCACCTCGCGGTCGGAAGCTTTCTTGCGGAACAGGCCCTGATAAATATTCTTTGCAAACGCGGACGCTGCAATGAGAAGGTACGAATCAGAAGAACTGATCGTCGCCGCAAGAATTCCGGCCATCACAAACCCTGCGATCAGCGGAGGAAGCAGATTTGTGGACAGAAGGATAAATACATTCTCCGCGTCTGCCGAAGTCGTCAGGGCCGTCGGATAGAGGGCTCGTCCCATTACACCGATAAATACAGCAATGGTAAGCGAGATCAGCACCCACACTGTAGCAATACGGCGGGAACGGGTAAGCTCGTCTTCGTGGCGGATTGCCATGAATCTCAAAAGTACCTGCGGTACCCCAAAGTATCCCAGCCCCCATGCGAGCATGGATACAACAGAAATAATTCCGTAGGGAGCTGCCTCCCCGAACAGCGGCACTCCGTTTGCCGTCTGCTGCACGCCGTCTACAGTCTGAGGCGTAGCCATACCGAAAAATTCAAGGAATCCCGGTATATCTTTCACATTGTCGATCACTGCTCCAAGACCGCCTGCCGCATATGTTCCTACAAACACGATCACTCCCAGTGCAACGATCATTACAATGGCCTGCATAAAGTCCGAAGCGCTCTCCGCGAGAAAACCACCGATGATCGTATAGATCAGTACGAACACCGCCCCCACGATCATCATCGGAATATATGGCAGACCAAACAATGTAGAGAATAGCTTGCCACAGGTCACAAGACAGCTTGCCGCATAAACCGTGAAGAAGATCAGGATAAACACTGCTGCGATCGTCATAATAACTTTTTTCTTCTCATGGAAACGATTGGAAAAATATTCCGGCAGCGTGATCGCATTCCCTGCTTTCTCACTGTAACGGCGCAGGCGCTTGGATACGATCAGCCAGTTGATGTATGTACCTGCCGCCAGTCCGATGGCCGTCCACGCCGCATCTGCAATACCGCACCAGTACGCCACACCCGGCAGGCCCATGAGAAGCCATCCCGACATGTCGGACGCCTCCGCACTCATAGCCGTCACCCACGGTCCGAGACTTCTCCCGCCGAGGAAATATGCGTCTGAGCTTGCATTTGCTTTTCTTGCAAATGTAACACCTATAATAATGACTGCTGCCATATAGATGATCATGGCAGTCAGGATCTGTAAAGTATCTCCCATTCCATATTGTCCTTTCTGTATACGATACCGGAAGACCGGCATCTTTTTCTCTGTGCCTCTTAAATAGTATTGTCATAGCGGAGTCAGAAGTATCCCAAGACACAATATGGGTCTAATTATAAACAAAATATAAAGTTTTGGCAATCATTTATTTATATTTATGCACCAGTTCAGCCAGTATATGAGCAAAGAAGCGGCATAGCCGCGGTAAGCACGTCAGTGCGTCTTTGCGAATGGCGCGAGCTGAACTGCTGCCGTCTATCTGACCGCCTTCTCTATTTTTATCCGGGTCTCTTTCACTTTTGCGTGATCCATACCCCCGCAGTTGATCCCGATCACGGTGTCATCAGTCATTACTACCGACGGGAAATAGAAATCGCAGAGGCTTTTATCATCCGCCACATTTACTATGACACCGGCAGCCTGGCACTCTTCCCATATCCTTCGGTTTACCTCATGGTCATCTGTAGCCGCCAGGACAATCTGAGCATCATCGATATCCCCTGTGCGGTATGCTCTGTACTCTGCCGTGATCTTCCCTTCTTCTTCCATCTGTACCAGTTCTTCGCAGAGTTCCGGTGCGATCACATGAATATCCGCTCCGAACTTAAGCAGCGTCCTGACGCGCCGCAGAGCAATCGTTCCGCCGCCGGCCACCATTATATTCTTACCAGTAAGGTCAATAAACATTGGAAAATAAGGTCTGTCCATCTTTAAATCTCCACATAAGTTCAGAGCATATACAACAGCGAATTGCAGATGCACGCCGCGATATTGCTTCCGCCTTTTCTTCCTTCCGCTACGATATACGGAATATCTTTCAACGTCAGGATCAATTCTTTCGACTGTACTACGTTGACGAATCCTACCGGGGCCGCGATGATCAGCTCAGGGGTGAGTTTCCCTTCATTGATCAGTTCATAGAGGCGCACGAGTGCGGTAGGTGCATTTCCTATAGCGAAGATCAGGCCCCTTTCCTGTTCCCCTTTCTGCATTCTGCCGTTTCTCCCGTCCCGGTACAGAGCTGCTGCTTTATCCATACATGCTGACGCCCTGGTCGTGCCGTTCTCTTTTGCCATCCGTGCAACGTCTTCATCAGACATGAAACAGTAAACCTCTCCTCCATACTGCGCCAGCCGCTTCTTGTTGATCCCTGCTTTCGCCATCTGGGTGTCCGTCACAATAGATGCTCCATTTCGGATCGCTCTGAGCGCCCGCTCCACCACATTATCGGAAAATATAAGATTATCTGCATAGTCGAAATCCGCGCTCGTATGGATGCAGCGCTTTACAATAGGCTCTGTACCCGGGATCAGTTCTTTGTCTCCCAGTTCTTTCGTGATGATTTCAAAACTTCTCTTCTCAATATCAGCAGGACGTACCTGCTCCAGATCGTTCAACATATCCTGTCTCCTTTCTCTTACCATGCTCTCTGGAATGCGTGGCCTTCTCCATACTATATGAGCCCCGCTGCCGGAGCTGTACTATCTGAGCCGCCCGCCAATACCGCACGTCACACGGTACACTTCATCAGCATATTCTACAAGTTGCGTACAGATACGGCCGACGGATTCTCTGTATTCTCTCTCAAATGCGTCTGTCGGCACAAGCCCGCACCCGATCTCATCACACACGATGATGAGATCTCTGTTTTTATCAAGGATTGCCCTGATCAGCTCCTGCGGTGTCTTTCCCTCCTGAAGCCATCTTCTCACAAAAAGATGGAAATGATCCACAGCCCCGCAGGACAGGATCTCCTGGAGAGAGCATCCGGCTCCGTCCGTCCATTCTGCGCCCGGATACAATTTCTTTGCATATTCAAGTTTTCCCTGATATGCACCACCTGTAATAAATTTCATCTGTTTCCCTGTTCCGTCCGCCATATCCGAACCAGATTTTATGCAGACCGGCACGCCGAACACCACTTCTGTCACCTGATCCGCCATCTCAGCTAAAGCACGGTTGATCATTCCCAGATTGCCCTTGTATGCCGTCATCTCTTCCGAATCCGGTACGGATTCCCGGAACACATCATTCGTCACCACAACAAGATGTGCACACTGGTCTTTCAGCATCCTCACGCCCTTAATAACACTCTCCGGTGTATCTCCGCCTGTGTTTTGTGCGCCGCCAGGTTCGTACATTTCATTTGCCGTAAGATTGGACACACACTCCAGCAGAACACAGGAGCCTTTCAGTTCCGGTGAATCCGGCGCTGAAATCTTTCCCGGCAGATCCACATACCATTCAAGGGTCGCAAAGCCTTTTCCGGCGCGCATTTTCCGGTGTGCTTCTATCTTCTTTTCTGTCTCCCGCCCATAAGGGACCATATCAGCTATATAGTAAAGAGGAGCGTTTTCTGTTGTCTCGCACAACAGTCTGTGTTTTCCGCAGATCACTGACTCCGCATAAGCAGATTTCCCGCTGCCGCTTCCTCCTGTGACCAGTTCCATCATCTCTGTCCCTCACCTGCACTTTCTCCTGCCGGTTTCCTGTATTTCCGCAGACGGATCCTGAAAAGAGAATCCACAATAAATATGGCAAGCGCGATCACCCCTGCGATTTCCAGCGTCTGCATCAGATAATAAGAGGACTGCGCTCTGTTGTCTGTTATTATATAGTAGACGGTCCGGTACATGCCCGCACCGGGTACGGTTGGCAGGATCCCGGCGATCAGGAACACAGTGACCGGCGCTTTAAAGATCCTCGCAAATGTATGCGCCAGCAGGGATATGACAAGAGCAGAAAGAAAGCTGGCTGCCACCACGTCCATTCCCCGCTGTATGCTGAAAAAGTAGACCCATCCTCCGCCTGCACCCGCGACTGCTGCCTGCAGGATATATTTCTTCGGTGTCTCTACAAGTACTGCAAAGCCTGTAACAGCGATAAAGCAGCCCACTGTCACAAGAAAAAGTTCCATCATAGCAGGCCACCTCCCCGCCAGAATACATTCATCGCTGCGATCCCGACGCCGGCTCCGATAGCCACTGCAGCTGCTGTCACGAATGCTTCCAATGCCCTCGCTCCTCCGGAAATATAATCTCCCCGGAGAGTATCCCGTATAGCATTGGTGATCGCCACTCCCGGCACGAGTGTCATGATGCCGCTGATGATGACCGTGTCCATATTTAAAGCAGGGTTCCACGCTTTAAGTGCCATCGCAGCTGCCGCGACTCCGCCCGCGCAGATCATGTTCAGGATAAAACTGCTGATCCGCAGCCTTTTTCCTATCGTCATTATAACTGCCAGCAGGATCCCCACAGCCGCAGCGGCAGGAATTTCCCTGGGACCGCCGCCAAACAGCGGGGCAAACCCGGCCGGTACAAGCACAGTGGCAATATTATACATCCACACAGTGTATTGTCTGCCTTTTATGCTTTTCAGTTTTTCCCATGTCTCTTCTGCTGACAGTTCCCTGGCACAATATTTCCGCGAGATTTCATTTACCTCTACAATGCGGTGCATATTTGTTCCTCTGTCATGCACTCTGCGCATGACAGTGACCGCCTCCTGTCCGGGTCTTTCAATCGTAACAATAATACCCGTCAGCATAACAAGTGACTCCGTCCGCACCGCGCCTGCACTCTCAGCCCTGCGGCTTGGAGAGGTGCCGTTTGCTCGGGCATTTACTGTCCCGCCGGCTCCTGTTCCGGAACTGCCGTCTCCTCTGTCTCCTCCGGATTCTCCGGCGGTATCAAGGATATGCTTGATCGTATCCTCCACCCGGTAAGTCTCTGCTCCGCTTCGCAGCATGATCTCTCCGGCAAGTACGGCCATATTTGCGATTGATTTGTCATCCATTCCTGTTATCTCCGCTGCTATACTGCAATAATTCAGTCATCTGATGCAAAATTTACTGTTGAAGATCTGCTCAGATATCAATATCCGCATACCGGTATTCCAGTGCCCCGCTTGCCGGGATCTGCCGGATGCCGGTGATATCCGGATTTACAAGGTTTACACTCTTCATGGCAAACAGCGGGATGATATAGAACTGCTCTCCCACTGCAAGCTGCTCTGCCTGATGGAGAAGTTCCGAGCGTTTTGCCGGATCCGACTCAGAATTTGACGCCGCGACTATGGAATCATATTCCGTGTCGTTGATGCCGCTGCAGTTATATGTGCTGTTAGACAGCAGCATGGACAGATAAGTATACGGATCTGCAAAATCCGCCGTCCAGTTCATACGGCATAAGTCGAAGTCTCCCGCATATCTTGTGGAATAGTTTGCCTGAAGTTCCTGCGCTTCAAGATTGATCGTAATGTTCAGGTTCTCCTTCAGCTGTTCCTGGATCACCTGAGCTGTATCGGAATCCATCTCCAGAGTCGGATAGTTGTACGTAAGCTCCGGGAATCCCTCTCCATTCGGATATCCTGCCTCCGCCAGCAGTTCCTGCGCCTTTGCCACATCTTCCTCAAAAGGCTGCTCTGCCTCATCGACAAAGTACTCTCCCGTATTCTTGTCTTTCATATATTTCGCCACCAGATTGTAGGCGGGCTCTGTGTCACTTCCAACAATCTGGCAGAGTTCCTCACGGTTGATGGCAAGATTGATCGCCTCTCTGACCCGGACGTCATTCAAGGGCTCCACATTCAGGTTCATGTAAATGTACCGTGTGGCGATTTGATCGGTCACAAACAGATCATCGGTTCCTTCATACGCTTCCATTACCGTGGAAGAAAGAGAGGTCGCCACGTCTGCCTCTCCCGCCTCATATGCATTTGCCATGGACTGGGTATCGTCAAAAAACCGGTAAGTGATCGTATCCAGTTTCACAGCATCTGCATTCCAGTAGTTTTCATTCTTCTCAAGAACAAAATACTGATCCGGCACATATTCTGCAAGACAGAAAGGACCGTTGGACAAGCTCGTCTCCGGATCCCTGTCCCATCCGCTGTCCACGGAATCTGCATATTCCGAGCAGGACGGCGTATAGACGGGAAGCCGCAGCAGATCAAGGAAATAGACGCACGGTTCCGCCAGCCGGAATATAAGCGTATGCTCGTCCGGTGTCTCCACTCCAAGAGAATCCACGTCTGCTTCGCCGTTATAGATTGCCTCCGCATTCTCAATGGGGAACAGGTAGTTAGCATATCCGCTCCCGGAAGCAGGGTCCAGTGCACGCGTAATAGTATTCATGAAATCTGCAGATGTCACAGGGGTTCCGTCCGACCAGAGAGCATCCTCCCGCAGATGAAACGTCCAGACCGTGGAATCATCGTTCACCTCGTAGCTTTCCGCCGCCCGGTACTCGATCTCACCGTTCTCATCATACGTGAGCAGCTCATCCAGAGCGCTCACCGAATAGGCCAGATAAGTCAGGGCGATGGAACCTGCCGGGTCCATTGTCCCCGTATCGCTGCTGATGGCAACCGTGATCCCTTTCTCTCCTTCCTCAGCTGAAGGATCTGCCGTGACACAGCCGCTCAGGGCGCCCGTACAGACCAAAGTCAGTGTAAGTAATGCTGCTGTCAGTTTTTTCTTCATGTCGTATCTCCTTATGTTCGTCTCTCCTGCATGTTTCATGGAAATCTTTCTGTCCTATATCTGGGAAGTCATCTTATAATCGCTGCTTCTCCTGCCGCTGTGTCTGTCCGAATACAGGAAACAGGAGACTTCCCGCCCTTCAAACAAATAGCTTTCGGGAATTTCTTTACCGCAGCACTCTAAAGCATAGCCGCACCTGCCAGCGAACGGACAACCGGACTGCTCAATGCCTTTGCCATCGCCTGTGCTGTCTTTCAGCGGAGCCGCTTTGATCTTCGCCGCCCTGAGTGGATCAGGTTCCGGCACAGCCTCGATCAGCTGCTTTGTATAAGGATGCCACGGATCGGAACAGATCTTCTTTGTCTCTCCCTTCTCCACGATACGGCCGCCGTACATGACACCAATCCTGTCGCTGATCCTGCGTACCACGTGTATATCATGGGAAATGAACAGACAGGCGAATCCGATCTTTCTCTGAATCCGGAAGATCAGTTCCAATATCTGTTCCCGGGTGGTCGCATCCAGTGATGAAAGTGCCTCATCACAGACAAGGATTTCCGGTTCCACGATCAGGGCGCGGGCAATCCCGATGCGCTGCCGCTGACCGCCGGAGAAATCCCCCGGATAACGGTCGGCATCTTCCGGCGAAAGCCCGGTCAGGCGGAGCATCCTGTCGATTTTTTCTTCCATCCTGCCTTTCTCCCGATTGCGGTGCGCCGATCGGCTTTCCGGATGCCCGGCATGTTCTGCTGTTTCCGGCGACAGCACGGCTCTTGTACCTGCTGCTCTCAATGCCTCCTCCAGCGCTTCGCGCACGGTAAGGCAGGGATTCAGCGATGCATACGGATCCTGAAAGACCATCTGGACTCTGCCGGCAAACGCATCCATCCGGCTGTCCCGGTTCAGTTCATTTCCGCGATAGTACAGTGTTCCCCCGTCTTCTTTCAATATTCCGGTCAGTATCCTTGCCGCAGTCGTCTTGCCGCTCCCGCTTTCACCTACGAGGGCAAGTATTTCGCCCTTTCGTATCTCCAGGGAAAGATCACGGATCCCTTCACTTTCATCGAAGATCTTTGTCACGTGTTCCATCCTGAAAACCGGAGCTTTTCCATATATATCCCCGGTCCCGCCGGCTGCATTTTCTATACTCTCATGTCCGTATCCGGACAGACTGTCTCCCCGGGCGTCATTTAACAGCCGCTTTGTATATTCTTCTGAAGGAGAATAAAAAACATCTTCTGCAGCACCGCTCTCCACGATCTGCCCCTCATGCATGACATACACTCTGCTGCACATGGCGGCAGTCACACCCATATCATGACTGACAAGGAGCATGGAAGTTTCTGTCTCACGGACGATACGCTTAAAGAGCAGCAGGATCTGCGCCTGCACAAGAGCATCAAGAGCCGTTGTCGGTTCATCCGCAATGATAAGGTCCGGTTCACATGCCAGTGCTATGGCAAGCACCACTCTCTGCCGCATACCGCCGGACAGTTCGAACGGATACTGCCGCATCCTGAGTGCGGGATTTCGGATCCCTGCCATATCCAGCAGTTCTTCTGCGCGTGCCTCCGCCTCTTTTCTGCTGCATTTCCGCCGTGCCCGCACTGTCTCTGTGATCTGCCGCCCGATCTTAACGGACGGGTTCAGGCAGCTTAAAGAATCCTGGAAGATCATTGCCACATTTTTTCCCGGCACAGGTTTCTCTTTGCTGACCGTGATCTGATCCGCCCGGATGACCGCACGGTCTCCCAGCAGCCCCATCACCGCCAGCATGGCTGTGCTCTTCCCGGATCCGGACTCTCCAACAAGGCCCGCGATCTCACCTTTCTCCACTTTAAAACTGATGTCTTTTATAATTTCTGAAGCGCCGTTTTCTGTCAGATACTGTACACTCAGATTTCTTACGTCCAGTACGCTCATTTGTCTCCTGTTCCTTTTCCCGAATGACTGCCCAGCCTCTGTTCCACTGCATTTCCGACCATATTGAGGGCAAGAAGCATGATACAAAGTACAAGGAGCGGATATATCATCTGATACGGATAGAGCATCATCTGGCTCCTTGCTTCCTGAATGATCGTTCCAAGACTTGCCGCCGGTGCGGCGATGCCCACTCCGAGAAAGCTTAAAAATGCCTCGGTAAATATTGCCTGCGGCACAAGAAAGATCATATTGACCACGATCGTCCCCGCTGTGTTCGGCAGAAGATGCCGGAGCAGGATGCGAAGAGGCTTTATACCTTCCATCCGCGCGGCATAGGCATACTCCGTCTCCTTAAGTTTGATGATCTCTCCCCGGACGATCCGGGCCATACTGATCCAGCCGGCAACGCATAAGCCCAGTATCATACTGCCGACCCCTGCGCCCATGACAAGAGTGATCAGGATCACATAAAGCATGGACGGGATTGCAGAAATGATATCTGCGATCCGCATGAGCGCGATATCCGCACGCTTTCCTGCATAACCGGATACCGCGCCGTAGAGTATGCCGATAATACTGTTTATGACCGTACTGATGATGCCGACAGCCAGGCTGATCCCGGCTCCGTACCACACACGGGTAAACAGGTCGCGCCCGAAACGGTCAGTTCCAAACCAGTGCATCAGAGAACTTGTCTGATTGCGTATCGCTGCATTCTGTTCGGAAAAGGACCACGGGCCAAAAAGCGGCACTGCAATCGCGAGTATAATCCAAATGCCGAGAATAATGCATCCGGTGATCGCCATGCGGCTCGAGCCTATGTAGTTTTTCCAATGCTGTCGTATCCTCCGCAGCATGGCGTCTCCTCCTTTCCCGGTCTTTTCCGGAACTGCCGGCTTATGCTCTATCCTCACGATATGCCCTGCGTGTCTGGGGATCCAGCCATGCGCAAAGCAGGTCGGTGAACAGATTGACAACGATCACCACAGTTCCCATAAATATGGTCAGACCGAGGATCAGCGTATAGTCACGGTTTGTAATGGAACTTACAAATTCCCGGCCAAGTCCCGGGATCGTAAAAATGCTTTCAATGACAAAGCTTCCGGTGAGCAGGGACGCAGAAGCCGGGCCGATATAATTAAGGACCGGAAGATAAGCATTCTTAAGAGCATGTGTGAAGATGATCTGTCCCTTTCCCAGCCCCTTGGCCCGTGCAAACAACACATAATCTTTCTGAAGCTCCCCATCCAGCGTATTCCCCACCAGCCTTGCGATCATCGCCGCCGGATAAAGTGCCAGCGCCGTTACCGGCAGAATGTAGTGAACAGGGCTTAAAAGCCCGGATGCCGGCAGCCACTTCAGCTTCACGCTGAATACTAAAAGCAGGAGGATCGCAGCCGCAAAGCTGGGGATTCCTGCTGCCAGCATCCCACCTGCTGAAATAACTTCTCTGAGCCAGCGCCGCTTTGACACTGCTCTCAATATACCCAGCCCGGTTCCCAGGAGCACTGATACCGTCAGTGCCGTGATCCCGATCGATGCCGTAACCGGCCATGCCCTGGCTATGATATCTGACACCTGCGTGGCAGGGTCCTGATATGAAATTCCCAGGTCTCCCTGCACCACATTTCCCAGATAGGAAAAATACTGAGTCATGATCGGCTCATTCAGACCATATTCCTGTTCGATCGTCTCAACCACCTGTTCGGATACTCCGCCGCGCTGGAACGGACTACCGGGGATAATACGGACAAGAAAGAATGTTACGGTCACAAGCACAAAAAGTGAGAAGATGCCTGTCAGTATCCGTTTCCAAGTATAACGCAGCATCTTCTCACTCTCCTTTCCTAAAGCACTCATTGATAAATATACCATATCCTCAGATTCATGTCATCATAAAAACGAGACCGGAGCCCAGACACATAAAAACGAGACCGGAGCCCAGACAGACTCCGGCAAACCTGATATATTTACTCTGATTATAACAATTTCGGAAAAGAAATCCTGAATTTCTTTTGCTATTTTTGTAAAAATTAAAGATTCGTTCAATATTATTTCATTCAGCTACTTCCGCCAGCTGAAAACGTACCACTTTCTCCAGATCATCAAGCGCCACTTCAACCTGATATCCGATCTTCCCTGCGCTGAAGATGATCTTCTCATGTTCACCCGCACTCTTATCGATCGTTGTAGTGAACTGTTTCTTCATACCGATGGGCGAGCAGCCGCCGTGGACATATCCGGTCAGGGGAAGAAGCTCTTTCTGTTTGATCATCTCAATACTCTTTTCTCCCACACTTTTAGCTGCTTTCTTTAGGTTCAGCTCTTTTTCCACCGGGATCACGAAGACGTAGTGTTCCTTAGATTTTCCCACTGTGACCAGTGTCTTGAACACAATGTCCGGATCCTCGCCGAGCGCCTGCGCTACTTCCACGCCGCTTATGGCCCCGGTGCTGAGATAATTATAGCTGTTATACGGTATCTTTTTCTGCTCCAATATCCTCATGACATTTGTCTTTTCGTCTTTTTTTCCCATATCTGTCGACCTCCCGGGATATTGTAGCACCGATATCCTGAGGATGTCTATAGATTTTATTTCCCGAAGATCTCTGCCGCCTGTCTCATATTTTCCATGATCTCCACTTTGAAAGGACATCTCGTCTCGCACACTCCACACCGGATACACTCCCCGGCATGATGGGGGAGCACCTCATAATGTTCTCTCACAGTCTCCGGTACGCTTCCCTGCGCTTTCGTCAGATTCAGAAAAATGCATGATCAGTCTCTCCTTTCTTTCTGCCTGTAATTATAGACTTTTTCGGCTTCTGACTGAAGAAACAATAAGTTCCCTTGTATATACTCAAAGGCTTTGTCTGCTGGTTTCGTCTGCTCTCAGCGCTTCACATGCCGGATCATCCCCAGCACTGATTCGTTTGCATTGATCACAGTCATCGTGATATCCGGGTGCTGATTCTGAAAGACGCGGAACACTTCATCGGCAAATCCCTGCCCCATAAAATCAATATCACGAAAATCAAAGACAATTTCCCGGAACTCATCGAGCCGCCGGAGAATTCTCCTTGCCTGAGATCTGGCTACCGGATCCCCTAACGGGCACATCTCTTTCATCGGAATCATCGTCTTTACAAATCCTTCTTCCAGCGGAGCAAATGTATCAAAAACCTCCCTTGATGTCCTTTTTGAGTCATTTTCCAGTTTCATCACAGCCATCGTCCCAATCCTCTCCATCTTCGTGTAATAAGAAATCAAATGTGACTGTACAAATCGGTCTCTGTCATCACACCGGTAAGAATAGACCGTATTATCAGACCAGACAGCAAACTCCGAAAGCATTTTCGATACAAAGAAAATTCCTTCTCCTGAATGTCTGTCCGGATCCGTAGTCAGCCTCCCTTTATACAGCTCCATGGCAGCTTGCTCAGAATTTAATAATATTCCTGACTTCTTTCTGAAATAATCCTGTATATTATGAAATATCCCTACACCATTATCCGTAATCAAAATTTCTGCATAAAGAGCATCTTTCCGTATTTCGAACCTGATCTGATCCCCGCCGGAATGGTCAATTGCATTATTCATAATTTCCGTAAATGCATAGTACCAGATATCCTGTACGTTGCCGGGCAGTTCACCGAGAAAAGGGCTGATATGCTTCCAGTACAGGTCATCTTCTTCCAACATACCTGCATTTACCATATTCCACTGTTCAGACACTGTCGTAAGGAAAAGGCCGGTCTTCCTTTCTGCGTCTTCCGTCACTATCCCCTTATCCAGAGAGTCCTTAATATATCTTCGCACGGATGTCTCAGATATTTCAAAATTCTCAGCAGTCTTTTTTATAAAATCCGCATCATCACATCGTATCTTGTTCAGCATATATTTCCGGATTGCGTTTCTCTTGGACTCAGTAAACGACATATTATCACCTTATCATTTCATATTCAAACTATATTTTCTATTTTTACAACTATATCATATTATTATTAAACTTACAATGATAAAGCAAACCATTTTGCATATATGAAAATGAAACAACTGGCAGTGGTCGAAGACTGATCCGACCACTGCCAGTTCTTATTTACAATAGTTATTCAGTTGCCTGTAAAGTTTACCGGCAGATCTCACATAGCGGAGCAATCTCTATTCCTTCTGCTTTCAGGGCAGTGCGGATCTTCTCCACAAACAGGAGCGCTTTCTCGCCGTCTCCGTGCACGCACACCGAATCTGCCTGGATATCGATGTCTTGTCCCGTAACAGCTGTCACTTTTCCTTCTTTCACCATGCGGATCACACGGGCGATCGCCTCATCCTCATCGCGGATGAACGCCCCCTCTTTCCTGCGGTTCACAAGACTTCCGTCCTCTTCATATCCGCGGTCTGCGAACACTTCGCTGGCCGCCTTTAATCCGCAGTCTTTCGCCGCGCGGATCGTCGCGCTCCCGGAGAGCCCCATGACGATCAGCTCCGGATCATACTCTTTGATCGCTTCGCAGATGGCAAGGGAAAGTTCGTAGTCTTTCGCCGCCATATTGTACAGTGCCCCGTGGGGTTTCACATGCTGCAGTTTCATTCCCTGTGCCTGGCACATGCCGCCCAGAGCGCTGATCTGGTACAGCGTATAAGCCTTTGCCTCCGCCGGGGAAACCGCCATATTTCTGCGGCCGAATCCCATCAGATCCGGGAATCCCGGATGCGCGCCGATACGGATGCCCGCAGCCTTTGTCCTGCTGACCGATTCCATCATCACAACAGGATCGGATGCATGGAATCCGCATGCGATATTTGCTGAAGAGATAAGCGGGATGATCTTTTCATCCATTCCCAGTGTATAACGTCCGAAGCTTTCACCAAGGTCGCTGTTTAAATCAACTTTATACATATTCATTCACACTTCTTTCTCTGATTAATCCAGTCTGAGCATCCGCTCGATAAATCCGGTATCCGCATTTCCCGCACAGAATTCCGGATTACGCATGATCTGGTACTGGAAGTCCAGATTCGTCTCCACTCCCATGATCACCATCTCATCAAGCGCAGAGCGCATCTTCTGGATCGCAGCGTTACGGTCCGGCGCGTGCACGATAACTTTTGCGATCATGGAGTCATACTCTGAAGGAATCCTGTAACCGGTGTAGAGTGCCGTATCCACTCTCACGCCATTTCCCGCCGGGAGATGAAGATGCTTCACTACACCCGGGCTTGGCATAAAGTTTTTCTCAGGGATCTCTGCGTTGATGCGGCATTCGATGGCATGGCCATTGAGACGGATTCCTTCCTGGTTAAAGCTTAAGGGTTCGCCCATGGCTATCCTGATCTGCTCAATGATCAGATCTGTACCTGTCACCATCTCCGTAACACCGTGCTCCACCTGGATACGGGTGTTCATCTCCATAAAATAATATGTTCCCTTTGGGTCGAGGATGAACTCGATTGTTCCCGCATTGGTATAGTTTACCGTTTTAGCCGCAAGAACAGCATCGCGGTTCATGGCATTTCTGATCTCATCATTAATGGCCGGAGACGGAGACTCCTCGATCAGCTTCTGATGGTTTCTCTGCACGGAACAGTCACGCTCGCCGAGAGCCACCACATTGCCGAATTTATCCCCCATGACCTGGATCTCTACATGTCGTGGATTCTCGATGAATTTCTCGATATACATGGTGTCGTCGCCAAATGCATTGGCAGACTCTCTCTGCGCCATATTAAACTGGAATTCGAATTCGTCGGCGGATTTTGCCACACGCATTCCTTTTCCGCCGCCTCCTGAAGACGCTTTGATCATGACCGGGTATCCGATTTCCTCTGCGAGCTTGATACCCGTCTCTGCATCATACACCGGCTCCTTTGTCCCTGGTACCACAGGCACGCCTGCTTCCATCATCGTCTTGCGGGCATGGGATTTATTTCCCATACTGTCGATGACCTCGGCCTTCGGTCCGATAAAAGTCAGCCCGTTCTTCTCACAGAGCCTGACAAAATCCGCATTTTCAGACAGAAATCCGAAACCGGGATGAATAGCGTCCGCTCCCATATTCAGAGCTGCTGTGACAATCCGCTCCATGTTAAGGTAGCTGTTTCTCGCCGGTCCTTCACCGATACAGATCCTCTGATCTGCCAGCTGTACATGAAGACTGTCCTTATCTTCCTTTGAATAAACCGCTACACTGCGGATTCCCATGTTCCGGCAGGCACGGATGATCCTGACGGCAATTTCTCCGCGGTTTGCGATCAATATTTTCTGAAACATCAGCACTCCTCCTTAGTCCGAAAGCTTCTTTACCTTAAAGAGCGGCTGTCCGTACTCGACTTTCTGCTCGTTGCTGACGAGGACCGCCTCAATCTCGCAGTCATAGTCACTCTCGATCTCATTCATCAGCTTCATAGCTTCAAGGATACATACTGTCTGTCCGGCTTTCACCACATCTCCGACTTTAACAAACGCCTCGGCATCCGGTGACGGAGCAGAATAAAATGTGCCGACGATCGGAGATATAATGTAATTCTCGTCTACAGTGTCCTCAGCCGGTGCTTCTGTCTTTACAACAGTAAGCGGCTCTCCCGGAACACCCGCGCTGCCCCTGCGGCTCATCTTGATCTTCGTTTCTCCTTCCTGAATACTGAATTCCAGCATGGAAGACTTTTCAATGATATTTACCAGTTTTTCGATCTTTTCCAAATCCATATTGGTCACTCTCCTGTTTTTTCTTTTCATTTACTGAAACAGCCTGCTGAGTCGTTTTGCGACAAGGCGGCACTCAAGCACTTCCCTGCATGGCTGATAAATCTTTCTGCGCAGTTCATTGAGTCCTGCCACTTCATCAAGCAGAAGCTGCTGTGCCTCTTCTACTGTCACTGCCTTAAAGCGTACTTTGTTATCTGTTTTACACTGTGCAAGCTTCGGAAGGTCTACTGAGATCACGGTTGCGATCTTCGCATAGCCTCCGGTCGTCTGACGGTCGGAAAGAAGTATGATCGGTTTTCCATGGCTGGGCACCTGTACAGAGCCAAATGCAATACCGTCAGATATAATATCCGCCGTTGTCTTATATGCAATAAACGGTCCTTCGAGCCTGCATCCCATCCTGTCAAAATCACTTGTGACCGTATATTCTGAATTCAGAAATGTTTCTCTGCCCGCGCTGGTAAACACCTCTTCCTGGGGACCCATAACGACGCGCAGCGTCACTTCATCATAGTCAAACTCATCCAGCTCCAGACTTCTGGAAAGAAAATACGGCAGGTATCTTCTCTTAATGCGGAACCCGATATAATCTCCATCCTTCAGTCTGCGTCCTTTAAAACCGCCGATCCCGCATTTGATATTCGTTGAACGGCTTCCCATAACTACCGGAATATCCAGGTAACTGGAAAAAGCAATATATCCGCGGCTTCCAGTACGGCATCCCGCAAAGTCCAGCACATCGCCTTTATGCATATAAAGTGCCGTGTACATTTTCACCGGCTTTTTATTGACACGGGGCTGGAAATCTCCGCCTGTAATAGCGATGATCGTTTCTGAAGTAAACTCCAGGCTCGGTCCCATCAGAGTAAATTCCAGTACCGCTTCATTCTCCGGATTATCAAGGAGAAGGTTGGCGATCTTGAAGGAGCGCACATCCATGACGCCCGACACGCTGAAGCCCTGACTCTGGTAGCCTGTCCGGCCCAAATCCTGTACTGTGGTCAGCATCCCGCCTTTTAATACACGAAAGCCCATAGATTACACTCCTTTCTGGTGAATTGTACACTGATATGTGCCCTCATCCACCTGTTTCTTTATTTCCTGATATTCCTCCTCCGATACGGGGACAAAACGGATATAATCTCCCGCCTCGAAAAGGATCGGCACCTCTCTCTCCGGATCGTACGTTTTCACCGGCGTCATCCCGAGGAGCTGCCAGCCGCCGGGAGAATCCAGCGGATAAATGCCTGTCTGTGAACCGCCGATCCCCACGCTGCCTGCCGGAATCCGTATTCTCGGATTGGCAAGCCTGGGGGTATGGATCCGATCGTCCAGCCCGCCCAGATAGGAAAATCCCGGAAGGAATCCAAGCATATAAATCAGGTAATCTTTTGCGCTGTGGATCTTGATCACCTCGTCCGGAGTCAGCCCCGCATGATCTGCAATATTCTGAAGGTCCGGACCGTATTCTCCGCCGTAGCAGACCGGAATTTCAAATATTCTTGATTCTGAGGTCTCTCCGCTGATCTCCAGCTTTAAGAGCTTCTCCAGACGCGCGCGCAGTCCGGCATAGCTTACCACTCTGGGATCATAGTTAATGAGCAGAGACGCAAAAGCCGGTATCATGTCCGTAACGCCCTCGATATGCTGAGCCTTGATCAGCCGCACCAGAGCTGTGATCTGTGCATTGATCTCCGGAGAGATTTCCTGTCCGAATTCAATCAGGACAGAAGAGTCCCCCGCAGTATAAATCTTGATTTCGTTCATTTCAACCTCCTTTACATATAAGTTCAGCCGTGGAACTGACCGGAAGAGAAAATCATGCTCGCATGATTTTTCGAGCGGGCTGTTCCATGAGCTGAGCGCCTGTTAATGAGTAAAACAGCGGCGGCAGCCGCAATAAGCACGGAGTGCGGTTTTACGAATGGCGCGGGCTGAACTGTTATATCACAAGCTGCTTTATCTGTACAGGAATTAGAGCAGCTGGCTGAGGTTTGATCCGAATGTTGTGATTCCGAGATATGCGGATGCGATCACAACGATAATACCGCATACAAGAAGCCATGTAGGATGCTTGTAGTCCTCTCCCATAATGGACTTCTTCTTAGAAGCAATCAGGCACACGCCGAGCGTGATCGGCAGGATCAGTCCGTTCACCGCACCTGCGAGTACAAGCAGTACTGCCGGCTGTCCGAGAAATGCCATGATAACCGTGCTCAGGGCAATAAAGCCTATGATAAATGCATTTTCATGTTTCTCTATACTCTTGTGGAATGTCTTCAGGAAAGACACTGAAGTATATGCACATCCTACGATAGATGTGATAGCTGCGCAGAGCAGTACCAGACCGAAGAAACGGTAGCCGATCTCGCCTGCACCAATGCGGAACGCATCTGCCGCCGGATTAGACGCATCCAGTGTATGTGCTGCCGATGTAGCAGTCTCCACAACAACTCCCAGGATCGCAAGGAACAGGAATACACGCACGATCGTAGCGATACCGATTCCCATAACAGAACTCTTGTTGATCTCTTTGAGGTTCTCTTTCTTTGTGATACCTGCGTCGATCAGACGGTGAGCGCCGGAGAATGTAATATATCCTCCTACCGTTCCTCCAAGAAGCGTCAGGATTGCAGTTCCAAGCTCTCCCATCGGAGCGGTCGGCATAACTGTCTCTTTCAGCGCCATTCCCAGAGGCGGACGTACGATCACGATCACAACAAAGATTACGACGATCATAATTCCGCCAAGGATCTTAGTAAGTGTATCCATGGCATTCAGTGCATTTTTCATCAGGAAAATAACAATCGCAACACCGCCGGCAATAAAATATCCTGCTATTTCCGGAATACCAAGCAGTGTATTAAATCCGAGGGCTCCTCCGCCCACGTTGCCGATATTGAATACAAGTCCTCCTGCAACAACCAGGAACGCTACAACATAACCGAGTCCGGGGAGTACCTTATTCGCCACGTCCTGGCCTCTCATGCCAGATACGCAGAGTACGCGCCATACGTTAAGCTGAACAATCGCTGATAAGATGACTGAGATCAGAATAACGAATCCGAAGCTTGCCTTCAGGCTCCCGGTAAATGTTCCTGTCTGTGTAAGGAATCCCGGCCCGATCGCAGAAGTTGCCATCAGAAATGCAGCGCCGATCAGGACACTGAGACTCTTTTTGTTTTTCTTTTCCATCTTTTCTCTTCCTTTCCTAATTAGACTAATAGTTAGATTATACAGGAATAAGACAATTTCGGCAATTATTTTTATTTTTATGCAGTTTTAAGCTTGCAATCCTGACATACACACATAGAAAATAGCCGTCCTGCTCTCTGGTAAAGAATGGACGGCCATTAGCTAAACATTATTTGCCAGGCGGGGAGCCCTGCCTCCCTTACCGGCTGTCTTGTTAACTGTATTATAGTCAATATCGGAATATGTGTCAAATACTATCTTCCCTATGGTATTGTCCCCTTGTACACTGACGCTTATTTCACACAAGATAAAAGCGAGGTTAAAAAATATGACTATTAGTGAAAAAATCTTTGCACTCCTTGAGCAAAAAGAATTGAGCCAGAAAGAATTTTCAGAAAAAACTGAAATCTCCCAGAGTACAATCAGTGACTGGAAACGCAAACGGACAAATCCGTCTTCTGACAAGATACTGAAAATCTGTGAAGTCCTGCAGGTGTCCCCCTATGAATTACTCGCAGAAGATGATTCTGTCTGCCATGAGACTGCTGCTGATCATAATATCGTTCTGAACAATGATGAAATCATCCTTCTGGAAAACTATCGTAACTTCTCATCCCGACAAAAAGAACGTCTGCTTGGCTATCTTGAAGCATTGCGTGACAGTTAGCTGACGCAGTGCAAATATGATTTATTAATATATTTACCCAGGCAGCCGGTAGGACGGTTCTGCCCGTTCCGAGTCTTGCGGAAAGGGGTGGTGCTTATGTACGTGACTTTTAGTGACCTCTTTACTTTCGTTATTATGATAACAGGTATCGTAGCACTAATTTATCAGATACATAAAAAATAACCGTCCTGCTCCCGGGTAAAGAATAGGACGGTTATTTCGTAATATACTTTCACCGGGACGGGCAGCTTCCACCTGCCTTCCGGCTGTCTTGTTAAGTGTATTATAGTCAATATTTCAATATGTGTCAAATGTAATCTTCTCTGTGCAGTTTTAAACGGTAAAAATATATTTGCCTGCCATATGCCAATGAATTTCTAAGAAAAAATAAGTTATCCACAACACTGGTTATTCTTCCGA
>DWWO01000110.1 GCA_019119675.1 Candidatus Mediterraneibacter faecipullorum | reverse complement strand
AATACATACCTCCCGGCTGCTTTCTTTCCCATCCCGAAAATCGAATTTCTGACGGAAGGAACAAAGCCGGATCTTTCTTAACTAAGATTTCATAAATCCTGGCTGATATAGTATTAGTTAAGCTGTGGGGGCGAATTCGAGCCGCTTTGATTTCTGGTCCGCTTGATTAATACTTATCTGCAGGAATAATTCCATGTCAAGCCTGCAAAGCACCCGTTTACGGGCAAGGGCTTGACATGGAATTATTTCTGCAGATATAAAATAGACAAGCGGAACCAGAAATCTCCATAACCGGAGTCGGTTATCTATCTGACATAAAAAGATTAAGGAAATAATTGTAGAATTATCAACCATTTACGAAAAAGCGCCGACTTCCTCCTGTTTGTATGAGGATTTTCGGGCTGGTCTGTTAGTCGGTAAAACGTCAAAATGGACGGTTACAGCTGCTCTGATGCATCTTACGCAGAGGAAGAAAAAGATTGAGAACGGCGACTGTGGAAGGAAATTACGAAAAGTTAAAAGCTGGGAAATGGTGTTAAGTAAAAAAATGATGCTGTCTGAGCTTGCGAGTTCGTCATTTTTTCACTTGCTTTTAACCATTTTCCTGCTTTGTTACTTTGAGTTATTTCCTGTAACCGGAGCCGGGATCAACCTTTTTCTCCGCCTGCGTACACGCAAGTCAGGTCGCTGTATATTGCTGTATTTCGGACGTTTTCTGTACTATCAGCCAGTCAGATAAATCCGGAATTTTCTTAAATCATCTCTATCGCCTGTTTCCCCGTCAGATGTTCTATCTCCATCTCCATCATACACAGCGGTTTCCACTCCCGTTCGATGGCTTTATCCCGGTTTTCGGCAGTGTCATCAGGCGCATATTTTACTGCAAGTTTTTCGATAGCGGAGCGTTTTTCAGTGTCGTCTTCCAGAATACGGATTCTGCCGAAGGCAATGATGCTGCGGAAGTAGGTGGTATATTCTTCCGGCACGATCTGATCCTGATCGATGACGCAGAAGGAAGCCGCTGCATTTTTTAATATGGCGTCTATCTTATGCCCGTTTTTGGCACTGTGGAACAGAAGTTTTTCCCCATTGTAGACATAGCTTACAGGCACTGCATAGGGGTAACCGTCATCTCCGTGGAGTGCCAGAACTCCCGATGTTCCATTGTATAAGATGCGGTCACATTCTTCTTTTGATAATTTCTGTTTTTTTCTGCGCATTTCGCGAAACATAGTATTCCTCCATTAAGTTGAACTGGTTGATTGCGGATTTATTTCCAATAATAACCTATTATATACAAAAATGAAAACAGATACAATCAGTCCGTAATAAAATAAGCGGAAAGGATTGA
The DNA here is from genome assembly GCA_019119675.1 of Candidatus Mediterraneibacter faecipullorum. Lineage (GTDB taxonomy): Bacteria > Bacillota > Clostridia > Lachnospirales > Lachnospiraceae > Mediterraneibacter > Mediterraneibacter faecipullorum. The sequence goes on along the minus strand of DWWO01000110.1, from coordinate 48,295 downwards.
GTCAGAAGATGAGGAAAGTAAGAGCCCTGCTGGCAGCGGCGGTACTGATATGCGGACTCTTATGGATTGGAGCAGATGTATTAGGGGCAGATAATCCGGAAATGCAGGTGTCGTCCGGGACGTCAGAAGCGGCGCCCGGAGACGAAATCATACTTACATTTTCGCTTGCCGGTTATGATAATATTCAGGAGGGAATCTATGCGTTGCAAGCGGCACTTGAATATGATACAGATATCTTTGAGGCTGTGGAAGAGCCGGATTTTGAGACTTTGTCCGGGTGGGAACAGCTTCGGTACAATGCTGAAAATGGGCAGTTTGCAGTGATCAATAAGAGTGGGAGTGTGGAGGATGAAGATGCGTTCCAGCTGACACTGACTGCCAAGGAGCAGGCTGAAGTAAAAGAGACAACGATTACATTAAAGGATATCTCTGTATCTGAAGGAAAAGAAGATATTTTTCTGAAGGATACTGAATTTCAGATAACAGTGGATTCAGATGAACAACCGGAGAATGGCGGCGGGGAAGGCGTACCCGGAGAGCCCGATGAAACGCCGGGAGATTCTGAGAATGAAACAGAAACTCTGCCGGAAGATCCGGAAGAAACACCGGGAATTGCGGGCGAGATTTCCGAAGATGAAGAAGAAATAAGCAAAGAACAGGAAATGGTACGGACAGGTGACGCCGGCGGGGAAATTTTCATTTTTGCAATCCTGCTTCTGATCTCGCTGTCTATATCGGGAGGGATCCTGGCCGCAAGGAAGAGAAAGCAGAACAAGAACGGTCCTGAGATACTTGCCGGGCTGATCCTCTGCAGTATGCTCGCACTGTCAGCGGGCATCCGGACAGAGGCAGAAGGCGAAAAGGGCGATATAGACGGAGACGGGAATGCAGATTATACAGATGTGGAACTGATCCAGCGGCATTTGACAGGTATTGAACTTCTCGGAGAGGATATGCAGGAAACTGCAGATCTAAATAATGACGGGAAGCTTACAGTGACTGATCTGGCACTTCTTGTCCGGGGGATAGAAAACCCGCCGGAATCTGAGAATCCGTCAGAACCGGAAGAACCATCAGAACCAGAAGAACCTGATGAGGAAATACAGGAAGTCATCGAACTGAAGGACATTACGGAGACGACACTGTATTACAGTACAGACGGGAAGACAGAGGAAATAGAGATTCTTGATATTACAGGCGGTCTTCCGGAAGATCCGGAGAATTATTATGCAGTGATTGGGATGGAAAGCCTGCCGGACCTCTATACGGGGATCTCGGAGTTCAGACAGGAGAAAAGCGGAGCAGTTTCGGCGGTGATCGATCAGGAGGATATTATCCGGTATGATGCCGACGGAAACCGTATAGAAGGATATGCTTTCCCGGTTGCTTACAGAGATAAGGGCGGAGAGCATCCGCTGATCAAGAGCGCGCAGGAGCTGTTTGACAAGATGGCTGACGAGCCGAAGGGGACATTTGAGCTTACGGAGGATCTGGATGCTTCGGGGATTCCTGCGGATGCTCCTGCGATCGCAGGCACATTCACAGGAGAGCTGGACGGAAACGGCCATACCATATCCGGGCTGGATGCGGTACTCTTTGAGAAAACAGACGGGGCGTCTGTCTCGAATCTGACGATCGAAGGGACGACTCTTACGCAGAATACCCAGAAAGGAGCTCTTTCCAATGATATCAGACATTCTGTGGTAACGGATATCCGTGGAGAACATTTCCATACGATCCAATAATACTATGGGAGGCATAGCAGGGCAGTTCGACGGAAAGATTATGGAGGACTGCGTTGTGAGCGGCTCGATCGAAGGAACAAGCGTGCATCCGATGGGCGTCCGTGCCGGCGAGATCACCGGATGGCAGGGCGGCGGAACGATCCGAAGAGTGGTCACAAAAGTGAATATTACAGCTCCGGCTTCGGTTGGAAACGGAGGTATCATCGGCGGACCGCAGAGCGGAAGCGCGGTGGTAGAGAGCGCAGTCAGCCTGAGCACCGGCGCAAATGCAAACAGGATTTCCGGCTGGGATGTGCTCGGTATGTCGAGCAGCGCATATGAACTGGAAACGTCGGACAGCCACAGCAGTATGAACGATACAAATGCGGACCGGATATTTGCGGTTACAGAGGAGCAGGCGAAAGAAAAAACGTTCTATACGGAGACTCTCGGCTGGAGCGAGGATGTGTGGAGTTTTGACAGCCTTTCGGCGGACGGGGTACCGGTGCTGAAAAAGCTGTAAATGAAAAGAGCGTCATGTACAGTACAGATCATGACGCTCTTATCTTTATGCTTGACAATAGTCTGATTTCGGACTATAATCCTTAGTACGAAATCGGACTAAGGGGAAGAAAAGATGCAGTTACACCAGGAAACAGAAATTCAGAAATTTAACAGGTTATATAAGGAACAGGATGACCTCTATCATGATATCGCACTGTATGCGGGAATGTCAGACAGCGCATGTTCTATCCTGTACGCAATCTGTGTGCTGGGGGACGGATGTCTTCAGAGAGATATCTGCCGGGAAGCGTTCACGAGCAAGCAGACGATCAATTCTTCTGTGCGCAATCTTGAGAGAAAGGGCATCCTGTATCTGGTAAAAGGAACAGGCAGGGACAAGAAGATTTTTTTGACGGAGAAGGGCAGACAGTTCGTTAAGGAGAAGATACGGCCGGTCATAGAACTGGAGAATGATTCTTTGCTCGGCATGGAACCGGATGAGAGAGAGATGTTTATCCGCCTGTACGAGAAGTATGTGGGGAATTTCCGCAGAGGAGTGAAAAAAATGGTCGGGGAGCAGGAAGAATGAAGACAGTACTTCAATTTTTAAAACCATACAGGAGGTTATGTGTTTTTACGATCTTTGCCATGCTGCTGGATGTTGCGGGCGGTCTGTTCGTACCAAAGCTGACAGCAGATATGATCAATATCGGCGTGAAGACGGGCAACATGGAATATATTATCGAAAAGGGAATTGCCATGCTGGCGGTCACGATCCTCGCCGGAACGGGCGCCCTGCTCGGAAGCTGGCTGTGCGCCGATCTGTCCGCAAAACTGGGGCGTGATATGCGCAATGCTGTTTATGAGAAATCGCTGACATTTTCGGAACATGACTTCAGCCGGTTCGGAACCGGCTCTATGATCACACGCACCCTTAATGACATCAATATCATCCAGCAGTCCGTTGTATGGTGTATCCAGATGGTGCTCCCGGTTCCGGCAGTGTGTGTGATGGGCGTTGCCATGGCGTTTGCCGTCGATACGATGATGGGGTTCCTGCTGATCGGCGTGACCGTGCTGATCATTGTCCTCGCGCTTATTGTAACACGCAGGGCATCTCAGATTTTCGGGAGGCTTCAGCAGCTTCTTGACAGGATGAACGTTGTGCTCCGGGAGAACCTGACAGGTGTGCGGGTGATCCGTGCCTTCCGCAAGGAAAAGGATGAAGAGAAGCGGATGAGGAAATCCTTTGAGGATTATGCAGAGACTTCCATCAGTGCGAATCTTCTGTTCGCCGGACTGGAAAGCACGGCATTTTTCGTGATCAATATCTGTATTGTCGCCATACTGTGGCTGGGCGGCGACAGGATCGGAGCGGGATATATGGAAATTGGTGATATTACGGCGCTTACGGAATATTCGATCCTGATCCTGTTTTACATCATTATGGCCCAGATGGTGATCATACTCCTGCCGAGAGCGCGGGTCTGCATCCGTCGTATTCAGGAAGTCCTTGAGACAGAGCCGGAGATATGTGACAGAATGAAGAGCGCAGGTGAAATAAGTCCGTCTGCATATGCGGAAGATATCGTGGTGAAGTTTGATCATGTTTCATTCCGATTCCCGGATGCGGATGAATATGCGCTGTCTGATCTTGATTTTATATGCAGGCGGGGGGAGACTACAGCAGTGATCGGGGGGACCGGATGCGGGAAGTCGACCCTTGCCAGGCTGATCCTGCGCTTTTATGACGTGACGGAAGGTTCGGTGGAGGTCAAGGGTATGGATGTCCGGGATATGACGCAGAATGAGCTGCGAAGTCAGATTTCCTATGTGCCGCAGAAAGCATGGCTGTTTTCGGGAACTATTGCAGACAATCTGCGTTATGGAAATGAAGAGGCGCAGGAAGAAGAGATGCGCCGCATACTTTCTGTCGCCCAGGCGGATTTTGTCAGCGGGCTTGCCAACGGACTTGACGCTCATGTCGCCCAGGGCGGAACAAACTATTCCGGCGGACAGAAACAGAGGCTCTCAATTGCCCGTGCGCTGATGAAAAAGGCAGATCTGTATATTTTTGACGACAGCTTTTCCGCACTGGACTTTAAGACAGATGCAGCGCTCAGAAAAGCGCTGAAACAGGAAATATCTGATGCGGCCGTGCTCATTATTGCCCAGAGGATCAATACGATCCTGAACGCGGATCAGATCATTGTCCTGGACGAGGGCAGGATTGCAGGAATCGGAAAGCATGAAGAACTGATGGAGAAATGCAGTATCTACCGGGATATTGCGAAGTCACAGATGAAAGGAGGCGTATAAAATGGCAGAAAACGAAACAATGCCATATTCGGACGACATGGAGATCGAAGTACCATCTGATGCAGGTTCGACGGTGAAACGTCTCTGGAAGTCCATGGGCAGACAGCGCATCCGGCTTATTGTAGTATCGGTTTCCGTTGTTTTTTATACCATACTTTCTGTGGCGGCTCCTGTGTACAGTGCAAAGATCGTAGATATGCTCTTTCAGGAGATAAGGGCGGCCGTATCAGGCGAAAGCGTCTTCCGGGTGACATGGGATCCTGTGGGGCGGGAGATCATGCTCCTGCTTTTGATCTACACAGTGACAGGTATCCTTTATACATTCCAGAGCTTTCTTATGGCAAGTTTTGCCGAGAAGCTGAGCCTTGAGCTGCGGACAAAGATAAGCCGCAAACTTGACCGGCTTCCGCTGTCGTTTTTTGACAGCCATAAGCCCGGTGAGGTGCTGAGCCGTGCGACAAACGATCTGGATAAAATGTCCGAAGTTATGCAGACAGGGCTTTTGAAATTGTTTACGGCGGTAGGGATGGTAGTCGGTTCTGTGATCATGATGTTCCGTTTTCATATCGGACTTACGCTGGTTTTTCTTGTATTTACCGTGCTGTCCATGGTATCTACCAGATTTTTTGCCGGCAGGACGCTCCGCTATGCGGCCGGAAGGCAGCAGGCGGTCAGCAGGGTGACCGGACAGGTGGAAGAATCATACAGCGGACGTACCGTTATCCGGGCGTTTAACAGGGAAGACAGAAGTGCCAGGGATATGAGAGAGGCGGTGGAAGAACTTGCGGAGACATCGAGAAAGGCAGATTTTATGATGAACGCGGTCAATCCGTTTATTCGTCTGGTGAACCGGCTCGGGCAGGCGGCGATTGCTGTATTTGCCGGGAAGCTCCTGATCGACGGAGTGCTGAGCGTGGGTGTGTTCCAGGCATTTTTCCAGTATGTGTACCAGGCGTCGGAGCCCCTGACAGAGGCGGCTTATATGATCAATTCCCTGCAGTCATCCATTGCGTCTGTGGAGAGGATCTTTCAACTGCTCGATGAAGAAGAAATACGTCCCGATCCCCGGGAAACGGCAGAGACTCACGGAGAGATCCCGATCGCAAAGGTTAGATACAAAGGTGATGCCGCGGAAGGAAGAGTCGAGTTTAGTCATGTGCGCTTCGGGTATTCGGCGGATAAGCCGCTGATGAAAGATATCTGTTTTACCGCCCATCCAGGACAGAAGATCGCTATTGTCGGAGCTACGGGCGCAGGGAAGACCACGCTTATCAATCTTCTGATGAGATTCTATGAGATAAACAGCGGACGGATTCTGCTGGACGGCAGAAATACTGCGGATATGTCTTACGGGGAGCTGCGGAGGAATTTCGGCATGGTGCTCCAGGATACATGGCTTTTTGACGGTACAATAGCGGAGAATATCGCATACGGAAAGCCCGGGGCATCCCGCAGCGAGATTATTGAGGCGGCGAAAGCGGCAAGGGCGGATTTCTTTATCCGTACACTGCCTCAGGGGTATGATACAAGGCTGAACAGCGATGCAGAGAATATATCAGCCGGACAGCGCCAGCTTCTGACGATCGCCCGGGTGATGCTCTGCGATCCGGCCGTCCTGATCCTTGACGAGGCCACATCCAGTGTGGATACCCGGACAGAGATGGAGATAGGAAAAGCGATGAATGAACTCATGAAAGGAAGGACAAGCTTTGTTATCGCGCACCGGCTCTCTACGATCGTCGATGCGGATCTGATCCTCGTTATGCAGAACGGAGATATTATCGAGAAAGGGGATCATAAAGGACTGCTGAGAGCAGGAGGCGCTTATGCAGAACTGTATAATAGTCAGTATGCATGAAAAAGTCATAATCCCCCGCAGGTGAGCATATGCTTTCCTTGCGGGGGTGATTTAATGATTTATGTAGTGAAAAACGGTGACACGCTGGAAAAAATCTCAAATGAGACACAGATCCCTGTTGCGAAGATCATATCTGACAATCAGTTGATATACAGTGACAGACTCGTGCCCGGCCAGGCGCTGCTCCTCTTGGGAGAAGGAGAGACTGGAGGGCTTGGCGACGGACTGATCATAGGAGGATATGCCTATCCGTTTGTCGATCCTCCTGTGCTGGAAGAGGCGCTGACGGCGCTGAGCGAGATGTTTGTATTCTCCTACGGCTTCACATTCGAAGGAGATCTTGTCCCGCCGCCTCAGGATGAGCAGTGGATGCTTGACCGGACGATCAGCGCGGGAGCAGCGCCGTGGATGGTTCTGACGCCCTTTTCTTCAGAAGGGGCGTTTAACAATCAGTTGATCAAAGTCCTTGTGGAGAACCGGGAGCTCCAGGATAAGCTGATCGGGCAGATGGTGGATACTGTACAGGAAAAGGGATACGAAGGTGTGGATATAGACTTTGAGTATATCCTCCCCGAAAACCGTGAACAGTACGCCCTGTTTGCCGGTCGGGTGCGTGAGAAGATGAACGAGTACGGCTGCCGGGTAACGGTAGCTGTTGCGCCCAAGAGTTCCAACAGGCAGAGAGGGATCCTTGTAGAGGGAGTGGACTATGCCCTGCTGGGGCAGAATGCAGATGCCGTATTTCTCATGACTTATGAGTGGGGCTATACTTACGGACCGCCTATGGCAGTAGCCCCGCTCGATAAAGTACGCGAAGTGGTGGAGTATGCTGTCACACAGATACAGCCGGGGCAGCTTATACTGGGCATCCCGAATTACGGATATGACTGGACACTGCCTTATGAGAGAGGGATTACCAGGGCAAGATCGATCGGGAATGCAGAGGCTGTGGAGACAGCATCAGAAAACGGAGCCTCCATTGAATATGCGCGGATATCGCAGAGCCCGTGGTTCACATACCGGAAGAACGGGATGGAACACATTGTATGGTTTGAGGACGTACGGAGTATTACTGCGAAGTGGGAGCTGATCAGAGAGTTCGGGCTGTCCGGAGCAAGGTACTGGAACCTGATGCGTCCGTTCCGGGCCAACTGGCTGTTGGTGGGATGAGCCGGCTGAAAGACTTATACTGGTCCGGTCCGGCGTTTTATATGCAAAAAGCCGGTCTACGGGACCAGCTTTTTGTGTCTTATAAGATAATATCCGATTCCCAGAGCATCCGCGAGGAACCAGCCGACGGGAACAGACCACCAGATTCCCGCGACCCCGAAAACAGGGAGAGCGGACAGTGCGTAGGCAAGGGCTACACGGGTTCCGAGAGACATGACTGTCAGGACCACAGACATCCCCGGTTTTCCCAATGCACGGTACAGTCCGTAGAGCAGGAAGAGGATACCGATCAGTGCGTAGAAAGCGCCTTCGATGCGCAGATAGCGGACGCCCTCGGATATAACAGCGGTTTCACCTGAGTCAATAAACAGTGACATCAGAGGCCCGGCAAATATACAGACAAGCAGTGAAATGACCAGACTGAAACCGACAGATGTCGCAACTGCCGCCCGGATTCCTTTTTTGATACGCCCGGTCTGTCCTGCGCCGTAATTCTGCGCGATGAAGATTGAAAATGCATTTCCGAAATCCTGTACCGGGAGATAGGCAAAAGCATCGATCTTTACCGCTGCGGCAAACGAGGCCATGATCGTCGTGCCAAAGCTGTTGACAAGCCCCTGTACGGCAAGGATCCCGAGGTTCATGATCGACTGCTGCAAACAGGTGAGGGCGGAGAAATTGGTAATCTCTTTTATGCGCGATCTGCGCAGGCATATTCTTCCGTCCAGGCAGAGCAGATGAGGGAATCTGATCTTTGTATAAACCGCGATTCCGATTCCTGATACATACTGGGCGATGACGGTCGCCTCTGCAGCGCCTGCCACGCCGCGGTTCAGTACAGCGACGAACAGCAGATCAAGTATGATGTTCAATCCTGCGGATATTGCCAGAAAGGCAAGAGGAACGACGGAGTTCCCCAGGGAGCGTAGAAGAGAAGCAAAGAAGTTATACAGGAAGATTCCGGCCAGCCCCGCAAATATCACGATCAGGTAATCTTTCATTAACACGGTCAGTTCATCCGGTGTGCGCAGAAACCAGATGATCCAGTCGACACCGGCGAAGACGAGAATATTCAGGATGACTGTCACGACTCCGAGGAGAACGAAAGACGCCAGCACCCCCTCCTTCAGCGCTGTCTCGTCTTTCTGGCCGAAGCGGATGGAGAATACGGTTCCGCTTCCCATGGCAAGTCCGAGAAGTATCGAAGTTAAAAACGTCATCAGAGAAAACGCCGAACCGACCGCGGCGAGGGCGTCCGCTCCGAGAAAACGTCCCACGATCAGCGTATCTGCAATATTGTAACACTGCTGCAGCAGATCTCCGAGTATCATCGGGACGGCGAACTTCAGCATCGTTTTCATGACAGGACCATGTGTCAGTTCATTTTCCATTTCAATCCACATCTTTCTTTTCGTAAGTTTATAATTAACATTCGTAATATATAATAATTCCCGGAAGATAGAATGTCAACGTTGACTATTATTTTTTGTATATTTATAATATGAACTGCAAAGGAGGTGCTGCGTATGTTTATGGCCGGACTGGACGAGCTGGATCAGAAGATCGTCAGCCTGCTGATCCGGAACGCGAGAATGTCATACTCGGAGATCGGGCAGCAGGTCGGGATTTCACGGGTGGCTGTGAAAATGCGCGTGCAGGCGCTTGAGCAGAAAGGCATCATTGAAGAATACACGACGATCATTAATCCGCAGAAGATCAGCGGCGCGGTTTCCTGCTATTTTGAGATCGAGACAAAGCCGGATATGCTGGCGGAAGTTGCGGAGATTTTGAAAAAGAACGATACGATCACACAGATTTACCGTGTGACAGGAAAAAGCAGGCTCCATGTCCATGCAGTGGCATCCTCCAATGAGGAGATGGAAGAATTGATCTTTAATACAATGGACAATCTGCCGGGTGTGGTCGCGTGTACCTGCAATACGATATTGTCCAGAATCAAAGACATCAAAGGACTGCGGCTGTAAGCCGGGGGGAGTATCAAGACGGTACAGCACAGCGGAAGATTCAGAATAGAGGACGGATGTGATGAACATTTTGAAAGGCATGGATGTGATCATCCTCAGCTTTACGGCTGCGGGGACGGAATTAAACAGGCGGTTGTGTGAAAAAATACGGGGAGCTTTCGGACCTGAGGAGGCTCCCGGGAGGTGCGGCGGATATGCGCCGGAAAAATATGCGGGGAGAGGGATCTCTCCTCTTCCGGCCGACAAAAGGACACTGATCGGCGGCAGCTGGGGACAGGCAGCGTATATCTTTATCGGAGCGGCGGGAATTGCCGTGCGCTATATTGCTCCGTGGGTGAAGGATAAATACACGGATTCTCCCGTACTGGTGATCGATGAAAAGGGGGAGTATGTGATCCCGCTGCTCTCCGGTCATGTCGGAGGGGCGGTTTCTCTGGCGGATGAGATCGCGGAGCTGCTCGGGGCAGTGTCGATCCACACGACTGCTACGGATGTGCAGGGGAAGTTTGCGGTAGATGTATTTGCCAAAAAGAACGGTCTGGTGATCACGGACCGGGAGGCTGCAAAGAATATATCGGCGGCAGTGCTGAACGGAGAAAAGATTGCATTTTATATAGAAGACACGGCTGCAGGAAATTCAGACGAGGAACCTTTGCCTGTAAGGGTCATGGGGACTCTGCCGCAGGAGCTTGTTCTATGCAAGTCCCTGAAAGAAACAGAGCAGTATACCTCCCGGATAATTGTAACAGACACTCCGGGACAGGAAAGACAAAATGAAAGATGCAAAATGAATGCAGCCAGGTGTACGCTGATCCTTCTGCTCGGAAATATTGCCGCGGGGATCGGATGCAGAAAACAAATAGATGATTCTGTTCTGGAAAAAGGATTTCTGGACATTCTCAGAGCAAACGGACTTGATATCAGTCAGGTGAAGAGTGTGGCAAGCATAGATTTGAAGAAAGATGAGTCTGCTATCCTTCAGCTTTGTGAAAAGTACCATATTCCTTTTGTGACATACACTGCCGGGGAACTCGGGCAGGTACAGGATGTTTCGACTGGTTCGGACTTTGTGGAGAAAGTGACCGGGGTAGACAACGTATGCGAACGGGCGGCGCGGCTGAGCTGCAGTGCAGGGAATCTGATACAGGGCAAATGTATACGGGAAGGAATGACAGCGGCGCTTGTGAGATGTCCGGTGGAGCTGAGATTTTAATATTATCCGGAGCATTATTGTCCGGCGGAAAGCGGTTCTGTAGTCAGACCGGGAAACCTGTTTACGGAGGCTGATTACATAAAAACGTTAACTTTTCGGGAAGTGTACCTTCACCCGTATCATTCCGTCCTCATAGTCCGCCGAAATTTTCCCGCCCATCTGCTCGGTCAGCACTTTTGCGATAGAGAGTCCGAGCCCGGTCGACTCTGCTGAAGCAGTCTCCACAGTGTAGAAACGGTCAAAGAGACGTCCTACCTTGATTTCGTCAAGCTGAGATGCATGATTGGTGAAAGTGATCTCGCCATCTTCACTTAAGGTGATGATAAGATCTCCGTCACTGTATTTGACCGCATTATTAATAATATTTCCGAAGATACGGGAGAGGGCATTGCGGTTAAGCATCCGGCTTATTTTCTGTTCCGGCATGGTTATTTCAGGCGTGATATGCTTCTGTTTCAGAGAGGCATAAAGGGCTGAGATGCTGTCCTCCAGACAACGGTTGAGGATTACCGGTTCATCGGGAGTCCCGCCGGAAACCGTAGTAAATACCGAATAGCGGAACAGTTCTTCTGTGAGCTGGCGCATATTTTCCGTGCGTCCCCTGATGATCTTCAGATAGCGGCTGACTGCATTGGACGTTTCCTCCCGGTCGAGAAGATCCAGATAACCGCAGATGGCAGTCAGGGGTGTGCGCAGATCATGGGAAATATTAGTGACGGCATTTTTTAGATCCTGGTCGCCCTGCTGACAGCGGCGGCGGTCGTCCTGAAGCAGCAGGAGTTCCCTGTTGATGCTGTCAGCCAGTTTTCTCATGTGCCGGTCGCGGCTGGAAATGTCGATCAGGGCATTGGTATCTGATGATACCCGGTCGGCAAAGGCGTCAGCGATTTCATCTGCTGACTTTTTCAGCAGACAGATCTTAATGATCAGTATGAAAATGATGAGTATCAATATGCCGATCAGGCAGCAAAGCCAGAATACCATGTTAATTCCTCCGTTACAGTCAGTCTGCAGTCTTTACTGTTACGTGTAAACTGTCTATTTTATATCTTTCTTCTTGAATACAAACATCCCGACTCCGGTAGATACGATAATGATACTTGCGGAGTAAGCGGCAAGCAGTCCGGGGGACTGTGAGAGTTCGCCTTGACCTGAGATGTTTACCGCCTGTCCGGTGGGCAGGAAATCATTGAAAAACTGGTATAGTTCCCTTTCGGTTCCGCGCAGATAGTCAGGATTTGGTTCATCCTCAGACATCTCAATCTCGCCGGTTTCCGGGCTTAATGTATAACCCGAATAAACTTCAGGCTCGCGCAGCCTGCTCATGATATAGAGTGAAATAACGAGCAGGAAGCAGGCGGCCAGGATATTGATAACAGACGTCAGAGCTTTATTCTGGCATAGCAATGCGGTCATGACGCACAATGCAGTAAATGCGATAGACATAACAAAACTGCATAAAACCAGTATCACAGTGCCTTGCAGAATAACCGGATCAATCGTGTAGAAAGGCAGTGCAATAACCAATACACCTATGATGTAGCTGATGCAGAACCCGAGCCCGGCGGCAGAGCAGACAATAATGTTAGACAGATAGATACAGGTCCTCGTGTGCCCGATGATCATTTTGTTGCGTATGGTGCCGTCACTGTATTCTGTTCCCACAAAAAGACTGACAAATGCGGGGATGAGGATAGCAACTGTGAGTGCATAGATAAAGAGAATATTTGTGATCTGTGCTTCATAATCTCCATACTGGCGTGTGGAAATGTAATCCATTACGGCCATAAATACCCCAAATAAAAACATCCCGATCATACAGATCCAGAAAAATTTATTCTTCTTTAATTTCGCGAAGTCCGCGGATAACAGTCTACTCATTTCGATTTCCTCCTCCGATCAGATTGACATAATAGCTCTCAAGGCTTTCCTCGCGCTCATCAAGAGAGATGATGTCACATCCTTGATCTGCAAGGGCGAGCGCAAGCTGTGATATGTTGATTTTGGCGAAGATGTCCGCCATTGTATCGGAGAGGATACTGTATTCCAGATTCATTTCATCGAGTACCCGTGAGAGGGCACGGACGTCGGATACCTGTACGCGGATACATTTGCGGCAGGCAGCGTCCAGTTCGGCAGCGCTCATTTCTTTTATCATGTGCCCGCTGTCGATGAAACCGTAGTGGGTGGCGAGGCGGGAGAGCTCATCCAGAATGTGGCTGGATATGAGAAAGGTGATCCCTTTCTCCCGGTTCAGCTTCAGGATCAGTTCCCTCACCTCAATGATGCCCTGGGGGTCCAGTCCGTTGACAGGTTCGTCGAGGATGAGAAAGTCAGGATTCCCTGCCAGTGCGATCGCTATGCCGAGCCGCTGCTTCATGCCGAGAGAGAAGTGCTTTGCCTTCTTCTTGCCTGTGTTTTCAAGCCCGACAAGCCGGAGCAGTTCCGGGATGCTGTCAAAGGACGGCAGACCGATGATGCGGTACTGCTCTTTTAGGTTATCCTCGGCTGTCATGTCCTGATAGATAGACGGAGTCTCTACTACCGCGCCCATTCTACGGCGGCATCTGGCGATGCCGGGATCGTTGTTTTCAGTTCCGTAGATGGCATAGCTCCCGGCAGAAGGCTCCTGAAGTCCGCAGACAAGGCGGATAAATGTAGTCTTTCCTGCGCCGTTCTTTCCCACAAATCCGTAGATGGCTCCCTTGGGAACATGGATGAAGAAGTCATTCAGCGCTTTAAAGTTCTTATAGCGTTTACCCAGTGACCGGGCTGTCAGAATATAATCCATAATTTCAGCCTCCTTAATGTTACTATCTTTATCTGACACTGTGCATTCTATCGTGCGGTGGTTAAGAAAGCGGTTAAGGAAACAGTAAAGAAATAGTTAAGATTACAGTTCTTCGTTCAGCTTAAAGCCAATTCCCCAGACAGCTTCGATATAGTCTTTCCCATCGACAGCTTTCAGCTTTTTTCTGAGATTGCTGATATGGACTTTCAGGGAGCTTTCAGTACAGTCGGGCGTATCTTCACTGATCCGGTCCAGTATTACAGATTTCGTGATGACCTGTGACGGATTTGCCATGAGTAATTTTAGTATGGCATATTCGGTCTGTGTCAGTCTGACCGGTGCGTCCGCGACTGTTACGGCACGGGTATCTGTATTCATACGGATCGCATCGAAAGAGAGGATTCCGGATGATTTTTGGCCGGTGTTTTTCCTGAGCTGTACAGTGATGCGTGCCAGAAGTTCGGAAGTGTCAAAGGGCTTAGTAACATAATCTGCCGCCCCGCCCAGAAGGAGATCCACTTTATCGGAGACTTCAGCTTTTGCGCTTACAATGATCACAGGGATATCTTTGATGAGCGGAAGAAGCTCCTCGCCGCTTAAACCCGGCAGCATCAGATCCAGCAGGATGAGATCCGGACGGCGGGAAGAAAGATACAGGAGCGCTTCCGTACCGGAGTAGGCGCGCCCCACAGCATAGTTTTCCTTTGTGAGAAGTTCTTCCAGCATATCGCCGATATATACATCATCATCTACGATCAGTATTGTTTTCAAGATGGTTACCTCCGTATCCGTATATGTATAGTCACGGTCTATTTTAGACAGAAAGAGGGGAAAATTCAAGAAGGAAGCAAAATTATCCAAAAAGAGATAAATGTGTATAAATGGATGAATAGAGGATATATTTTGGATAAAATGTGGATAAAAGAAGTTGGCATATAGATCTCTATGCTGTATAATAAGGACACGAAAAGATCCTGTGGTGAGGATCGGGCCTCGGGAAGCTTTCTACAGAAGCAGAAAGGAGAAGTGTGCTTATGACGATCAGGGAGATGCAGGAGAGAAAGAAGGAGCTCGGCCTTACTTATGCACAGATAGCGGAGCGGTCAGGCCTGCCGGTGGGAACGGTTCAGAAAGTACTCGGCGGGATCACGCTGACGCCCAGATATGATACGATCATGGCTCTGGAGAGTGTGCTGGGTGAGGAGCAGCCTGTGGCAGTGAGAGAGTCAGCCAGACCGTATAATGTAAAGAAGCAGGGAGAATACACACTGGAGGATTACTATCAGTTCCCGGACGATGTGCGTCTGGAGCTGATTGACGGCGTGATCTACTACATGTCCTCCCCGACGTCCGCCCATCAGCTCATCGGTGGCTACATATACAGCAGGCTGCTTCAGCACGTGCTGAATAATGGCGGGAAATGTATGCCGATGATCGCGCCAATGGATGTGCAGCTTGACTGTGATGAAAAAACGATGGTAGAGCCGGATGTGCTCATCGTGTGCGACAGGGACAAGATTATCAACCGGTGTGTGTACGGTGCCCCGGATTTTATCATTGAGATACTGTCAAAATCGACGAAGAAGAAAGATTCCGTGATCAAGCTGAATAAATATCTGAACGCGGGCGTGCGGGAATACTGGATGATCGATCCCACGAAAAAGAAGGTTATCGTATATGATTTTGAGCATGATGAATATCCGGTGATCTACGGCTTTGATGCAAAGGTTCCGGTCGGAATCTGGAACGGGGAGCTGGAGATCGACTTCTCGGAAGTATACGATCATGTGAAATTTCTCTATGAGAGGGCGAAAGAATAGGGATAATAAAATGAAAGAAGTATAAACAATTCTAAAATAAGTGATAAAGTCACTGACAAAACCAGATTCTTCTGTTAAAATGCAAACGTAACATAAAACAGACATTTTCATTTTGGTGATTCATTCGCAGGAGGTATGGTTTATGTCTTTGGAATATTATTATAGATTGGTTAACAGTGGTATCGGTAAGAAAGTGAAAGAAGTCTTAAACGGGCTGATTCCCGGACTGATCCCGGAGCCGGTGCCGGTAAGAGTACCGGTGAGGCAGCCGGAGAGAAAAAGCAGGGATTTCCGGAATGGAAGATAAACGAACAAGAATAAATAATGGAAACCAGAGCCGCATCGGGTGAGAAAATACCGGTGCGGCATTGTTTTTTCTATGATCTGTTTTTCTGTTGAAATGCAGTTGAAACAGATGTATGATTTTGTTGAAATAATGAAAAACAGACAAAAATTACAATGTCTTTTGATTTTTATCAGCGCATGCATGATGAAAAGGAAATTTACAGTGAGCGTGGTGTATCTGTATGGCAAATATATTCTTATGTCAGCATACGGAAAGATGGCAGAATTAAGAAGGATAACGATTATACTGTTTGGTGTGTGTGGAAAAGCGTTAAAAGCGAAATAAGGAGTTGGAATGTGAAGATGAAAACAGGGAAAAAGATAAGAGCGATATGGTGCTCTCTGCTGCTTGCCTTTTTGCTTGCAGCCTGCGGCAGCCCGGACGTGGACACCGCGTACAGTG
Source organism: Candidatus Mediterraneibacter faecipullorum (assembly GCA_019119675.1). Taxonomy (GTDB): domain Bacteria; phylum Bacillota; class Clostridia; order Lachnospirales; family Lachnospiraceae; genus Mediterraneibacter; species Mediterraneibacter faecipullorum. The sequence continues at coordinate 32,163 of DWWO01000110.1, read as the reverse complement.
GTAATACCGCCGACAATAGTTCAGACAGCAGTTCCTCAGTGCAGACTGCTGACACAGTGGAAGAAGTGCCGGAGTACAGCGGGGAGCCGTATGTGGAGATCAATGACAACCAGCCGGAGTTCGAGGACTACGAACTTACGACAGTGCCATTTGAAGAGTACAGTGAACTGGATGAGATGGGAAGATGCGGCGAAGCGGAGGCATGCGTGGGAGAAGAGACCATGCCCACGGAAGAACGGGAGAGCATCAGCAGCGTAGAGCCCACCGGCTGGGAGAATGAAAAGTACGACAATGTAGACGGCGGATATGTGTACAACCGCTGCCACCTGATCGGATTCCAGCTCACCGGAGAGAATGCCAATGAGGAAAATCTCATTACAGGAACCCGCTATATGAACACGGAAGGAATGCTGCCTTTTGAAAATATGATTGCCGATTATATCCATGAGACGGACAATCATGTGTTATACCGGGTGACGCCCATTTTCGAGGGAGAGGATCTGGTCGCTTCGGGCGTACAGATGGAGGCTGAGTCGGTAGAGGACGACGGGGCCGGAATCTGTTTCAATGTATATGTATATAATGTACAGCCGCAGATTACGATCAATTACGCCACAGGAGAGAACTGGGAGAGCTCAGAATCCGAAAACGGACAATCGGTGCAGGGCAGTGATTCTCCATCTCAGGAAAACAAATCGCAGTCAGAGGAACACACCTATATAATAAATGAGAATACAGACAAATTTCATGCGCCGGACTGTTCCAGCGTGGACGATATCAAAGAGAAAAATAAAAGAGAGATCACGGGCACACGGGATGAACTGATTGAGGAAGGATATGAACCGTGCGGGATTTGTAAGCCCTGATTATGTGAGGAGACATTTCTATATTCTGGGAAGAGTGATAGAATAATAAGTATAGAGGGAAAGAAATCTCGAAAAGGAAGGGCTGAGTATGGAGAAATATAAGAGAATATTTGTCATTGTCATGGATTCCCTCGGCGTGGGAGCTATGTCGGATTCCCCGGAATTCGGGGATGTGGGCGTTAATACACTGGCGCATATCTCACAGTCGGTGGACAGTTTCTACATGCCTAATCTTCAGAAAATGGGCATGGCGAACCTGACGCCTTTAAAACAGGTAGAGCCGGTGGAGAAGAGCCTTGGGTATTACGCAAAGCTGAACGAGAAGAGCCGGGGCAAGGATACAATGACAGGACACTGGGAAATGATGGGGCTTGAAGTCACAAAGCCGTTTAAGACATTTACAGAGCACGGGTTCCCGCCGGAGCTGATCGCGGAGCTGGAGAAGAGGACAGGACATAAAGTGATCGGAAACAAGAGTGCCAGCGGAACAGAAATCTTAGATGAACTCGGCGAGGAGGAGATCGCTACAGGGCATATGATCGTCTATACGTCGGCAGATTCTGTCCTGCAGATCTGCGGAAATGAAGAGACGTTCGGTCTGGATGAACTGTACCGCTGCTGTGAGATTGCAAGAGAGATCACTATGAAAGATGAATGGCGTGTGGGACGCGTCATCGCCCGCCCTTATGTGGGAAAGAAAAAAGGCGGGTTTAAGCGTACAAGCAACCGTCACGACTACGCCCTGAAGCCCTTTGGAAAGACCACTCTCAACGCTCTGCAGGACGCCGGGCTGGACGTGATCTCAGTAGGAAAGATCCGGGATATCTTCGACGGCGAGGGCATCACCGGGGCGTATAAGTCCAAAAGTTCTGTCCACGGGATGGAGCAGACGATTGAGCTGGCACAGAAAGATTTCCACGGTCTGTGCTTTGTCAATCTGGTAGACTTCGATGCGCTGTGGGGACACAGAAGAAATCCCCAGGGCTATGCGGAAGAAATCGAGAAGTTCGATGTAAATCTCGGGAATCTCCTGCCGCTTCTGAAAGACGATGACCTGCTGATCATCACGGCAGACCACGGGAATGATCCGACCTATACAGGCACTGACCACACAAGAGAAAAAGTGCCGTTCCTCGCATATTCCCCGTCTATGAGCGGAAACGGTGAACTCCCGGAGACGGATACATTCGCTGTGATCGGCGCGACAGTAGCGGATAACTTCGGCGTGAAGATGCCGGAGGGAACGATCGGGGAATCGCTGATGGAGAAACTGAGGTAGTCCGTGTGGAAGAAAGCAATTTTGAAAAAATCGGATTTATAAATTACAGAGTTTTGATAAAGTTTGGGCAGCCTGCAGGTGAATGCGATTCATCCGCAGGCTCATCGCTATATGTTCGGCATACTTTTATCTCCGAGACTTGAAACCGGGGTGAAGATATATCAGTTGGAACATGAATTTGACATACCGATGGAAAATGATATGGGAGAGGAGTTGAACCAAATGTGCAATCTGAGCGATTATGTGGAAGAACTCGGGATTGAAAAAGGAATAGAAAAACATCTTAGTCAGCAGGTAAAGAAGAAGCTTGCCAAAGGCAAAGCAATTGAAGAAATCGCTGATGAGCTGGAAGAAGATGAAGAGACTATTCGAAGGATACTAAAAAATATCGAATAAATATAATTCCAGAAAAGGGATTATTTTTATACTCAAAAAGAAAGAAAAATTCTTGACAAATGATATTTCTCACAGTATACTATACAAGTGGCTTGCGGAGAGCGGGCCACGATACAGGGGATTGGTCAAATGGTATGATAGGGGTCTCCAAAACCTTTGGTGGGAGTTCGATTCTCTCATCCCCTGCTATTGAAAAGCCTTGGAAGCAGCGTAAAATTGCTGTTTTCAAGGCTTTTGTTTTATCAAAACGAAGAGTAAAAAAGTGGTTATTTTATTAATAGAAGTATAATCAGATTTATAAGTGACCGGAGTGAGGAATTTGAAATTATGATGATAGGAATTATAGAAGATGACCGCCTTTTAAATCAGGCGCTGAACAAAATGCTGACAGACAAGGGATATGACACAACCTGCGCGCATTCCCGGGAGGAGGCACTGGCTCTGTCTGTTGACCGCATCGATTTGTTCCTGATCGACATCGGACTTCCGGACGGAAATGGATTGAAATTATATCGGGAACTAAAAGCCGAAAAAGATGTACCGGCGATTTTTCTGACCGCCAGAGATGAGGAACAAGATATGCTGGCGGCTTTTGACACCGGGGCGGATGATTATGTGGTAAAGCCCTTTTCAATGAAGGTGCTTTTGAAACGAATCGAAGTGGTGCTTAAGAGAAATAGAGAGGGCTCTGTCCTTACCTGCGGAGACATCACCCTATATCCGGAGAAAAAGCAGGTATTTTCTGACGATGAAGAAATCTCTTTGACAGCGAAGGAATATCAATTGCTCGAGCTTTTTATGGCTAATCAGGATCAGGTGTTGACAAAGGAGAACATTCTGGACCGGATCTGGGGTATTGACGGAGAGTTTGTGGAGGAAAATACATTAAGCGTTACGATCAGCCGGCTGAAGAAAAAGCTGGGACGTGAGCAGTCACATATCAGAAATGTTTTCGGCCTGGGCTACCGAATGGGGGAATAAAACGATGGATATTGCAGCATGGATTGCTTTCATGATCGGAATTGCAGCAGGCGGAAGTATCATATATATCCGTCAGAGAAAACTTCGTATGGAAGAGCTGGAGAAAGCGGCGGCGATGACGGAGGATATTCTGGCAGGCCGAAAGCTCCGTACTACTGCTCCGGGCGATGAGTTATTGCTTGCGAGGATAGAAAATCAGCTTGTGCGTATACAGGAGATGCTGGATGGCAGAAGAAAAGAGGCGGAGAAGAGCAGGGATGAAATCCAGAAACTGATCTCGGAAATCGCACACCAGATGCGGACACCTCTGACCAATATTGAAAGTTACACCGGTTTCCTAAAGGATATGGCAGAAATAACTGAGCCGAAGACAAGAGAAGGAGAACAGGAAAGTAATGCAGAGATCAGTTTGCAGTATGTAACGGCTCTGGAGGAAAGTGAGAGAAAACTACATTTTCTGGTAGACAGCTTCGTAAAGATGGCTCGTCTGGAACAACATATCATCCAGATCCGTAAAAATGAGAGGGATCTGCTGAAGACGATCCAGAACACATTTGGGCAAATCCAGAACAGAGCGGAGAAAAAACAAATCCGGTTCCATATTACCATGCCGGAACAGGCCGTCTGTATTCACGATTCCAACTGGCTGGGGGAGGCGGTCTTCAATGTCCTTGACAACGCAATGAAATACAGTGAATCAGGCGGCACGGTAGAAGTTTCTCTGAAGCAGAATGAAATGTATCTGAAACTTCAGGTGCGGGATTACGGGATCGGTATAGATGCGGGGGAAGAAAACCAGATCTTCCGCAGATTTTACAGAGGCAGGCGTGTGACAGGGCAGGAAGGGTTCGGGATCGGGCTTTACCTTGCAAGAGAGATCATAAATCTCCACGGCGGTTTTATGATCTCAAAGAGAATGAATCCCGGACTTCTGCTCGAAATGAATCTTCCTGTATGAGGCTGCTTTGCGAAGGCTGTCAGGAATTTGTAAGATTTACTGTTTACACTAAAGAAAAACAGCTATAGGAGATTTAGATATGGATATGGTAAATGCAGTAAATCTGAAGAAATATTATGTCACTGACACCTATGAAGTCCGCGCTTTGGACGGTGTGTCACTGACAGCAGAGGAAGGTGAATTTCTCGCAGTAGTCGGAACCTCGGGCAGTGGAAAGACCACTCTGCTGAATATGCTGGGTGGGCTGGATGTACCCGATTTCGGCGGAGTCTGGATCCGTGGGATCAGCCTGAAAGATCTGGACAGGGAGGAACGTACAGTATTCCGGAGACGGAATATCGGGTTTGTATTTCAACAGTATAATCTGATCCCGTCTCTCAGTGTCTATGAAAACATTGTTCTTCCGCTCAGGTTGGACGGACAGTGCATAGATGAACCATTTTTTGAAGAGATCACGGAGCTTCTCGGTCTGGCAGATAAGTTAGACAGGCTCCCCGGCACTCTTTCCGGCGGTCAGCAGCAGAGAACCGCGATCGCAAGAGCGATGCTGACGAAACCGGCTGTCCTGCTGGCAGATGAACCCACAGGGAATCTGGACTCCGTTATCGGAATGGAAGTAACAGGTCTTCTGAGATCCTGCGCCTTTCGATTCCACCAGACAGTAATCGTTGTCACCCATCAGGAGGAAGTAGCCCAGATGGCTGACCGGATCATCCGGATGTCAGACGGACGGATCTGTGACACTGCCGCGGGTTTCACGCAGGAGGTGCAGGTATGAAGAGAAGAAACTACACTCCCAATGATAACCGAAATGTGATCCGTATGCTTGCTGTTTCATTTGCCGGATCGGCGAAAGGGAGAAACCGGATCCTTTTTATGACGGTGGTTTTGAGCATTATCACCCTGACAATGGTGTTCGGTATTTCCCGGGGAAAGATCCGTTCGGAAGAGTTAAGTATGATACGGGAGAATGGAACGGCTGCGTCCGGAGTTGTGGAAAGCGGAACTGCGTCCCAATATGCATCACTTAAATCCCTGGATTATATAAAACAGACGGGCAGATGTTTTACCGTGGGAGCGGCGACGGCTGCAGAAAAGGATTCCGGTGCTGAGAGTGAAAAGACCACGGTCTGTACGATCAGATGGGCAGATCCGGATGCATGGAAGGATCTGCTTCGTCCAGCCTATACAAAGATTCGGGGAAGTTATCCTGAAAAAGAGTCTGAGATCATGCTTTCCGAAAAGGCGCTGAAAGCTCTGGGAATTACCAGGCCTCAGGAGGGCATGGAGATCCCTCTCAATGTTTCCATCGGAATTTTTCAGAGTTCGGAAGAAACATTTTCCCTGAGCGGCTGGTTTACTGATCACAGTAATGAGGCTGCTCCGGGTTATATTTCAGAGAAAAAGCTGGAGGCCTGGGGCATTCATCCTGATGATGAAGCAGATCTGGTCTTCCGTCAGTCAGACCGGCTTGGCTGGCAGGAAACAGAAGAACTGCTGTATGAAGATCTGCCTATGAAGGATCAGTATCAGAAAATCACGGTAACCGATACGGCGGGATATCAGGCAGTGGCGGGCATGACGGGCGGCTATGGCATGGCGGTTCTCGGAGCTGTTATTACTTTGTGCGGCGTCTTCTTCCTGTGCCATAATGTGCTTCAGATCTCAATGGCAGGGGATATCCGGAAACTCGGACTCTTAAACACGATCGGCGCGACGCAAAGACAGCTTTCCAAAATCTACTACAGTCAGATCCGGCGGATCCTCGTTCTCGGAACAGCGGCCGGTGCGGCTTTGTCTGCCATTTTGCTGGCGGGAGTTATCCCGGCAATCCTGAACAGTCAGTATTTCAGAGAAACAGGAGGCGCTGAAGGGTTTTGTCTTTTCCATCCGGTCATCCTCTTATTATCCGTCCTCTTTACGGACGGGATCCTTCTGGCAGCGTCATCCGGAGTGATCGTAAGAACAGTAAGGATGTCCTGTGTGGAAAGTACCGGATACACAGGAACGCAGGGCAAAAAACAATCTCACAAGGAAAGAAATCCGGTTTTCACGAAAAGAAAACGGACCTCTGCCGGGGAAATGTGTTATCTGGCGTGGAGAAATATTTCCGGTCACAGGAAACAGTTCCTTCTGACCGTGCTTTCTCTCTTCCTTGGTCTGGAAGCTTTTCTTGGAGCTGTTGTGATTACAGCTGGAAGCGACTATGTACATGTCATTGAACAGCGTCCGGATTTCCTGATCGCGGGTCAGTTCAGCACTTCCCGACGTGAGCAGGGATATGGAGAGGAATATCAGACGCGGGATGCAGGCCAGGATCCCATGTTGACAGAAGGAGACTGTTTTGATCTGCTGTATGATAATGATTATGACGAATTCTCTCCAATATCTTTGGAGGTCAGAAAAGAACTGATGGAGATAGATGGAGTTGATACGGACAAGTCTTATATCATGGAAGGCGCTTATCTTTACACTGTGATCTCTAAAAAAGGAATCCGTCCGCTGGATCAGGTATTTCTCGCAGAGGACGCTGAAGATGAAATGATCGAAGGATGGGATCAGGATGTGGTCCAGATCCTGAAGGAGGATGAGATTGAATCTCTGAAAAAATATGTGGAAACAAACAGCCTTCCTGTTGACATGGATTCTCTTGAGAATGGCACCGGAGTTCTGATCCTTCATGATCATGCATTGTCTGCCGCACAGGAAAAGCTGGTGAAAGAAAGTATAGGGGAGCCTGTTTATTTTAAGACAATGATATCGCGGGAAGACAGGATCCGATGGAATAACATGACAGCTCAGGAACAGACAGAACAGGAAGAAGCAGGGGATTTCCAAATGAAACAGTCAGAGGACTTTACTCTATGCGGGTATCTTGATAACCGAAGGGAAGATTTCCCGGAGATCCGGCAGACCTGGCACGGTTCAGAAGGAGGTCTGTATTTCCTGATCAGCGAAAAGGGATTCCAAAGGATTCCCACAGAGAAAAAAACTCTATACATGGAGCTGAACGTGGATCATGCGAAAGAACCTTCTGTGAAAACCTCGATACAGAAGATTATTTCCGAAGAAAACCAGCGCCGGAGCCGGATAACGGAAACGGCATTTGATGAAGGAACCGGAGAAGCCGGGATCTTCTGCATCAGCAAGTCTGATCTGATGACTGAGGCGGCTTCTGAGATACAGAGAAACAGGCTGATCCTTGGCAGTATCAGTGCTGTCCTTTTACTGGCAGGCTTTACAAACTATTTTAATGTGATGGTCACAGGCATTCTCGCAAGGGAAAAAGAGCTGAAGATCATGGAAAGCGTAGGCATGACAGAAAAGCAAAAGCGGATCATGATACAGGCAGAAGGAGGTTATTATTGTCTCTTCACTGTGGGACTTTTGCTGACTGTGGGGATGGGTATTCTTCTGATGATCCGATACTATATGGAACAGAAATTGTCGTATTTTAAATTTACATGGCCCATATCCTGGATTCTCCTTTTGATTGCGGGACTTACTATGATCAATGTGACAACAGCATGGATTATGTGTAAAGATGATGGACGACTGCCGGGCAGCAGGATTTGATCCTCTGATCTGTGCGTCCTACCGGACATTGTAGATGTCAGCTATCAGCAGCTGGACACAGAGCAGGAAAATACACCAGTCCAGCAATGGCTGATGAAGAACAGCTGGAAGTACGGATTTGTCCTTCGCTATCCTGCTGATAAAAGCGATATCACCGGTATTATCTATGAACCGTGGCACTATCGTTATGTAGGAAAAGAAGCGGCAGCAGAGATATATGAGAATAAACTCTGCCTGGAGGAGTATCTTGGGATCAATTAATCTCTATGATGCTCCGGAATACAGTGAGCGCATCCGTTCCTTGTGATTCCCAGCACGGATGCAAACAGCACGGCTTCTGCATAGGTGTCACAGGCAAAAATATTATCGGCATCTATTTTGCCAATACAGCACAGTGGTGATTCACGGTCCAGATCGTGGATTTCCCCTGTGTTTTTATTTAATATGAATTGTTTTCCGTTAAACGGCGCATCATTGCGGCGCATAAGATCAACTCCTTTTAAATTGTTTTAAAGGGGCGGCAGCGGGATGATCCGCTGCCATATCCCGGCATTCTTCATTATACAGTGGCGCTGGTGCGCGGTCAATGTTTCAATCAGGTCATTCCTTGCAAAATGATATGCTGACCTGCTTTAAAATATATGAAAATAGTGTTAAAATAGCTGCAGGACGAGTTTAAGGAGGAAAATTATGTCTGATTATGTAATCACAACAGATTCCAATTCCGACGTGCTGCCGGAATTTATCAAAGAGAATGATCTTACGATCATCCCGCAGTATTATTCATTCGGAGATGCGGTATACGGAGATGAGCTGAATATGCCGCCGCATGAATTTTATGAGACAATGAGAAAAGGTGAACTGCCAAAGTCCCAGGCGAATAATCCGGCGGTGATCAGGGACAAGTTTGAAAAAATCTTAAAAGAAGGAAAAAATATACTCCATATTGCATTTTCCAGTGCATTGAGCGGCAGCTGCAACAATGTTGTCATGACGGCAAATGAGCTGCTGGAAGATTATCCGGACCGGAAGATCATGGTGTTTGATTCGTTGAATGCATCCCTGGGTGAGGGAGTGTCCGTTTACCGTGCGGTAGAGCTCTGGAAAGAAGGAAAGAGCATGGAGGAAGTCTATGATATCCTGATGGAGGAGCGAGATCATGTAAATGTATCTTTCACGGTAAATGATCTGTACCATCTTCAGAGAGGCGGACGTGTGTCCAAAACCACGGCAGTTGTGGGAAGCCTTGTGAATATCAAGCCAATCCTGGTCGTGACGTCCACCGGCGAGCTGAAGTCAGACGGAACGGTGAGAGGACGCAAGAAATCTCTTAAGACACTGGTGGCCAGGCTGGAAGAGTCGCTGGATCTGGATTCCTACGGAAAGGACAGGATGGTTGCGGTTCTTCACGGAGACTGTATAGACGATGCAAAAGCTGTGGCTGATATGGTAAAAGAACTCGGATTTACAAATGTAATAATCAATGATGTGAGCCCGAGCATCGGAACTCATGCAGGTCCGGGAGTAGTGGGTCTGATCAATTACGGAAAGACAAGAAAATAGCCAGAAAGGGACAGGGCAGAACGCGATTTGGGACGTAGTAAAATCAAATTTTACTACGTCCCAAATTAAGTTTTAGGGTGTCCCCATTTATAATTCTTTTGTGTTTTACAGCAGCCCGAAATCTGCCATTGCTTTTCTTAATACTTCTTTGTGTGCGTCTTCCATCTCTGTCAGCGGTGCTCTCAGCGGGCCGACTTCTTTGCCCATCATGTTCATTGCAGCTTTTACCGGGATCGGGTTGACCTCGCAGAAAAGTGCATTGATCAGCGGGATAGCGTCTAACTGCATCTTTGCGCTCCCTGCAATATCGCCCGACAGGAATTTGTAAACCATGTCATGCACATAGGAAGGAGCTACGTTTGAGAGTACGGAGATCACACCGATTCCTCCAAGAGAGAGGAGCGGTACGACCTGATCGTCGTTTCCTGAATACAGGTCGATGTTTCCGTCACACAGGTGCATGATCTCGGCTACGGTTCCGATATTTCCGGAAGCTTCTTTCACGCCCACAATGTTGTCTACATTCTTTACAAGTGTCGTCAGAGTCTGCGGCTGGATGGAACATCCGGTACGGCTTGGCACATTGTAGAGGATCGCCGGAATCTGGACTTCATTACAGATCTGGGTATAATGTGCGATCAATCCGTTCTGTGTTGCTTTATTATAATACGGCGTTACAAGAAGCAGTCCGTCAGCGCCGTCTTTCTCTGCTTCCCTGGAGAGCTCGATCGCTGTCCTTGTACAGTTTGAACCAGTTCCGGCAATAACCGGGATTCTGTGATTTACTCTCTCGATCGCAAAGCGGATTGCCTCGCTGTGCTCAGCTTCTGTCATGGTTGCGGACTCGCCTGTAGTACCACAGATGATAATAGCGTCTGTACCGCCGGCAATCTGCTCCTCGATGATCTCATCCAGTTTATCATAGTTGATCTCCAGATTCTCTTTCATTGGAGTAACGATCGCTACACCTGCACCTTTGAAAATTGCCATTCTTTTTTCCTCCTTTTAATAATGTGGAATGTTTGTATGTACAAAATGTGCTGTACAGTAAAAGAAACGGCAAGATGCGCCGTCTCCAAATATACATTTTCGTATATCAGATAGCTCTCCATCCTGCGATGACAGTCATACCGTTCTTAGCGGCATGCCCAAGAATAAGGCTTCAGGCTCCTTATTCTTTCGGCATCTTCCCCTTTCTGATGATTTCCTCTGTTCCTGATACATCCGCCATCATACTCATGAAAAATGCGACCTCTATCTTGCCTTTCATTATTTAAAAAAATCATAACACCCGTATGCCGATGTGTCAACTGTTATCTGAAAAGCGATTGTATAGGTGTCTGAAAAGCGATCAACCAGCGGTCAATTCATAATAAAAGCATCAGTCGACAGCAGTTTGGCAGAAATATGCCGACATCCTTTGACAATTAAATATATTCATGATAAAATACAAAAGCTTCAGGTGTAAATGACAAAAATTTCATTTGCACTTTTTTTTACGCAACAGTTCAGCCATGGAACTGTTACTTTTTCACGTTTACACGCAGAGGGATTTATTCGCAGATGTCAGTAAAGAAAGGAGAGCCGTTGTGATTACGATCGGTAACTATGTGAAACCCAAGTCGTTGGAGGAGGCGTATGAGCTGAATCAGGCGCGCAGCAGCCGGGTGATGGGAGGCATGATGTGGATGCGTCTCGGAAATGCCCGGGTCAAGACGGTAATTGACCTGTCAGGTCTGGGGCTTGACCAGATCGAAGATGAAGGAAATGTGATCAGGATTGGTGCTATGTGTACATTAAGACAGATTGAACAGTGTGAGGCACTGAAAGATCTGTGCGGAGACGGAATTGCCGAGTGTGTCCGTCACATTGTCGGAGTACAGTTCCGTAATCAGGCGACTATCGGCGGAAGTATTTACGGCAGATTCGGATTCTCTGATGTACTGACAGCATTTCTTGCACTGGATACTTTTGTAGAGCTCTATGACGGAGGTACGATCCGCCTGTCAGAGTTTGTGAACCGGAAACCGGACAAGGATATCCTCTTATCGGTCATTGTGAGAAAAAGTAAGAGAAAGTTCCGCTATGCATCCATCCGTCAGACGAAGACAGACTTTCCGGTGATCGCCTGTTCTGTTGTGACCGGAATGGTGCACGGCAAGGAGACGTGGTATTTTTCTGTGGGGGCCAGACCGATGAAAGCGGCACTTCTTGAAAAGCAGTGGGAGATCCCGGCGGATGCTTCTGAAGCGATGATCGCTGATTATGCCGGACAGGCTGCATCGGAATTTACATATGGATCAAATATGCGTGGCAGCGCCGAATACAGGCGGCATCTGGCAGAGGTGCTGATCCGGCGTGAGATGACTTCGATTCTGGCGGAGGAACGATAGGATGGAAATACAGTTTACATTAAATAAGAAACAGGTAACTGCTGAAGTGGGAGCGGACACAGTACTCCTTGGAGTGTTGAGAGACCTCGGGTGCAAGAGCGTGAAATGCGGGTGTGAGACGACAAACTGCGGCCTTTGCACAGTGTGGATCGACGGAAGATCAAGACTGTCCTGTTCTGTACTTGCAGCGGGTATAGACGGTCACGAAGTCACTACACTGGAAGGTGTGGAGGAAGAAGCTGCTGAGTTTGGAAGGTTTCTTGCGGCTGAAGGCGGCGAGCAGTGCGGATTCTGCTCCCCCGGATTTATTATGAATGTACTGGCGATGAAAAGAGAGCTCGAAGATCCGGATCTGGAGGAGATCAAAGAGTATCTTGCGGGAAATCTCTGCCGCTGCACCGGATATATGAGCCAGCTCCGGGCAATCCGGAAATATATGGCTGTACAGAAGGAGAATTCCGGAAAGGAGGCGCAGGTATGAGCGTGACAGAAGAGAGGAAAAATATGCGTGTGGTAAACCACGCTGTTCCGAAAGTAGACGCAGAAGCGCTTGTGACCGGAAAGGCAGTTTATACCAATGATCTTGCGCCGGCGGACTGTCTGATCGTGAAGATCATAAGAAGTCCCCATGCCCATGCCCTGATCAAAGAGATCAATACGGCAAGAGCCGAAGCAGTGCCGGGGATTGAATGTATCCTTACATATAAGGACTGTCCGGACAAACGTTTTACAATGGCGGGACAGACCTATCCGGAGCCCAGCCCATATGACCGTCTGATCCTCGACCAGCGGATGCGGTTTGTCGGAGATGCGGCGGCGATCGTTGCAGGAACATCAGAAGAAGCGGTGAAAAAGGCAATGAAACTGGTCAAGATCAAGTATGAGGTGCTGGAACCCGTGCTTGATTTCAGGAAGGCAAAGGACAATCCGATCCTTGTCCATCCGGAAGATAACTGGAAGAGCCTCTGTCCGGTAGGGGCCGATAATAAGAGAAATCTATGCGCGCATGATGTGAGCGAGAGCGGAGATATTGAGGCAGTTCTTGAAGAATGCGACTATGTGATCGACAGAATCTATCATACGAAGGCGAACCAGCAGGCTATGATGGAGACGTTCCGTACGTATTCCTATCTGGATACATACGGAAGGCTGAATGTAGTATCATCTACGCAGGTCCCGTTCCATGTGCGTCGTATCCTGGCCAATGCACTGGATATCCCGAAGAGCAGGGTGCGCGTTATCAAACCGCGTATCGGCGGAGGTTTTGGTGCGAAACAGACATCAGTATCGGAAGTCTATCCGGCACTTGTCACATGGAAGACAGGAAAACCGGCCAAAATTATCTATACGAGAGAAGAATCACTGATCGCTTCTTCACCACGGCATGAGATGGAGATGCATGTCCGTCTTGGAGCAGATAAAGAGGGTCATATCAGAGGGATCGATCTCTATACATTGTCCAATACAGGTGCGTTTGGTGAGCATGGCCCGACGACAGTGGGGCTTTCCGGACACAAGTCGATCCCGCTTTACGGGAAAGCAGAGGCATTCCGCTTCACTTATGATGTAGTATATACAAATGTCATGTCTGCCGGCGCATATCGGGGATATGGTGCAACACAGGGAATATTTGCGGTAGAATCTGCAGTCAATGAGCTGGCTCAGGTACTCGGCATGGATCCGACTGTATTAAGAGAAATGAACATGGTCCGCGAGGGGGATGTCATGCCTGCATACTACGGAGAACAGACACAGAGCTGTGCTCTTGACCGGTGCCTTGCCCGTGCGAAAGAAATGATCGGCTGGGATGACAAGTATCCGTGCCGTGATATGGGCAACGGGAAAGTTCGCGGAGTCGGAGTAGCCATGGCAATGCAGGGTTCAGGAATCTCAAGTGTGGATACAGGGTCTGTCGCGATCAAAGTAAATGACGACGGTTTCTACAGTCTGATGATCGGGGCGACTGACATGGGAACAGGCTGCGATACGATTCTTTCCCAGATGGCAGCAGAGTGCCTGGACTGTGATATAAAGGATATTATTGTTCATGGCGTTGACACGGATATTTCGCCTTATGATTGCGGCTCCTATGCGTCGAGTACAACTTACGTGACCGGTATGGCGGTCGTAAGGACATGTGAGGCTCTGATCGGCAAGATCTGTGAGAGAGGCGCGGAATATCTCGGATGTCCGGTTGAGGATGTTGAATTCAACGGGGCAGAAGTGGTCAATTTAAAGACCGGAGAATCGATCACAAGAAAAGAAATCGGAAATCGCGTGATGTGTTTTAACAATGAGGCACTTTCTGCGAGCGAAGCATTTTCGTCTCCGGTATCTCCGCCGCCGTTTATGGCAGGTATTGCCGAGGTGGAGATTGATAAGGAGACCGGTGTGGTTGAGATGGTTGATTATGCGGCAGTAGTGGACTGCGGGACTGTAGTGAACCCGAGCCTTGCGCGTGTGCAGACAGAGGGAGGTATTGCCCAGGGGATCGGTATGGCGCTCTTTGAGGACATAGTCTACAGCCCGAAAGGAAAGAATTACAGTAATTCCTTTATGCAGTATAAAATTCCCAGCCGGTTGGACGTGGGAAACATCCGGGTTGAATTCGAGAGCAGCTATGAGCCGACAGGTCCGTTCGGTGCGAAATCTATCGGTGAGATCGTTATCAATACACCGTCGCCGGCTATTGCGAATGCGATTCAGAATGCGGTGGGAGTGACCATCAGAGAGCTTCCGATGACTGCGGAAAAAGTATATAAAGGCATGAGAGAAAAAGCAGAAAACAGATAAATAGTCATAGAAAAGATGGGGCGGTGATCATATCGCCCCATCTTTGTTGAAGAAGGAAATATCTGTCGGATATACATAGCTGCTGCCGAGTTCTTTTAAGAGAACGACATTCAGTTTCCCGTTCAGGTTTTTCTTGTCAAGAGTGATCGCTTTTGTCAGATCAGTAACGGGCAGTCCGCAGGAGGACGGCAGTCCGTATATTTCAAGTGCTTTCTTTATCTGATCCGCGCACCCGGAGCCGGTAAGACCTTTCTCCTCCGCCATCAGGGTGATCTGATACATGCCGATTCCCACGGCTTCTCCGTGGCTTTCCCTCTCATAGTTATAATACTGTTCGATTGTATGCGCCAGCGTATGTCCGAAGTTTAAGAGCATGCGCTCGCCGGTATCAAACTGGTCTGCTTCTACTACAATTCTTTTAATGTCGACACAGCGGGCAATGATTTCCGGCAGCTCGGGTTTCAGGTCTTCAAAAGAACTGTGCGCACAGAGTCTGTCAAAAAGGGAGCCATCTTTGATACAGCCGTATTTGATGACTTCGCCCATCCCGTCCTTTATGAAATGTTCAGGAAGGGTATTAAGAACATCAGGATCGATGAGCACCATCTTCGGCTGGTAAAATGCCCCGACAAGATTTTTGCCCTGTGGCAGATCCACCGCTACCTTGCCGCCCACAGAAGAATCCACCTGGGCAAGCAGGGAAGTTGGAATCTGTACCAGCTTAATGCCCCGCAGATAACTTGCAGCGGCAAATCCTGCAAGATCACCGATCACACCGCCGCCAAGCGCGATGACAAGGTCGCTCCTCGTGAGTTTTGCATCCAGCATGGCTGTATAAATTTTCGGTAAAGACTGAAAATTCTTGGTCGGCTCGCCATGTGGGAGGACGAGGGAATGACACTCGTAATCTTTCAGAGAGTCCATCACCTGCTGGCCATACAGCGGAAATACGTTGTCATCCGAGACGATCATGATCTTCTGACCGCTGAAGATTTGGGAAATATGTTCGCCGCTTTTTTTGATAATACCGTTTTCGATAAAAATGGGATATGAATTTTCGCCTAAATTAACTGTTAATTTCATGAGTTTTTACTCCTGTAGATACAATTGATTTAAAGGGGGACAGGTTCGTTTTGATTCGGGGACGTAGTCAAAATCAGTTTGACTACGTCCCCGAATCAATTAAAGAACTTTTCCGACAACTTCTGCAATCTGTTTTACCTGTTGCAGCAGTCCGTTATATTTTTCTGGTTTCAATGACTGCGCTCCGTCGCAGAGTGCACATTCCGGATTGTTGTGGACTTCGATCATGAGACCGTCTGCTCCGGCAGCTACAGCCGCCTTTGCCATCGGCTCAACGAGCCACCATTTTCCGCCGGCGTGGCTTGGATCGACGACGACCGGAAGATGGGTCTTCTTGCGGAGCACCGGAATGCTCTGGAGATCGAGGGTGTTGCGTGTATATGTCTCAAAGGTACGGATGCCTCTCTCGCAGAGTATGACGTTCTCGTTTCCGGAAGCCATGATATATTCAGCAGACATGATCCACTCTTCATAAGTTGCGTTCAGTCCGCGCTTTAAGAGGATCGGACGGTCGAGCTGGCCGAGTTGTTTGAGAAGATCAAAGTTCTGCATATTACGTGCTCCGATCTGGATCAGATCTACTTTCTCATTGAAGACGTCCAGATACTGAGGAGACATCAGCTCGGTAACGATCGGAAGCCCTACCTCGTCCCTGACGGCACAGAGGATGTCGAGACCTTCAAGGCCCAGTCCCTGAAAGGAGTACGGGCTGGTCCTTGGCTTGAATGCACCTCCGCGGAGCATATTGGCGCCGGAGGCTTTCACTGCTTTAGCCACCTCCAGGACTTGTTCGAAAGATTCTACAGAACACGGACCGGCGATCAGGCCGAGGTGTCCTCCTCCGAATTTAACTCCCGAGACATCAACTACAGAGTCCTCAGGGTGAAATGCACGGTTTGCCAGTTTGTACGGCTCCTGCACATGCATAACTTTATCAACAGAACTGTCTACCTCAAAGAGGCGGGGGTCGATCAGCGTGGTATCACCAATGCACCCGATGATCGTCATTTCGGTACCGCGTACTACGTGGGTGTCAAGACCTCGGTTTTTTACCAGATTTTCAACACGTGTAATATTTTCTTCTGACGTATGTGGCTTTAATACAATAATCATCCTTGCTTTTCCTCCGATTTCCTATATAATAGAAAAGTATTTTTAATAAACAGTGCGGCTTTGCGAATGCGTAGACTGGACTGTTATATTTGTGATGCAACTTCGCACTGTAAAATTTTAGTTGTTTAAAGTACGAAAACAATAGTATCATAAATCATTAAAATAGGAATGTCAACAGTTTTCCAAATGGCATGGGATAAACTGTTACATCATAAAAAAACTAAGAAGGGAATAAATTTATATGAAGATCATAAGACAGATCGGGATTATTTTTACTGTGTGCTGGCTGAGCATTCTGGTGGAAAAGATACTGCCGTTTGCATTCCCCGCCAGTGTCATCGGTATGATCCTCTTGTTTATCTGCCTGCTCACAGGTGTGCTGAAGATTGAACACATCCAGGAGAAGGCGGATTTCCTCCTGGAGAATATGGCGTTTTTCTTTGTGCCTGCAGGAGTGAGTATCATTAATTATTTTGATGTACTTAAAAGTACATGGATACAGCTTGTTGTTATCTGTGTTATCTCTACGGTGGTCACATTCGTGGTGACAGCATGGAGTGTCAGGCTGACAATCCGGTGGATGGAAAGGAGGAAGATCGATGAGTGAGATATTTGCCTCTCCTTATTTTGGAGTTGCCCTCAGTGTGATCGCTTTCGGCATTGGCGTAAAGCTGAATCAGAAGTTTAAAACTCCGTTCTGTAATCCTCTGATCATTGCGATCATGCTGGTGTCTGCCGTACTGCTTATTTTCAAGATACCATATGAGGATTATAATAAAGGCGGCGAGATCATCAATATGTTCCTTGCACCGGCTACGGCATGTCTGGCGGTCGCGGTTTATACAAAACTTCAGATCCTGAAACAGTACTGGTTCCCGATCCTTGTGGGATGCGCGGCAGGCTCTGCGGCATCCATGGGAAGCGTATATCTGTTGTGCCGGCTGTTCGGACTGGATGAGAGCCTGACAGTGTCACTCTTGCCGAAATCCGTGACAACGCCGATCGCAGTCAGCATTGCGGAGCCGGCGGGCGGTATGGTCCCTATCACGGTAGTGGCAGTGATATTTACGGGAATCCTTGGCGGAATTTTCGCCCCGCTGCTCATCCGGCTGTTCCGTGTATCTGATCCGGTTGCGGCAGGGCTTGCCATTGGAGCGTCAAGCCATGCAGTGGGAACTTCCAAGGCGATCGAACTGGGAGAGATAGAAGGAGCGATGAGCGGACTTGCCATCGGAATCTGCGGGATCATCACTGTATTGTTTTCGATTCTGGTGCTGTGACAGGAGTTATTACTGGTGCTATGACAGAATTAATTGCAGATTGCTTTGAGCGGATTTGGTTATAAGGAGTGGGAGAAAAAATGAAAAAAGATACGTCGCATACGTTGAAGCGGGCACAGCGATTCCCTGTCATCCTGATCGGAGAGGGACTGCTGGCCGGTGCTGTCTCGGGGCTGATCGTGATGCTGTACCGGGTCGCCCTGACTTTCGCGGGACAATGGCTCAATAAGATATTAGAGTACATAAACGGCCATCCGCTGCGGATCTTTGGATGGTTTGCCGTGCTGCTCCTGATGGCAGTGCTGGTCGGCCGTCTGGTGAAATGGGAGCCTATGATCTCGGGCAGCGGTATCCCTCAGGTGGAAGGTGAAGTACTGGGAAAGCTCAGCCAGAACTGGAAACGGGTCCTGCCGGCCAAATTTGCCGGCGGATTCCTCTGTCTGCTGGGCGGTCTCTCCCTCGGAAGAGAAGGCCCGTCCATCCAGCTGGGAGCCATGGGCGGACAGGGAGTCTCCAGACTTCTTGACCGCGGGAAGACAGAGGAGAGATATCTTATGACCTGCGGGGCAAGTGCGGGACTGGCAGCGGCGTTCCATGCGCCTCTGGCTGGTGTGATGTTTGCACTTGAGGAAATCCACAAAGGATTTTCTGTCAGCCTGCTTATTTCTGTGATGACAGCTTCTGTAACGGCGGATTATATCTGTTCCCATATCATGGGAATCGACCCGGTCTTTCAGTTTGAACTGGAACATGTGCTGCCTCAGAATTATTACTGGATGCTGCTCATCCTTGGCGTGATCCTCGGATTCCTGGGTGCATTCTATAATAAGGTCATGATAAAGGCACAGGAACTATATAAAAAACCGAAATTTTCAAATGAAACCACGAGACTGGTAATCGCCTTTCTGGCAGCAGGTGTGCTGGGACTTCTGATGCCTTCCGTACTGGGGAGCGGCGGCGACCTGATCGTATCGCTCACAGACGGAGAGATGATGCTGCAGCTTGTTATTCTGACATTCGTGGTGAAATTTTTGTTTTCTGCTGTCAGTTTCGGCTCCGGTGCTCCGGGCGGAATCTTCTTTCCTCTTCTTATCCTTGGCGCGCTGATCGGAGGCGCTTTTGCCATGGCCGGAGTGGAGCTGTTCGGGCTGAATCCGGTCTACATCAATAATTTTGTGCTGCTTGCCATGGCGGGATTCTTTACTGCCATCGTAAGGGCGCCGATCACGGGTATCATCCTGCTCTTTGAAATGTCTGGCTCTGTGAGCCAGATGCTTTCCCTTGCGGTCGTTTCGGTCGTCGCCTATATTGCGGCTACCCTGTTAAAATCAGAACCGATCTATGAGAGCCTGCTGAACCGCCTGCTGGACGGACAGAAAAAGGAAAATGAGTCAGGTGAAAACAGCAGGAGACAAGGAGCCGGAGCGGGAAGACAGAAAGTCTTAAGTGAGTTTGTTATCATGAGCGGCTCGGTCCTTGAAGACCGTACGGTCATGGAAATCCACTGGCCGAACAACTGTCTGCTGGTGGCTCTCGAGCGGGACGGTAAAGAGATGATCCCCCGCGGTAAGACAAGGCTTATGGCGGGCGACCGGCTGACGGTGATGACGGATGAGCGGGATGCAGGATATATACATGACAAATTGGAAAACTTATGTTATACTTCATTTTAGCAGACAAATCAAAGGAGCTTACTATAATGAAAAGAGTATTACTTAAGCTGAGCGGGGAAGCCCTCGCAGGAGATAAAAAAACTGGATTTGACGAGGCAACCTGCCTTGGTGTTGCTGATCAGGTAAAGAAGCTTGTTGATGACGGGATACAGGTGGCGATCGTGACAGGCGGCGGCAATTTCTGGAGAGGACGCACGAGTGAGACGATCGACCGTACAAAAGCGGATCAGATCGGAATGCTGGCAACGGTGATGAACTGCATCTATGTATCTGATATTTTCAGACATGTGGGAATGAAGACGGAAGTGTTTACACCTTTCGTATGCGGAGCTTTTACATCCCTGTTTTCAAAAGACGCGGCAGTTGCTGCCCTTGAGGAGGGCAAGGTGGTATTTTTTGCAGGCGGTACAGGTCATCCGTATTTCTCAACAGATACAGGAGCTGTTCTCAGGGCGATCGAGATCGAGGCCGACGCAATGCTCCTTGCAAAAGCGATCGACGGAATCTATGACAGTGATCCGAAGGTGAATCCGAATGCTGTCAAGTACGATGAGGTATCTATCCAGGAAGTGATCGATAAGAAACTGGCAGCGGTGGATCTTACGGCGTCGATCCTCTGTCTTGAAAACAAGATGCCGATGCTCGTGTTCGGGCTTAATGAAGAAAACAGCATCGTGGAAACGATGAGCGGTAATTTTACCGGAACAAAAGTAACAGTGTAGGAGGATTTCATTATGAATGAAAAAGTGGCTGTGTATGACACAAAGATGACAAAGACGATCAACAATCTTGACAGTGAGCTGGCTACGATCCGTGCAGGACGTGCGAATCCGCATGTGCTGGACAAGCTGGCTGTCGACTATTACGGTGCGCCGACTCCGATCCAGCAGGTGGCGAATGTGTCCGTTCCTGAGGCAAGGATGATCCAGATCCAGCCATGGGAGAAGAGTATGTTAAAGGCGATCGAGAAAGCAATCCTTACTTCTGATATCGGTATCAACCCGACCAACGACGGTACATCCATCCGCCTTGTATTTCCGGAGCTCACAGAGGAGCGGAGAAAAGAACTTGCTAAAGATGTGAAGAAAAAAGGCGAGGCGGCAAAAGTGGCTGTCCGCAATATCCGCCGAGACGGCAACGTGGCTTTTAAGAAGCTCAAAGGAACAGAGATCTCCGAGGATGGGATCAAGGATCTTGAGGATGAACTTCAGAAGATCACAGACAAATACATCACAAAAATCGACAAGATGGTTGATGCAAAATCAAAAGAAATCATGACAGTATAGGGTATTAAGAAGGGGGCTTTGAAGTTTAAGCCCCCTTTACAGCGTATATAATAGTAAAGTGAGAGGAAAAAGATATGAAAGTACCGCAGCATATTGCGATCATATTAGACGGGAACGGACGCTGGGCGAAGTCAAAGGGAATGCCGCGTAATTATGGTCATGCCCAGGGAAGTAAGAATGTGGAGCGTATTTGTGAAGAAGCGTGGCGTATGGGAATCAAGTACCTGACAGTCTACGCATTTTCTACGGAAAACTGGAACCGCCCGGACAGTGAAGTGTCAGCGCTCATGACTCTGTTACGTAATTATATGAAGACATGTTTAAAGACAGCGGCTAAAAATGATATGAAGATACGTGTCATCGGGGATATCCAGCCGCTGGACGATGACATTAAGAACAGGATCAGCGAGCTGGAATCAGCAACAGTGAACAATGGAGGACTGAATTTTACCATAGCGCTTAATTATGGCAGCAGGGATGAACTTATAAGAGCGGCGCGCAAGATGGCCCGGGACTGTGCAGACGGGAAACTGGAGGCAGATGATATCGACGAATCAGTGTTTGAGTCCTATCTGGATACTCATGGCATTCCAGATCCGGATCTGATGATCCGCACCAGCGGAGAACAGAGACTGTCCAATTACCTGCTGTGGCAGCTCGCATATTCGGAGTTCTATTTTACTGATGTTCCATGGCCGGATTTTACGAAAGAGGAACTTGTGAAAGCAATCGAGGAATATAACCACAGACACAGAAGATTCGGCGGAGTAGAGGAGGCGTAAAGTTTATGTTCAGAACAAGACTGTTAAGCGGGATCCTTTTGATGATCATTGCGCTTGTGACTCTGATCAGAGGTGGAAATCTTCTTTTCTTTGTCCTGCTGGTCATCAGTCTGATCGGTATGACAGAGCTTTATAAAGTATTCGGAATCGAAAAGAAACCGCCGGGGGTGGCCGGTTATATTGCTGCGGTCGCGTACTATGGGCTTCTGTATTTTGAGCAGCAGCTTCCGGGAGATAAGATGATCTGGTTTATGATGCTGTTTATGGCATTTTTGATCTGCGAGATGGCAACTCTGGTATTTGTCTATCCAAAGTACAACACCCAGCAGATATTTGCGGCATTTTTCGGACTTTTTTACGTGACGGTGATGCTGTCCTACATTTACCAGACAAGACTGCTGGAAGGTGGTATCTTCACGGTATGGCTCGTATTTGTATGCTCCTGGGGATGTGATACCTGTGCATACTGTGTGGGTATGCTGATCGGGAAGCATAAGATGGTACCGGTCTTAAGTCCGAAGAAATCGATAGAAGGCGGTATCGGCGGGATCCTGGGTGCGGCTCTTATCGGCGTGCTCTATGCACTGGCGATCAATCACTGGGGCGGCGCAGAGTCAGAAGTATTTACCTATGCGGTCATCGGGGCTGTCGGCGGCGCGATATCCCAGATCGGTGATCTGGCGGCGTCCGCGATCAAGCGGTACCACAATATCAAGGATTATGGCAGGCTGATCCCCGGACACGGCGGGATCCTGGACCGGTTTGACAGTGTCATTTTTACGGCGCCGATCATATACTATCTTGCCATCCTTCTGTAAATGAAAATGGTACAACTGAACTGATACGAAAATGAGGTTAAAACAGATGAAAAAAATCGCAATTCTGGGTTCCACGGGTTCTATCGGAACCCAGACACTTGAAATTGTAAGGACGAACAAAGATATCAAAGTGACGGCTCTTGCAGCAGGACGCAATATTGACCTCCTGGAAAAACAGATCCGTGAGTTTGAGCCGAAGCTGGCAGCAGTGTGGAGTGAAGAGCTGGCCTCCGAACTAAAGAGCCGCGTCCGGGATATGCAGGTGGAAATCCTTGCCGGCATGGACGGACTGCTGGCAGTTGCTTCTGAGCAGGAGTCAGAGATCCTTGTGACGGCTATTGTTGGTATGATCGGGATACTTCCAACCATTGAAGCAATCAAAGCAGGAAAAAACATCGCGCTGGCAAATAAGGAAACACTCGTGACGGCAGGGCATATCATCATGCCGCTGGCCGAGGAGTATCATGTGTCCATCCTTCCCGTGGACAGTGAGCACAGTGCGATCTTCCAGTCATTGCAGGGGGGACAGAGAAAGGCGCTGCACAAGATACTCTTGACCGCATCAGGCGGTCCGTTCCGTGGAAAGAAGAAAGAAGAGCTGGAGAATATACAGGTGGAAGACGCCCTGAAGCATCCGAACTGGGCGATGGGGCGCAAGATTACCATTGATTCCTCCACCATGGTAAACAAAGGACTGGAAGTGATCGAGGCAAAATGGCTCTTTGGAGTCACTGTGGACCAGATCCAGGTGGTCGTCCAGCCTCAGAGCATCATCCATTCGATGGTGGAATATGAAGACGGCGCTGTTATTGCACAGCTCGGGACGCCGGACATGAAGCTTCCGATCCAGTATGCGCTTTATTATCCTGAGAGAAGGTATCTGCCGGGGGACCGGCTGGATTTCGGACAGCTTTCCCGGATCACATTTGAAAAGCCGGATATGGAGACCTTCTACGGACTGAAACTGGCGATCGAGGCGGGGAAAAAGGGGGGCTCTCTTCCGACAGTATTCAATGCTGCCAATGAAAAAGCGGTGGCACTGTTCCTTGACCGGAAGATCCGGTATCTCCAGATACCCGAGATCATCCGGGGGTGTATGGAAAACCATAAGAATATTGCTGACCCGAGTGTGGAAGAGATACTAAAGACAGAGCAGGAAACATATGAATTTATTAAAAACAGGTGGTAATACATGGGTATAATCATAGCAATCCTACTATTCAGTTTTATAATCATCTTCCATGAGCTGGGGCATTTCCTCCTCGCAAAGGCAAACGGCATCCGGGTGGATGAATTTTCTCTTGGGTTAGGACCGACATTGTTTGGCAGGAAGATCGGAGAGACATTTTTCTGTATCAAGCTGCTCCCGTTCGGCGGCGCCTGCATGATGGGTGAGGACGATACGGACGACATGTCTGAAGGAAGTTTTAACAGCAAATCTGTATGGGCGAGGATATCTGTTATTGCGGCGGGGCCGCTTTTTAATCTTCTACTTGCCTGGATCTTCTGCGTGATCCTTGTGGGGGCGACAGGTTACACGTCCACTGAGATCACTGCCGTAACGGACGGTTATTCCGCACAGGAACAGGGCTTGCAGCCGGGAGACGTGATCAAAGAGATCAATGGACGTAATGTCCACATCTGGGAAGAAGTGCATCTCTATACTTTGACTCATCCGGATGATACACATTACGAAGTTGTGTATGAACGCGGCGGGGAAGAGTATACAGCACAGATCGAGCCTAGACAGCTGGAAGGAGATGCGTCTCCTATGCTGGGAGTGAACGGCGGCAGCCATGAGCGCCCGGGCTTTTTCGGAACTATGCAGTATGGCTTCTACAGGCTGAAGTACTGGATGAATTATACGGCGGACAGTCTGCGGATGCTGGTCACGGGGCAGGTCGGCCTTCAGGATCTGTCCGGACCTGTGGGGATTGTTGCAGTCGTGGATGATGTCTATGAGTCGGCCGCCCCGTCTGGGATTCTGACAATTGTCTTAAGCCTGATGAATTTCGGGACTCTGCTGTCGGCAAATCTGGGAGTGATGAATCTGCTTCCCATACCGGCGCTGGACGGCGGCAGGCTTGTATTTCTGGCCGTGGAAGCTGTACGCCGCAAGAGGATTCCGCCTGAGAAGGAGGGAATGGTGCATTTTGCCGGATTTGCACTTCTCATGCTGCTTATGGTGGTGGTCATGTTCAATGATATCATGAAATTGTTCTAAAGATTGTCTTCCGCATATATAATTAACAGATCATTTTTATTTATGCGGGAGACATTTTATATGCGGGATATAAGAGCAATGCAGGATGAGGCTGCGGGCAAGGGCGAACTCCAGATCAATGTCACATCGACACTGGATTCCCGTCCCATAGCGGAAGCGAGGATATCCATCTCCTATACAGGGGGGCCGGAACAGACATTGGAGCAGGTGACGACGGATTCATCCGGACAGAGTGAAGTGCTCATTCTGGATGCCCCGCCGGAAGAATGGAGCCTGGATCCGAATAACGAGAGACAGCCATATTCCGAGTATACGCTGGACGTCAGTGCTCCGGGATTTGAGCCGGTGAGCATCGCCGGCACAGAGATACTTGCAAATGTAAAGGCTATCCAGAATGTCAGGATGCGGCCAAGCGTTGCAGGCGGGGAAGAAGAGGAAGTGTTCGTCATCCCCGCCCATACTTTATACGGGGATTATCCGCCCAAGATCGCAGAGGATGAGATCAAACCTACGAATGAGTCGGGGGAGATCGTTTTAAGCCGTGTGGTCGTGCCGGAATACATCGTCGTCCATGACGGGTCACCGAGAGATACGACGGCGACAAACTACTATGTGAAATATAAAGATTATATCAAAAATGTGGCGTCCAGTGAGATTTACGCCACATGGCCGGAAGATACGATCCGGGCGAATGTGCTGGCGATCATGTCGTTTACGCTGAACCGGGTCTATACCGAGTGGTACAGAAACCGCGGATATGATTTTACGATCACATCGTCCACGGCGTTTGACCATAAGTGGATACCGGAGCGGAATTATTATGACACCATATCCGTGATCGTGGATGAACTGTTTGCAGCTTATCTGTCCAGACCGAATGTGAGACAGCCGATCCTGACCCAGTACTGCGACGGAAGGCGCGTGACCTGTCCAAACTGGATGACACAATGGGGGTCGAAGGAACTGGGCGACCAGGGTTATTCGCCCATAGAGATCCTCCGGTATTTCTATGGGGATGATATATACATCAATACCGCTGAAGAAATCTCGGGAATACCGGCATCCTGGCCGGGGTATACTCTGGAAGAGGGGTCCAGCGGGGCAAAGGTGCGCCAGATGCAGGAACAGCTCAATGTGATCGCAGGAGATTATCCGGCGCTGCCGAAGATCACTGCAGACGGGATATACGGACCGGCAACAGAAAATGCAGTGAGAGAATTCCAGTCCGTGTTCGGACTTCCGGTGACAGGAAAAGTTGACTATCCCACATGGTATAAAATATCGGAGATTTATGTGGGAGTATCAAGGATCGCGGAGCTGACATAAGAAGCTGTGCAGGAATATCAGAGAGGAGTTCTATGGCACGAAGAAGGAGAAAGCAAAGAGAAAGACGACACCGCAGAACAGGGTGTGCGGCTGCCCTTATAATACTTGTGATACTGGGCGCCGGGGCTGCATACGGGATACCCTGGATCATGGATCGGTTCGGAGGGCAGGTAAAAGAGACTTTCAGCGAGACAGTAGAGAAAGCAGTGAATACGCTTGCTGCGGAACAGGCGGGTTTTCAGGAACTTACGGTTTCGGCTGAGGAAGTAGAAGGCAGTTTTTATTACGAACAGCTGAGCAGTGAAGAACAACTCATATATCGTGAACTTCTGCAGGGAGTACAGGATATGGAAGAAAGCATTACGATACATGCCGGAAGAGATGACCGCCCTGAAAAAGTATATGAGTATCTCCTGTATGACCGTCCGGAGTTTTTCTGGAGTGCCGGAAGTTCACAGATGACAGTGTACGAAAATTATACGGAGTTCCATCCCGGATATTCATGTACATCGGAAGAAAGGGCTCAGAGACAGATTGAGATCGATACGGCTGTATCCGACTGTATAGCCGGAATCGATCCCTCAGCAGGAGAATATGACAGAATACGGTATGTATACGAGTATCTCGTCAATACCGTAAATTATGATGAGAATGCGCCTGACAATCAGAATATTTACAGTGCGCTTGTGGGGAAAAATTCCGTGTGCGCCGGATATTCCAGAGCGGCACAGTATCTCCTGAACAACATGGGGATCGAGTGTATCTACGTAGTGGGAACTGCTCAGGGGCAGGAGGCACATGCCTGGAATATCGTGAACTGCGGCAGAAATTACTATCAGATGGATGTGACGTTCGGAGATCCGGTCTTTCTCGCTTCGGAGAGCGGGGAAAATCTGCCGGGGAATATCATCTATTATGATTACCTGTGCTGTACGGATGAGGAAATCCGGGCTGACCATACACCGGCGGATGAGGTTGTATATCCGTCCTGCGGTTCGGACGATCTGAATTACTACAAAATGAATGGCATGTACTATGAGTCCTATGATCCTCAGATACTTCTGGGGGATATGAACGACAGTATTTATGAAAGACAGGAGATGTTTGTGTGCAGGTTTTCATCTTCAGAGGTCTATCAGCAGGCCCGCGACAGTGTGATAAATGAATTGTTTCCAAAGGCAGCACAGACGCTTGGATCGGTGTACGGTCTGGAGCAGGTGAAGTACACATATATCGAGGATGAGACTCATAATAAGATCATGGTTTTTTGGAATTATCAGTAATAGTTTTGAATATTTAGAAGTATTTCTGAACATTTTTGCAGGATTTATCAGTTGAATTATAAGCTCAGTTGTAGTATAATCTTTACAATTTGAGAAAGAGGGCGCTCTGGGATCAAAAGACTCCAAGAGTGCCTTTGCTATGTAACATTGGATTATACAAAGGGAAAGGGTGAACAGATGAAGGCGTTTCTAATATTGGAAGACGGTACGGTATTTACAGGAACAAGCATTGGTTCCACTCGTGAATGTATCAGCGAGATCGTTTTTAATACTTCTATGACGGGTTATCTTGAGGTGCTGACAGATCCTTCTTATGCAGGACAGGCAGTCACTATGACATATCCCCTGATCGGGAATTACGGCATTACACCGGACATGGAGTCAAAGAAAGCATGGCCGGACGGATATATCGTGAGAGAGTTATCCCGTATGCCAAGCAATTTCCGCTGTGAGGGAACAATTCAGGATTTCTTAAAAGAGCAGGATATCCCGGGCATCGCAGGGATTGACACACGTGCACTGACAAAGATCCTGAGGGAAAAAGGAACCATGAACGGCATGATTACAACAGATGAGGATTATGATCTGGATGAGATCATTCCGAAGCTGAAAGCATATACAGTCGGAGACGTGGTATCTAAAGTGACCTGCACAGAAAAATATGTCCTGAAAGGAGAAGGACTGAAAGTCGCACTTCTGGATCTGGGCGCCAAGAATAATATCGCGAAGTCTTTAAATGACCGCGGATGTGAGGTGACCGTATATCCGGCGCACACGACTGCAGAGGAGATCATCGCATCAAAGCCGGACGGCATTATGCTGTCCAACGGACCTGGAGATCCGGCGGACTGTACTTCCATTATAGAAGAGATCCGGAAACTGTACGATACAGATATTCCGATCTTTGCCATCTGCCTTGGACATCAGCTTATGGCTCTTGCAACAGGCGCTGCCACCCATAAATTGAAATACGGACACCGCGGCGGCAACCATCCGGTGAAAGATCTTGAGACCGGAAGAGTATATATATCTTCCCAGAACCATGGATACGTGGTGGATGAAGAGTCTGTTGATCCGAATGTAGCAGTTCCGGCATTCCGGAATGTAAACGACGGAACAAATGAAGGACTTGCCTATATCGGGAAAAATATTTTTACTGTACAGTTCCATCCGGAAGCGTGTCCGGGACCGCAGGATTCGGGTTACCTGTTTGACAGATTTATTGAGATGATGAAAGGAGCGAAATAATGCCAAGAGATTTAAGCATCAAGAAAGTACTGGTCATCGGTTCCGGTCCGATCGTCATCGGACAGGCAGCGGAGTTTGATTATGCGGGAACTCAGGCATGCCGTTCCCTGAAAGAAGAAGGCATCGAGGTTGTTCTTTTAAACTCTAATCCGGCGACTATCATGACGGATAAAGACATTGCGGACAGTGTATATATCGAGCCTCTGACTGTAGAAGTAGTAGAGCAGCTCATCAAGAAAGAAAAACCGGACAGTGTGCTCCCGACGCTGGGAGGTCAGGCGGGCCTGAACCTGGCAATGGAGCTTGAAGAGGCCGGTTTCTTAAAAGAGAACGGTGTGCGCCTGATCGGGACCACATCAGAGACGATCAAAAAGGCGGAGGACCGTCTTGAATTCAAGGCGACAATGGAGAAGATCGGTGAACCGGTTGCGGCTTCTCTTGTTGTGGAGAGCGTGGATGATGGTCTTGCATTTGCCAATAAGATCGGTTATCCGGTGGTGCTCCGTCCTGCATACACACTGGGAGGAAGCGGCGGTGGTATCGCTCATGATTCCCACCAGCTCGTGGAAATCCTGGAGAACGGTCTGCGTCTCTCCCGTGTGGGACAAGTGCTCGTAGAGCGCTGTATCGCCGGCTGGAAAGAGATCGAGTATGAGGTAATGCGTGACAGTGCAGGTAACTGCATCACTGTATGTAACATGGAAAACATCGATCCTGTCGGCGTGCACACCGGAGACAGTATCGTTGTGGCTCCGTCACAGACACTGGGCGACAAGGAGTATCAGATGCTCCGTACTTCCGCACTGAATATTATCAGCGAACTGAATATCACTGGCGGATGTAACGTGCAGTACGCGCTGAACCCGGATACGTTTGAATACTGTGTTATCGAGGTAAATCCCCGAGTGAGCCGTTCTTCCGCTCTGGCGTCCAAGGCCACAGGTTACCCGATCGCAAAGGTTTCGGCAAAGATCGCGCTGGGCTACACGCTGGATGAGATCAAGAATGCGATCACCCAGAAGACATATGCCAGCTTTGAACCGATGCTCGACTATGTTGTAGTCAAACTCCCGCGTCTGCCATTTGATAAATTCATCAGCGCCAAGAGAACACTGACGACGCAGATGAAGGCAACCGGTGAGGTCATGAGTATCTGCAATAACTTTGAGGGCGCGCTGATGAAAGCGATCCGTTCTCTTGAGCAGCACGTGGACAGCCTTATGTCCTACGACTTTACAGGACTTTCTGAGGAGGACCTCTTAGAGCAGCTTGCTATCGTAGACGATATGCGTATGTGGAAGATCGCTGAGGCAATCCGCAGAGGCATTGACTACGATACGATCTACAATATCACAAAAGTAGATAAATGGTTTATTGATAAATTCGCCATTATCGTGGAGATGGAGAACGCCCTGAAAACACAGGAACTGACTGTTGCTCTCTTAAGAGAAGCAAAACGTATTGAGTTCCCGGACAATGTAATTGCCCGTCTGACAGGGAAGACGGAGCGTGAGATCCACGATATGCGCCATGCAAACGGCATTGTGGCAGCATATAAGATCGTTGATACGTGTGCGGCGGAGTTTGCGGCAGAGACGCCGTATTACTACTCTGTATACGGAAGTGAGAACGAAGTGGAGAAGACAGAGGGTAAGAAAAAAGTCCTCGTGCTTGGCTCAGGACCGATCCGTATCGGACAGGGAATCGAGTTCGACTTCTGTTCCGTGCACTGTACATGGGCATTTGCAAAGGAAGGCTATGAGACGATCATTGTCAACAACAACCCGGAGACAGTAAGTACGGACTTTGATATTGCAGACAAACTGTATTTCGAGCCTCTTACTCCGGAAGATGTAGAGAGCATTGTGGACATCGAGAAACCGGACGGCGCTGTCGTGCAGTTCGGCGGCCAGACAGCCATCAAGCTGACGGAAGCGCTCATGAAGATGGGCGTGCCGATCCTCGGAACCTCTGCGGAGAACGTGGACAAGGCAGAGGACAGGGAACTTTTTGACGAGATCCTGGAAGAGTGCGGGATCCCGCGTCCGACCGGCGGTACCGTATTCACGGCAGATGAAGCGAAAGAAGTTGCAAACCGTCTCGGCTACCCGGTACTTGTGCGCCCGTCCTACGTGCTTGGCGGACAGGGAATGCAGATTGCCATTAATGACAATGACATCGACCAGTTCATCGGTATCATCAACCGCATTGCGCAGGATCACCCGATCCTCGTGGATAAATACCTGCAGGGCAAGGAGATCGAGGTCGACGCTGTATGCGATGGGACCGATATCCTGATCCCGGGTATCATGGAGCATATCGAGCGTGCAGGCATCCATTCCGGAGACAGTATTTCCGTATATCCGGCACAGAGCCTGACAGACGGAGCAAAAGCAAAGATCGCGGAGTACACGAGAAGGCTTGCGAAATCCCTTCATGTCATCGGTATGATCAACATTCAGTTCATTGTCTGCGGTGAGGAGGATGTGTACGTGATCGAGGTCAATCCGAGATCCAGCCGTACTGTTCCGTATATCAGTAAGGTGACGGGCATTCCGATCGTGCCGCTGGCGACACAGGTGATCATCGGAAAGAAGATCAAAGATCTGGGTTACACACCGGGCCTGCAGCCGGAGGCAGATTACGTGGCAGTCAAGATGCCGGTATTCTCCTTTGAGAAGATCAGAGGAGCAGATATCAGCCTCGGACCTGAGATGAAGTCCACAGGAGAGTGTCTCGGAATCGCAAAGACTTTCGATGAGGCTCTTTACAAAGCATTTATTGGAGCGGGAATCAGGCTGCCGAAGTTCAAGAACATGATCATGACTGTCCGCGACGAGGACCAGCCGGAGGCTGTGGAGATCGGACGCAGATTTGCGAATATCGGATACCACATCTTCGCTACAAGCGGAACAGCGAGAGCTCTCAACGAGGCGGGCGTAAAGGCAACGCCGGTGCGTAAGATCGAGCAGGAGTCACCGAATCTCCTTGACCTGATCCTGGGACATAAGATCGATCTTGTCATCGATATTCCGGCTCAGGGGGCAGAGCACTCTAAAGACGGATTCATCATCCGCAGGAATGCCATTGAGACAGGAGTTAATGTGCTGACAGCGATCGACACCGCAGAGGCGCTGATCACGAGCCTTGAGAATACAGATATCAAGAAACTGACGCTTATAGATATTGCGACGGTATAGAATTCGTATTTATCTGAGAGACATTTCTCAGTAAAATATCCG
>DWWO01000109.1 GCA_019119675.1 Candidatus Mediterraneibacter faecipullorum | reverse complement strand
ACTGCGCTTCAGAAGTGTTTCCAGCAGGTTCTTCTTTGTATTTTGATCCAGTTTTTCGATTCGCATAATTTCCCTCCTGTATCTTAAACATCTTCTCTGAGCAGTGCTCTTAAATCTGTGATCAGTTTCTTGATCCTGTCATTTTCCATCCGCATGCTGACCGGATTGACGATCATACGGGCAGACAGTGGGCATACTTCCTCAAGTACGACAAGTCCGTTTTCCTTTAATGTAGATCCGGTTTCCACGATATCCACGATCACTTCGGAGAGACCGACGATCGGCGCCAGCTCAATGGACCCGTTCATTTTGATGATCTCTACGGTCTGATGTTTTTTATTATAAAAATAGTCTTTGGCAATTTTGGGATATTTCGTGGCGACACGGATCAGTTCATGATGCTGCAGAAGCTCTGCTGCACTCTCATATCCGCAGACACACATCCGGCATTTTCCGAATCCGAGATCAAGTACTTCATGGACTTTCCTACCCTCTTCTACGATGGTGTCTTTTCCGACTACACCGATGTCGGCGGCTCCGTATTCTACGTAAGTCGGCACATCCGGGCCTTTCGCAAGGAAGAATTTCAGTTTCAATTCTTCATTTGTAAAAATCAGTTTTCTGGACTCTTTGTCCTTCATTTCGTCACAGGTGATGCCGAGTCTCTCCAGCATCTCCAGCGTTTTGCTCGCCAGGCGCCCTTTTGTCAGGGCAAATGTCAAATATCTCATAAGTCATGCTCCTTTAATCCCGCTTCTAAATATCCGCGATCTTTTCTTCACCTGTCTTAAGATTGACCATCTCAATCTTCTCGTCATCCCGGAGATACAGGAGAGCGGATGCGCCGGTCCGCCGTGCATACGCTTCAAAAATGTCTCTTTCTTCCTCTGTCTCCCGTTTGATCAGCTCGATATTCCTTCCTTTTTCCCGGAAATTGCAGGCAAGTGCGATGGCGCGTTTTTCTGTCTCCTCCGTATATACGATCAGGTTCTGATGGACGGTATCCACAGAGATTTTCTGACGGTTCAGTGCATTCATCAGTTCATCCAGGATAATGGCAAAACCGATGGACGGTGTATCCTTTCCGAATTTGGCAAGCAGATGGTCATATCGGCCGCCTCTTACGACAGCGTCGCCTGTGCCGTATGTATAGGCACGGAAGATAATACCGGTATAGTATCCATAGCTTCCGCTCATACTCAGATCAAAAGTGATATGGTCTTCCGTTCCGTAGAGCTTTAACAGCCGGTAAATCTGCTGAAGTCTTGCTACGCCAAGACGTGCGTTCAGATCTGGTGCGATCCTGAGCGCTTCATCCAGGACCTCCGGGCCCCCTACCAGTTCGGGCAGGATACGGAATGCCTCTTTTACATTTGATTTTACATTCCGACTGTCCAGAAGCTCTTCCACACCGAAGAAATTACGGTTTGTGATCAGTGTCCGCACCTCTCTGCTTTCCTCTTCCTGAAGATCAGCTGCATTCATAAGTCCCTGGATAAAATCTACGTGACCGATGCTTACCTGAAATTCTTTTAATCCGGTCTTTTTCAGCCCGTCGACTACCATGGCGATCATTTCTGCATCAGCTTCAATGGCGTCCAGACCGATCAGCTCGGCGCCCAGCTGTGTGTTCTCCTTCAGACGTCCCTGATAGCTGGAATGATTGATAAATGTATTACCTGCGTAGCAGAGCCGGATCGGGAAATCTTCGTTTTCAAATAATGTGGCAGCCGCCCGTGCGATCGAAGGGGTGATATCCGGCCTGAGTGCAAGGATATTTCCTTCCCGGTCGAAGAATTTATAAAGCTCCTGAGTCGATGTGGAACCGATCTCTTCACGGAACACATCATAATATTCAAATGTCGGCGTCTGTATATCTTTGTAGCCGTACAGATGGA
The DNA here is from genome assembly GCA_019119675.1 of Candidatus Mediterraneibacter faecipullorum. GTDB lineage: Bacteria > Bacillota > Clostridia > Lachnospirales > Lachnospiraceae > Mediterraneibacter > Mediterraneibacter faecipullorum. Next base: position 31,529 of record DWWO01000109.1, on the reverse strand, counting down.
GTACGGTGTTTAACTTTTTCTGAAGTGCAAGTTTGGTTTCGCATTCTTTGTTGTATATATCCCGGACACCTTCCGGAGTGTGAAGTTTCTGTTCCATATGCTCTCCTCTTTCACTTTACTGTGCTAATACGTTAAATTTCTATGTAATTATACGGATTTTACAGGATTCTGTCAATCCCTGAAGCGAGATATCCTATTCTTCACGGCAGTCCAGATCTTTCTGGATCATATCTAGATACGGGATAAAGTATCCCTGTTTGAATTCCATAAACCATCCCGGATCCAGTTCGTCATAGCGAAAGCTTTTTCTTCCGCCGTTGTTTCCTCTGTCCCAGAACCTGCGGATCTGACTGTATCTCATATAGTACAGTTCATCTCTGGTACTGTAGTAGATGAGAAGGAAAGCGATGCCGCCCTGTTTCTCAAACTTCTCCATAAAGTCCACCTGATGTTCGTGAATATTCTGGAGAGGAAATGTATCTACTTTGCATTCCTTGGCATCGAAGCAGACCGGAATGCCCTGGACAGCCCCGATATAATCGACAGTACTGATCTTGTCAAAATAAGCCAGAGTAATATGCCGGTGCTCCTGATCGATCTTTACCGGTGTGATGGGGGTAGGGATCTTCTGGATCAGTGCAAGGCCCATTTCTGTATAACGTTCATTTGTATGATTGACAAATTCTTCTAATGTAGATCCTCTAAGTCCTCTTGAACCCCATGTGGCCATATAAGACAGCTCCTTTGTATCTTTTTGTCCTCACATATTTTCCGGAAAAGTTTAGGGACAGGCGCCGTGATCACTTTACCCGACAGGTCCGCAAGCGCGCCGGAACATTCAGGGATACAGAGCCTGACGGAATGCAGAAGCTGTGAGGTGAGCCCGTACACTTCACGGTATCTGTCGTTGATCTTCCGGCTGCCATATTTGTAGTCGCCGATGATGGGATGCCCCATGGAAGCCATATGCGCGCGGATCTGATGGGTCTTTCCCGTGATCAGATGAACCTCGAGCAAGGTTACGCCTTCACCGGCACAAAGCGGATGATATTCTGTCTCAATTCTTGCAGCACCTGTGGTCTCCTTTTCCGAGAAAGAAACACGGTTGGTCTGCTGGTCTTTTGTCAGAAACCCGCTGATATGTCCTCCTTTTGCTACGATCCCGGCCACCAGACAGAGATAATATTTCTTCAGGCTGCGCTCCCGGAACATGGCACTTAATTCCTGGAGTGCCGCCAGTGTCTTGCCGGCAGCTACAATCCCGCTTGTGTTGCGGTCCAGCCGGTTGCATACAGCCGGATGGAATGTATGCAGCTCTTCTTCCGTGATCTGCCGGCTCTCAAAAAGATATCCTATCACATATTCTACGAGAGAAATGTCATCTTTTGCCGCTTTCTGTGAGAGCATACCTGCAGGCTTGTTTATAAAGATCGTATTCTTGTCTTCATATAATATGTCAAGTTTTACCGGGGCAGCAATGCTTTTTTGCGACGGGCGCTTCTGTTCTGTGAATTTATCGATCGTTTCATCGGATAAGAACAGCTTTACTGTATCTCCTTCACAGAGTTTTTCCTGCCCGGAGGCTTTTTTTCCGTTGAGCGTGATATTCTTCTTACGCAGCATCTTATAGAAGAAACTTTTCGGTGCAAGAGACATGTACTTGGACAGATATTTATCCAGACGCTGTCCTGCCTCATTTGTGCGAATGATGATCTCTCTCATAACAGCTCCTCTGCTCTTAATATCAGTCGGTGCGGCAGCAGTCTGGCACCAATGCGGGCGGCTTTCATCGAAGCGCCATACACGGAGACTTCCCGCCTTTTCCTGCTGTCTTTGAGTGCCTTGTGGACAACAGCAGGAGCTTTTGCCATCGTCAGCTTTTTCAGTGGATCGGTAAGTTCACCGCTGACCTGGAAAAACTCTGTATCTACAGGACCCGGACATACCGCTGTGACGATGATGCCTCGGGAACGCAGCTCCGAGGAAAGTGCTCTCGAGAGGCTCAAGACATATGCTTTTGTGGCAGCATATACGGCGAATCCGTTCTGCGGGCAGAATGCTGCCGCGGAGGCCAGATTGATGATCCGGCTGCCCTTACTCATCCGTGGCAGTGAAAGCTGGATCATGCGTGTCAATGCCCTGCAGTTGAGGTCGATCATATCCGGCTGAAGCTTTTTATCTTCAGATGCAATTTCAGAAAAGGTGCCGGACTTTCCGAAACCGGCTGCATTGACCAGCATACGGATATCAGGCTTTTTCTCTTTCAGCCCGCTGTGATACTGTCTGTACACCTGTTTTTTCAGCAGATCTCCGTCAAAGATGCGAAGAGGTACCCGGCATTCTTTTCTGAGAGATTCCAGTCGTTCTTTTCTTCTTGCGATCACCCAGATTTCATCCAGACTGCGATAAAAATATCCAGCCTGACGGACGAATTCCCTTCCCATTCCGGAAGATGCACCTGTTATAACTGCTATTTTCATAATGAACGCCTCATTTCTTTTTGTGGATATTGCGTATCGTTTTCTTCTTTTTGTGAGAGTGCGGCATCTCTGCTGTCTTCCGGTTTACGCCGCTCTTTCCGGTATGCCGGGCATTTGCCCGCCGGGAGACAGTTGTACGGTTTTCATGGCTGTGCTTCGGACGGATCAGACATTTGGGACCATAGCCAACAAGATCCATTCGTCCTGCACGTCTGAGGGCTTCCAGTACAAGATCATAAAGTTTTGGGTTCCGGTACTGGATGAGTGCTCTCTGCATCGCTTTTTCGTGCGGATTTTTCGGTATATATACCGCTTTCCCGTTCCGGGGATCGATTCCCGTATAATACATGCATGTAGACAAGGTAGACGGTGTAGGGTAAAAGTCCTGGACCTGTTCCGGCATGTACCCCAGATCTCTGCAATATTCGGCGAGTTCCACAGCTTCTTTCAAAGTGGAACCGGGATGCGAGGACATCAGATAGGGAACAAGATACTGTTTTTTCCCTATCTTCTCATTCATTTTATTAAATTCTGCTGTAAATTTCTCATATACACTGTGCTCCGGTTTTCCCATCAGGGCAAGCACAGGCTGAGCCACATGTTCCGGTGCAACTTTAAGCTGACCGCTTACGTGATACTGGCAGAGCTCTTTTAGGAAGTCTTTCTTCTTATCTGCAAGCAGATAGTCAAACCGGATCCCGGAGCGGATGAATACTTTCTTCACTCCGGGAATCTGCCGCAGTTTTTTTAAAAGCGATACATAGTCACTGTGGTCTGCGTCAAGGTTACCGCATGGCTTTGGAAACAGACACTGGCGGTTTTGGCAGACGCCGTGCTCAAGCTGTTTGCTGCACGAGGGATGACGAAAGTTTGCAGTCGGACCTCCTACATCATGGATATATCCCTTGAAATCTTTTTCTTTTGTGATGAGTTCTGCCTCTCTGAGAAGAGAATCATGGCTTCTTACCTGCACGATCCTGCTCTGATGGAATGTAAGGGCGCAGAAACTGCATCCTCCAAAGCAGCCTCTGTTGCTTATGAGACTGAAACGGATTTCTGAAATTGCCGGTATGCCGCCTTTCTCTTCGTAGGAAGGATGATATGTCCTTGTATATGGAAGATCATAGACGTTATCCATCTCAGTGACGCTTAAAGGTTTTGCCGGCGGATTCTGCACGACATAGAGGTGATCTGAATAGGGTTCTGCCAGCCGCTTTCCGTTAAAAGCATCTGTATTGCGATACTGAGTATAGAAACTTCGGGCATAGGTTTTCTTGTCCGCTTTCAGTTCCTCATAGGACGGAAGAAATTCCGCATCGTAGATCCGGTCTCTGTCTTTGACTTTTACCACGGTGCCGTCGATGTAAGTCAATTCGCTTACCGGAATGCCGGCGTCCAGAGCGTCTGCAATCTCTACGATGGAGCGCTCTCCCATTCCATAAGAAATGATGTCGGCTCCAGAGTCCAGAAGGATGGAACGCTTCAGCCGGTCTGACCAGTAATCATAGTGCGCGAGTCTTCTTAAGCTGGCCTCGATCCCGCCGAGGATGACAGGCTTTTTTTTATATGTCTGCCGGATCAGATTACCGTAGACTACACATGCATAATCCGGCCTTTTTCCCATCTCGCCTCCGGGGGTGTAGGCATCCGTTTTTCTGCGCTTTTTTGATACGCTGTAGTGGTTGACCATAGAGTCCATATTGCCTGCGGATACAAGAAAACCAAGGCGGGGCTCTCCGAAGACCTGGATACTCTCCGGATCTTTCCAGTCCGGCTGGGAGATGATCCCTACCCGGTATCCGTGTGATTCCAGCACTCTGCTTATGATGGCATGCCCGAAAGACGGATGGTCTACGTAGGCATCCCCGATCACGTAGGCAAAGTCTACACTGTCCCATCCCCGCCCGATCATGTCATTTTTGTTTACCGGTAAAAAATCACTGCGTGTCACTGCTCTTTTTTGCACCTTTCATATGTATGTCTGAAAATATCATTAAAGTCATGGATAAAATAATCAGCGAGCTGTTTCTTTTCCTTTTCCAACGGTCTGGAAAATTCATCGTCCACGGCGCACACTTCCATGCCTGCGTTCTTGCCTGCCAGGATACCGTTGGGAACATCTTCAAATACGAGGCAGCAGGAGGGATCTACCTGAAGATCTTCCGCCACTTTCAGATATACGTCCGGCGCCGGCTTTCCGGCTGATACCTCACAGGCCGTGCGTACAGAATCAAAATATGGAGTGAGCCGGCGGGCATTTAATGCCGCATCAGCGATGGTCCGGTCATTGCTGGTGGCAATGCCAAGTAAGATTCCGCGTTTTTTCATATCTTCCAGAAACTCTACTGCTCCGGATTTGGGAAATACTTTTGTGGCATAAAGATGAGTCGTCATATCGCGCCACTCCTGCATTACCTGCTCCACGGTCCGGTCCAGTGTCTGAAATGTATCCACGAAATACTGTGCCGTCTCCGTGTAGCTCATTCCTTCGATATCCTTATGGAATGTGGCCGGTTCTGAGAGATGATATTTCTCCATATAGATCCGGTCTACTTCGGGCCAGATCCACATGGAGTCTACAAGAGACCCGTCCATATCAAATATTACGGCTTTCTTTCCTGTGAGCATAATCTTTCTACCTCTTCTTCTGTCAGTCTGCGGTATTCTCCCGGCTTCAGGCTTTCGTCCAGAGCAATGCTGCCCATCCGGAGACGTTTCAGATAAACAACTTCTTTCCCGACAGCCTGGAACATGCGCTTCACCTGATGGAATCTGCCCTCGCGGATCGTCAGCCGGATCTCGGAGACCTCATCCGATGTGCAGATAACAAGATCTGCCGGAAGAGTCGGTTTCTCGTCCCCGATATCCATCCCGCGGGAAAAGTTATCCACATCACTTTGAGTTACCCGCCCGTTTATCCTCGCAAAATAGACTTTGTCCACATGTTTCTTCGGTGAGAGCAGGCGGTGCGCAAGCTCCCCGTTATTGGTAATGATCAGGAGTCCTTCGGTATCTTTATCGAGCCGTCCCACCGGAAAGAGATCGTCTCTCTTTCTGTCCCTGATCAGATCGATCACTGTCGTTTCCTGGCAGTCGCTTGCAGCTGATATCACCCCTGCAGGTTTATTCAGCATAAAATATTCATATTCCTCATATGTGACAGGCTCGCCGTGGAATATGACCTTATCCTGGCCGGTATCAATCTTTACTTCCGGCCGGCAGATGGATATGCCGTTTACAACAACCTGACTGCTCCGGATCTCCTTTTTTATCTGGCTTCTTGTTCCCAGGCCCATGTCCGCAAGATATTTGTCAAGTCGGATCTTCATGCTGACTGCCACCGCCATCCCGGGAGATATTTGTTTTTAAGGACCTGGCCTGCAAGCTTGCCAAATCCCAGCGGATATCCGTCTACACAGACGAGATACCAGCCCTTTTCTTTGGGAGAGACGAGATCTTCCACATCCAGAGTCTCCCCTTTCAGATATTTAATGACCCGCTCGTCGGATACAGGCAGATCGATGATCCGGGGATACTCCTCTTTCTTCAGATTCATGGCAAATGCCTGGCTGGGTTCAAATCTCTTTTTCTTCAGCTCTCCAAGAAAAAGACCTGTGCGCAGAAAACGTATCCCGTTTAAAGCAGGCAGATCTTCGGGCATATAATAGACTTTATCTGCCCGGATATCAAATCTGCCGGGATCAAATTCCCTTCGGATGTCAGCCAGGAAATCTGTAAGATCTTCCGGCAGTTTTTTTCGTCCCGTAGTGTTTTTTACATCGGAAGCTGTTAACGTATCGGAATCGGCAGCGGCGTGTTTTTGTAACAGTGCCAGAAAATGTCCTTCCCCTTTCATGCGATGGGGGAAGATACGGACTGTGCGGCTGAGGCGCTTATCTTTAGAAGCTGTCACTTCTGGCATTCCAAAGGCAAAGCCCTCATATCCTTCTATCTCACATACGTCAAAGTCAGGATACTGCTCCAGAAGATACTCGATCGTCTGTTCATTTTCCTCTGGAGAGAATGTACAGGTCGAATACAGGATCATTCCACCGGGTTTGAGCATCTGTGCAGCCTGTGTAATGATGCTTTTCTGGATCTTGGCAAAATAGTCCGGACCGTGTTCCTCCCATGCACGGATCATCTTGCGGTCCTTTCGGAACATTCCTTCGCCGGAACATGGGGCATCGATCAGGATCTTGTCAAAATATTCAGTGAAATATGGGATCAGTTTCCCCGGCTCTTCACTTAAGACGAGAACGTTGCCGATCCCCATAAGTTCGATATTCTTTAAAAGACCTTTTGCGCGCGAATTGCTCAGGTCGTTTGCGGCAAGAACGCCGGTGCCGTTTAATCTGGCTCCAAGTTCTGTCGCTTTTCCGCCGGGAGCGGCGCAGACATCCAGCACCTTATCTCCCGGTTCGATGGGAAGCCGGTCGGCGGGCGTCATGGCACTCGGTTCCTGCAGGTAGTAAAGTCCGGCAAAGTAGTAAGGGTGTTTCGCCGGCTGGCAATTCTCACCGTCATAGTAGAAGCCGTTGTGTATCCATGGGATTTTTTTCAGCGGCCACGGCGAGATCTTCAGGAAATCTTCCACAGAGATCTTTGCAGTATTGACGCGGAGTCCGTAATGTCTCGGTTCATCAAAACAGTCGAGATAATTGTTATATTCCGCTCCGAGCAGATATTTCATCTTTTCTTCAAATGCTGATGGCAGATTCATTTCTTTTCCTCCATAGTTGATAGTATATCATTATCTGTCTGCATAGTCGATAATTTTCTCTTCTGTATATTTCAGTGCCGGATAGGGATTCACGCTGATTTCCTGCCCGCCTTTGTCTATGTAAATGCCCAGATGGAGATGCACAGGAAATTTCCCTTTGGTACCCTCTGTTGTACTATATCCGGTATCCCCCATATATCCCAGCAGGTCTCCTGCCTTTATTTCATCCCCTTCCTCAATGTCCGCATAGGAATCCAGGTGGGCATAGTAGAAATAGGCGCCGTGGGGAGCCCGGATGCCGATACGGTATCCTCCCAGCTCCAGCCACCCCTTATTCTGCACAACACCATCAGTCATGCTTACGACGGGAAGTACACCTCGCTCGTTTTTATCCGGCATGATATCCGTCCCTTCGTGTCCGCGTTCTCCCTTATATGACCTGTCGAACATCCAGGAATCTTCAAAGGATACATTAATATTGCCACTCTGTGATAAAGCGACAGGAAAATAGACAAGATCATTCCACACAGCCTGGCAGGCACTTAAGTAATCGCTCCAGCCATCTGCCCTTTCCCAGCGTTTTCGCATCGCCAGGGCATCTTCAGGAGAAAGTGAGATATTCTGTTCTCCAAAACCACTTTCCAGCCAGTATACTGCCAGGTATTCACCGGGAGCATCAATCCCGCTGATCACCCGGGCCGTCTGTGTGTCTACAGGCTGCTCCCGGAAGCTGTCACTTAGTACAGTGTCGGCATCGAGCCTGCTGATCTCGCTCATATACCGCAGTCTGGGTATCCAGAGTGAACATGAAAAAACAAGAAGAAAAAGGAGAAAGCTGATTTTCAGGATCCGTTTCAAGAATGACTCCTTTTTCTTTTACTATATGAGCAATTCATAAAGAACATACTATCGTCATATATCTAAAATAACTATTTAAGCTATGGAACGGAGGGCGTCAATGAAACAGTTATTATCAGGTCTGCCCGTTCTCGTTCTCTTTCTGGCGATGCTGTTTTCACCAAAAGCAGTTTTTGAGGGGACCGAAAGCGGGCTGCTTTTATGGTTTCAGGTGGTATTTCCGACGTTGTTCCCCTTTATGCTCGTATCCGGGCTGATGCTTTCGGGCGGTGGTCTTGTAGTCATATCAAGGATATTCGGCAGGCTGTTTTCCACTTTATTTGCCACATCGCCGAATGGCTCTTTTGCAGTGATCGCCGGTTTTCTGTGCGGGTATCCGATGGGCGCAAAAGTATCGGCTGATCTTGTGCGCTCCGGCAGAATTTCACGGGATGAGGGAGCATACCTGCTTTCCTTCTGCAATAATACAAGCCCGATCTTTATTATGAATTTCATTGTATGGAAAACATTTGACAGAGAAGAACTTATGATCCCGACACTGCTGATCCTGATCGGTGTTCCCGCTTTCCTCAGCCTGTTCTTCCGCAGATTTTATCTGAAGAGAAGGAAAAAATTTCCTGATCTTTCTGATAAAAAAAAGAACAATGTAAAGCTGTTGAATTTTGAAATGCTTGATTCCTGTCTGGCGGACAGTTTTGAATCCATTGTAAAAGTCGGCCTTTACATCATATTTTTTTCCATTCTGATCGCCCTGCCGGGGAAATTATCAGCCGGTCATCCGCTGCTTGCCGGGATCCTCCCCACATTGGAAATGACAAATGGCATTCTTATGATCCATAAGGCGGCTCCGGATCTGACTGTCAGCTATCCGCTCATCCTGGGACTTACTTCATTTGGCGGCTTCTGTTCTGCAGCGCAGACTAAGTGTATGTTGAAAGCTGCTTCTCTTCCGATTCTGCCTTATATCATACAAAAACTGACTGCCGCAGCGGCAGCCAGTCTGTTAGGCATTGTATATATGCATGTATTCTGAAAGAGTTTTGCGTCTGCTAATTCTGAGAACCATAGTTTGTATCGTCTTCTTCCGGAATCTCAAGCTCGGCACGATTAGAACGGACAGTGTCATAGCATTCCTGAAGGGAATTGATCAGGCCGTCGTATTTTGTTGTGTAACTGTCAAGCGTATGCCCGATGATGCTCTCGGCATTAGCAAGCAGGTCATCTGTATACTGGATCGCGCCGATACGGATAGCATTGGCATCTGATGTTGCATTGTCAATGATCTCCTGCGCCTGTGCAGTCGCCTGTGTTACGATCTCATTTGCCTGTGCATATGCCTGCTGCATGATCTCATGCTCGCTGACAAGCTCTGTGGTCTGTACCTGAGCTTCCTCGATCATGGCATCAGCCTTTGCCTTTGCATCGGCAAGTATGGCATCGCGGTTGGCGATGATCTTCTGATAACGCTTGATCTCATCCGGCGTTTTCATCCGGAGCTCTCTGAGGAGTTCGTCAAGATGCTCCTTGTTAACGATGATCTTAGTCGTAGACAGCGGCTGGAATTTACAATCTCTGTCGATGTACTCCTCGATCTCTTCGATAATCTGCTCAATACGGCTGCTCATTTGTTACACTCTCCTTTTGTACTCATCTTTTTCCTAAGTTCCACAGCCACTGCTTCTGGCACAAATTGTGAAAGATCTCCCCCAAAAGCAGCAATCTCCTTTACTGTGGTGGAACTCAAATATGAATATTCAATACTGGTAGTCAAAAACATTGTCTCAACATTTGGTTCCAGTTTATGATTGGTCTGTGACATCTGCAACTCATACTCAAAATCCGTGATCGCACGCAGTCCTCTTATGATCAGATCTGCATCCATTTTCGCTGCAAAGTCGACGAGCAGTCCGTTGAATGGAACGATCCGGACATTTTTCAGATCTTTTGTCACTTCCTCTAACATTTTAACACGTTCTTCTACAGAAAACAACGGCATTTTCGCTTTATTACACAATACACCGACGATCAGTTCGTCCACGATCTTGGAGGACCGGATGATAATATCCATATGACCGTATGTTACCGGATCAAAACTTCCCGGATAAATTGCTCTTAACATATTTCCTCAATCCCCGCTCTCTCGATAAACATATGTTTATTCGTTTTATAAATCTTTTCGCGTATGATGGAGAATCCCAGATCTTCTACATAAGAAAAATCCGTCTCCTTTGATGCCTCGACGATGATCGTTGTGTCATCATACACAAGATCTGAACCTGACAGATACTCGAGCACTTTCTTTTCCAGTCCCCGGTCGTATGGCGGGTCCATAAAAATGATATCAAATATCTTTTCGCCCTCGAGCCGGTACAGTGCGTTCATGACATCGGCAGTCATAGTTGCAGCCCTGGATTCGAGACGTGTGAATCTGAGGTTGTCTTTGATACAGCGCATTGCTTTCGGATTGTTCTCAACAAATACCGCCTCTTTTGCACCACGGCTTAATGCTTCAATCCCGATCCCGCCGCTGCCGCTGAACAGATCCAGAAAGATGCTGTCATATATGGTCGGACCAATGATATTGAATAATGTCTCTTTGATCCGGTCTGTTGTAGGTCTTGTATCCAGCCCTTCCAGAGTCTTTAATTTCAGACTTCTTGCGCTGCCGGCGATCACTCTCATAAAATGCCACCCCGTTTCCTGATATGCTGAATTTTAGCAGAAAAAAGCGCCCAGGTCAATCCCGGACGCTTTTCTCTTAATCTGCAGTAATGTCAGATGCTATTTGCCTGCCATCTGTTTTTCCTGCTGCTCGATCATTTTCTTGACCATATATCCGCCTACTGATCCGTTCTGCTTGGAAGTAAGGTCGCCGTTGTAACCGTCAGATAACGGTACCCCCAGCTCGTTGGCCACTTCGTACTTGAATTTGTCCAGAGCGCCCTTTGCCTCAGGCACTGCTGCTCTGTTAGATGAACGACTTGCCATGATCAATTTCCTCCTTTTGCATTTTGGTAACTTGTTGAAGTTACTCTCGTTTGTCATGTAACACTTGAAACCGGCTGCATCTGTATGTAATCTGCCGCTTTTGGTGCAGCCGGTTATCATACATCTGCTGTTCGGTCCTTCATGTTACATCCATAGTATGTGGAGGATTCTCTCTTTTAAACTGGAAAATGGTAGCAACTATTTTTATTTTTTCTTCTTTTCCTGCATGATGTCAAATGTGATCTGCTCCTGCGGCCTGCCGTGCAGGAGCGGTTCCGTGACATGCGTCCTGAAAAACTGGATCAGCGGGCCGTTAAAAAAGGCGTTGATGATCGTGCCGATCCCGACGATCATCCATACACTATCCCCGGAGACCAGGCAGAATATGACACCTGTCAGCACACATACGACATCCGTGGCAATCCGTGCAAAATGAAACGGGATCTTACCTTTCGCCCATTTCTGAAGGATGAGCGCTACGCTGTCGTATGGAGCGATCCCCATCTCTGCCACCATATAAAAGGCGACGCCCAACCCTGCAAAGAGACAGCCGAGGATCAGCATGACGATCCTGAAAGGAAGCGTCGTCTGCACATGGAGCACATCCTGCACAAGCCAGCAGATAAGATCCGCTCCGTACCCGACACATACCATATTTACGATCGTCCCCGCGCCGATGCATCTGCGGACGGTAAAGAAAACGACGATCAGGATCGCGATGTTCATAATGAGCTGCCATGTGCCGAAGCTCATTCCGATATAACCGCTGATCCCGAGATTCATGCATGTGAACGCGTCCACTCCGAAGCCGCTGAGGCGGTAACAGCCTACACATATACTGATAAAAAGAATCCCCGCCAGCATCATGACGCACCGTTTGACAAAATATCCTCTGGAATCCATTTTCCTATCCTTCCCGCTGCCTTAAACAGCCTCGATCACATACAGTTCTGAATCGAAATCACAGCTCATCTTCTCTCCGGGAGCAGTCTCTCCCGCTGATGCATCCGTGGTGACCAGGCCGCAGTGCATCAGCTCATCGCCGTAATGTGTTTCATTTCCATTTACAAGATACTTTGTACCTTCATCCAGTCCTTTTAAGTACATCCGCTCAAAGGGCTGGTTCGTTCCGTTTAGGATCTTGTATCTTCCCACAAGTGCCTCTCTTCTGTCGCTGCTTACGACCATCCAGCCTGCCACATTGTTCTCAAACGGGCTTTGCAGACGGTAGAAAGTCCCGTACTGGATGAGACGGCGGTATTTTTTCATAAAGCGCACCTGTTCTTTTACTTCTTCCAGTTCTTCGCCGGTCAGCCGGTTCAGGTCAAGTTCGTACCCGAATGTGCCGAAATAAGCCACGTTGGCTCTTGTATAGAGCGGAGTGTTCCTGTTCAGCTGATGGTTCGGCGTCACGGATACGTGGCTTCCCATGCTGCTTACCGGATAACAGTAGGATGTGCCGTACTGGATCTTCAGCCGCTCGACGGCGTCCGTATCGTCGCTCGTCCATCCCTGAGGAGCGTAGTAGAGAAGCCCCGGATCAAAGCGTCCGCCGCCGCTTGCACAGGATTCAAACAATACATGCGGGAACCGGCTTGTGAGCCGCTCGTATAAGTCATAGACGCCAAGGATATACCGATGATACACCTCGCCCTGGCGGTCCGCCGGAAGTGCGGATGAATAACATTCCGTGATGCTCCGGTTCATATCCCATTTGACATACGAGATCTTTGCATCTGACAGGATCTTCTCCATCATCTTGTAGATCCTGTCTACGACCTCTTTTTTCGAAAAATCAAGCACATACTGGAAGCGGCCGTGGGAAGACCTGCGTCCTGGCGTCTGTATGATCCAGTCCGGGTGTTCCCGGTACAGATCCGAGTCCATGTTGACCATCTCCGGCTCGAACCAGAGACCGAACATCATCCCCATCTCCTCGATCTTCTCAGAAAGCCCGGCTATTCCGTCCGGCAGTTTTTCCCTGTTGACAAACCAGTCTCCGAGCCCTGCATGTTCCCCGTTCCTCTGTCCGAACCAGCCGTCGTCCAGGACAAAGAGTTCCACGCCGCATTCCTTAGCCCTGCGCGCGATGGAAAGGATTTTTTCTTCGTTGAAGTCGAAATAAGTCGCCTCCCAGTTGTTGATAAGGATCGGACGCTCCCTGTCTCTCCAGTATCCTCTGGCGAGGCGCTTCTGATACAGACGGTGGAATGTCTGACTTAAGCAGTTCAGGCCCTGATCCGTATATACCATAACGGCCTCCGGAGTCTGGAACGATGTGCCGGCTGACAATTTCCAGTCAAAACCGGCCGGATGGATCCCCATGAGAAATCTTGTCGTATCATAGGCGTCTACTTCCGCCTGTGCGAGAAAGTTTCCGCTGTAGATCAGGCTGAAACCGATGGCCTCTCCCTGAAATTCATCGGCAGACGGGCGTTTGAGGATCACAAACGGATTATGGTTGTGGGAAGAATGCCCCCGCATGCTCCCGACCGACTGGATCCCCTGTTCCAGATGCCGGGTCTTCGGATAGCGTTCCCTTGCCCATGCCCCGGAAAACTGGATCCAGTCATAATCGCTGTCCGGAAGATCCATACACAGACTCATGGCAGTGTTCAGATGAACATCTTCTTTGCCGTTGTTGATAAAGCGTGCGCTCCGCGCGATGATACCGCCTTTTTCAAATATTGTATAGAATAGTTCCAGACGGATCCGGGTGAGCGGATCTTCCAGACCGATAATGAGTGTCTGTGCTTCGCTCTCATCTTCTGTATATGTAGCGGGCAGCCCCGGAAGCTTTGGTTTCCCGTTTTCGATCCGGTAGTCATGGAAAAGCAATTCCGAGATCCGGCTGCCGTTGTCCTGGAGTATTTCCACAGCAGGCATCCGGAAATCTGTCGTCCCGAATACAGCATATTCCTGCCTGATATGTTCCATGGAAAAACATTTATCAGTATCAAATACACAGGAAGACATGGGGCGCGGTTTTGATTCGAGCAGATAGGAATAGTCTTCGCGTTCGTGGACTCTTCTGCCAAAATATAACTGACCCAGCTGTCCGTTCGGAAGTACGGTCATGATATAGCTGACCTCATGATTATAAAGGTGGAATGTATCCTGTTTTGGATTTACTGAAATATTCATGTGATATCCCTCCTATTTATTACTGAATCTTATTATATGGATATTTCCGGCAATAAACAGGGGGAAATGTAAGAAAAACCAGTCATTATGTACGTTCTCGCCGATAGGCGGAAGGTGTTTTCCCTGTCTTCTTCTTGAACAGTTTTGAGAACACGAGCGTGTCAGAATACCCGCAGGACTGGGCGACGCCTTCCACAGCCAGGTCCGTGATCTCAAGGAGCTGCTGCGCCCGGGTGATACGGTAATTGACGAGATATTCCTGCGGGGACTGGTCAAGGGTCCTGGTAAAAAGAGTGTGGAGATATCCGCGGGTGACTCCGACATAATCTGCGATATCAGACACCCGGATCCCATAGTGGTAATTATTCTGGATATACTCCAATGCTTTTCTTACATACAGATTTTCTGTCTCATGGCGTGAGATATTCTCTCCTTTTATATTTCCGGAGAGCAGCCCGAAAAATGTATACAGAAATCCTTCCCGGTAAAAATCATTTTCTACGGTGTATGTATTCTTCTTTAATATTTCGACCAAAAGCTGCCTAAGTCCCGAAGTATCTTCACACTGGAAGATCTTGTGGTTGCTTCCAAGCCCTATATCCGCCAGATATTCCTGCGAACGGCTGCCGTTGAAGCCGACCCACAGGTAGGTCCACGGATCATCCTTATCCGCCTGGTAGAATGTCTGTACATCCGGTTCGATCAGAAAGCCCTGCCCCGCTGTCAGCTCATACTGCGTATCGCCGATCTGATAGCGACCCTTTCCATCAAGGATCAGATGGATCAGGTAATTGGGACGGACAGCCGGTCCGAAGCTGTGCAGAGGTTCGCATTTTGCATAGCCGCAGTAACACAGATAGAATTCAGAAAATTTTCGGTTTTTCAGTGTGAGTACATATGCGTCTTCCATACTTTTTCCTTCCTGACAGAACGGTATTTTACAGCGTTGTCTCCAGCATGATCTCGCTGATCTTTCGGTCGATATAACGCCGGAGGCCGGTATTTTCCGGAGCTGTCAGTTCCGGATCTTCTGCAAGGATCCTGCCGGCATCCTCGCTCGCGTTCTGCAGGATCTTTGCATCCTGAAATACATCGGCAACTTTAAAATCAAGGATTCCGCTCTGGCGGATCCCGAACAGATCACCGGGGCCTCTAAGTTTCAGGTCTTCACCGGCAATAAAAAAACCGTCGTTGGAATGATTCAGGATGTCAAGCCGTTCTTTTGTCTCATCTGATTTTGAAGCAGTCATAAAGATACAGTAGGACTGGTATTTTCCTCTGCCTACACGCCCTCTCAGCTGATGGAGCTGTGCAAGTCCGAAGCGCTCTGCATTTTCGATCATGATGACCGTCGCATTAGGCACATCGATACCGACTTCGATCACAGTCGTTGATACAAGGATCTGTATTTCATTTCGACCGAATGCCTCCATGATTTCGTCTTTTTCCTGCTGTTTCATCTTGCCGTGAAGGCATGCGACACGGATATTTTTTCCCATTTCGTCAGCAAGCATTCGGGAATAGTCCTGGACATTCTCTGCTTCCAGACTCTCGCTTTCTTCCACCATAGGACAAATGACGTAACACTGCCTGCCTTCAGCCACCTGCTTTTTCATAAAACGGTACGCCGTTTCCCTGTAGCCTGTATCTACAACGCAGTTTTTGATGGGAAGGCGGTTTTTTGGAACCTCGTCGATCACGGAAATGTCGAGGTCGCCGTACAGTATGATGGCAAGTGTCCGCGGGATGGGAGTCGCACTCATGACAAGGATATGCGGCATACTTCCTTTCCCGGCAAGAGCTTCCCGCTGTTTTACACCGAAACGGTGCTGCTCGTCTGTTATGACAAGAGCCAGATCATGATAGGTTACTTTATCCTGGATCAGAGCATGGGTACCGATGATGATCGAAACATCACCGGATGAAATCCGTTCATATGCTTCCCGTTTCTGCTTTGCTGTCATTGATCCTGTGAGAAGCTCTGCTTTCAGAGGAAGATGATAGCGTTCCAGCATTCCCGATATATTTTCATAGTGCTGTCTGGCCAGTACCTCGGTAGGCGCCATCAATGCACCCTGATATCCGTTCAGTCCGGCAAGCAGAAGTCCGAGAAAAGCTATGATCGTCTTTCCGGATCCCACATCTCCCTGGACAAGACGGGACATAACATGGTCTCCCTGCATATCATTTTGGATCTCATCCCACACTTTTTTCTGCGCATTTGTCAGGTCATAAGGAAGATCTTTCAGAAATTGTCCGATTTCCGGACGGTTTTCCAGGAAAAAGCGGTTTACTGACCGGCCTTCGTTTTCCTTCATCCGGCGCAGGGACAGGATGAAAACGAGAAATTCTTCATAGACAAAACGCTCTCTTGCCTGAATGAACTCTTCCTTATTTTCCGGAAAATGCATCTTCCGGACTGCCTCGCAGTATGGAAGGAATCTATGGGTTTCCGACAGGCTGCGAGGCAGAATATCCTGGGACTCTTCAACGGCTTCCAGAGCCTGGCGGATTGCTTTGATGACCATATTGTTTGTCAGACCGGCGGTCAATGAATAGACAGGCTGCATGGAATAGAGTTTTTCTTCATATTTGGATGCCGGATAGTAGATTTCCGGATGTTCCATTACAAGTCCCTCTCTCCGTCTCGCTACCCGGCCCCGGAGAATGAGCATACCGCCTTTCCCCAGCGTATTTCTTAGAAAGGGCATGCGAAACCACAGCACTTTGATCGTGCCGGTCAGATCTTTTAAATTCAATGTAGTAACCTGGAGGGAACGGTTTCCTGAGACGGAAATGCGCCCGAATACACTGCCGGCGATCGTATTGATCTTCCCTTCTTCGACCTCGCTGACAGGGACCGGGTCCTCATAGATCTCAAATCCTCTCGGATAGTAACGGATCAGATCTTCTATATTGTAAATTCCAAGCCGGTGGAACAGGCTTTCTGTTTTTTCGCCAATCCCTTTCAGGGATCCGATGCTGGATCTGCTCTTCATAACAATGCTCCATAATACTTTACTTAATAAACAGGGCGCTCTCCCTGTCGGAAGAACGCCCCGGTTCTTACAATAATATTAACTTGTTCTACTCTACTGAAAGCACATAGTAGTAAATCGGCTGACCACCCATATGAATGTCAATATCAACATCAGGATAAAGTTCCTCGACAGTCTGTGCAAATTTCTCAGCATCTTCTTCATGGACATCCTGTCCGTAATAGAGGCTGATCAGTTCAGAATCTTCATCAACAAGCTGGGTGAGCATGTCCTTGACAGTCTCTTCAACAGACTGACCGACTGAGAGGATACCCTGATCACCGATTCCCATGATATCACCCTCATGGATCACTTTATCATCAATCTTCGTATCGCGTACGGCATATGTTACCTGGCCTGTCTTAACATTCTTGACAGCTTCTTCCATGGCTTCAATATTTGCATCCACATCCGCCTCAGGCATAAAGCTGATCACTGCTGTGATTCCCTGAGGAACGGTCTTTGTCGGGATTACGATAATATCTTTGTCTTTTGTAAGAGACCGTGCCTGATTTGCAGCAAGAATGATATTTTTGTTGTTTGGCAGGATGAAGATATGGTCCGCATTTACTTCATCAATGGCCGTGAGCATATCGTCTGTGCTCGGATTCATTGTCTGTCCGCCTTCGATGATATAATCCACTCCCAGTTCACGGAATATTTCGTTCATTCCTTCTCCTATAGAAACAGCAATAAATCCTACCGCTTTTCTGGGCTCTTTTTTCTTTTTCGCTTCTTCTGCCCGTGCCTGTTGTGCTGCAACTTTCTCTGCGTCGCGGATCAGCTTTTCCTGATGCTCCTCGCGCATATTATCGATCTTCATGCGTGAGAGCTGTCCGTATGTCAGTGCTTTCTGGATTGCGAGTCCGGGATCATTGGTATGGACATGGATCTTGACAATATCATCGTCAGCCACGCATACGATGGAATCGCCGATAGATTCCAGATAAGCCTTGAACTCTGTCTCGTTTTTATCTGTAAACGGCTTGTCCGTCATAATGATAAATTCTGTACAATAGCCGAATTTGATATCAGCTTCGGCTTGCTGTCCCGGTTTTACCATTTTAGTCCCGGAACTTGCCTCGATCGCTGCATAATCGATCTCTTTTCCTAAAAATGCATCATATGCGCCGCGGATGACTTCAAGGAGACCCTGTCCGCCTGAATCTACAACACCGGCCTCTTTTAATACCGGAAGAAGCTCCGGAGTTTCCTCCAGTACCTGCTCGGCATGACTGATCACCTCCGGAAGAAATGCCTCCAGATCATCTGTGGTTTCAGCCAGTTCAGCCGCTTTCTGTGATATTCCCTTTGCAACAGTAAGGATCGTTCCTTCTTTCGGCTTCATGACGGCCTTATAAGCTGTCGCTGTAGCGCGGTCGCATGCCTTTGCGAGAATATTCACATCAATCTCTTTATGTTCCCGTATTTCCTTTGTAAATCCACGGAGAAGCTGTGAAAGGATAACGCCGGAATTTCCTCTGGCTCCTCTCAGTGAACCTGATGAGATCGCTTTTGCCATGGAGACCATATCAGGATTCTCAAGTGCCTGTACCTCTTTTGCCGCCGACATGATCGTCAGGGTCATATTCGTACCGGTATCCCCGTCAGGTACAGGGAACACGTTCAATTCATTGATGAATTCTTTCTTTGCCTCCAGATTCGCCGCTCCTGCGAGGAACATCTTCCGGAGCATCTCCGTATTTATCGTTTTAACAGCCACGACAATATCCTCCTTAATCTATCACTCTCACACCTTCTACGAAGATGTTGATCTTTTCTACCGTCATACCGGTGAATTCTTCAACCTTATATTTTACATTGCTCATAAGGTTGTCAGAAACAGAAAGGATATTCACGCCATAGGCGACAATGACATGAAAATTCAGGGTGAGGGCGTTGTCATCTGAGATTTCAACCTGAATTCCGTGTGTCAGGCTGTCCTTTTTCAAAAGACGGACCAGACCGTCTTTCATGTTTACCGCTGCCATACCGACGATCCCGAAACATTCCACTGCTACAGAACCGGCATATTTGGCGATCACTTCGGGATTGACTGTAATGATTCCCAGATCAGTGCTCATACTTCCTTTCATCAATGTATACCTCCAGTTTTCTAATGGTTTTTGCCATAAATAACATGATTATTATACTATCACTTCTTTGATTTTACAACAATGATTCGTTTTTTGAGATGTTTTTTTAAAAAGTGCTTGCATTGCTAAAACGTTTCTGCTAGAATATCAGTGTTATGAGTCTAAATGACCAGTTCAGATTGTTAGGAGGTGCAGTCATGGCTAAATGTGCTATTTGTGAAAAGGGTGCTCATTTTGGAAACAATGTAAGCCACTCTCATAGAAGAACACCGAAAATGTGGAAATCAAATGTAAAGTCTGTCAGAGTTAAGACAGAAGGCGGATCTAAAAAAATGTATGTTTGTACATCCTGTCTGAAGTCCGGACGTGTAGAGCGTGCGTAATCAGACAAAGATCTTTTTGAGAGACACGGAATAACCCCGGAACTGTGAGATCAGATCCGGGGTTATATTTTTTATGCGATATGCCCGGTGGACGGACGTAGTTCCGGGCTGAACGGTACAGCGAACAGCGTGAGCCGTGCGGTATCGCGTTCAACAGCAGAACAGCCGGTATCCCAGCACAAGAAAGACGATCGTCAGTATGACGCCCCATACCAGATTCGGAAGCAGCATCATGATAAACATTCCTATAGCTGTCCAGAATAGTGCAAAGCCGCATACTTTTTTCATGCCGTCACTTCCGAATAAGTCTCTTTACATATCTTATGCTCTCTTCTTAAAAATATTCCGGGGAATTATTTTTCTTCTTCATCAGAATCGAGAATATCCATTACATCTTTTTCAGTCATTCTCTCCTCTTTGCCGGTTGTGAACCGGTCGATCACATCCGGAACCATATCAAGGATTTTGGTGATGGTATCCTGATTTTTGATATTTACAAGTCTTGTCTTACCGTCCTGGATCACGATTACTGCGCTCGGTGACATCTTTCCGCCGATACCGCCCATGCCTTTCTCTTTCTTGTCTCCGGAGAATGCTCCTGCTCCGATGCCGAAAGAAACATCGACAAGGGGAAGAATGATCGTTCCGCCGATATGGATTGCATCGCCGACTACAGTCTTTGATGATACGACACCGTCCATTCCTCTGAACAGTGATTCCAGCGTTGTCTTGAAGCTATTGTTTTCTTCAGCCATTTTTTTGTCCTCCTCATATGACTTTTCTGAATTTGTTTCAACTATCAAACCGTTATACTGATGAACGGATAAAAACTATAATCTGAATTTACGTATATGCCGGTATGTCACCCGGACATTTTTATCCCGGAACATATTCAATGCAAAGATCAGCCCGTATAAAATCCGGATCTTCCCTTTTATAAATACATTTCCTTTTAATACTTTGTGTTCGAAATCCGGTTTGATCTGTGTATACTCACCGATCATCGGATAGATCATACTGATGCCGGCAAGAGCATATCCTGTGTAAGACGGATCGCTAAAGCCAAACTCGAGATCTACAGAAGCATCTGAAGGTTTTAGAAAATGTAACAGTCTTTTTACTTCTTTTATCAGGCGGGAGAATGCATTCTGATGCATACTGTTCCTGATAAAAGCAGCAATACGGTCTTTTTGCTTCTTCAATGTTCTTATCTTATCACATATCCTGCGGAAAGTATATTTTATCTTTTCCGGAATCTTCTTGAATCTTTCATAAAGACCGGATATTTTTTTATGCTTATCGGAATCCGGACTGTACTTTGGACGGCTTTCTGATTCATGTTTATGCATCGTCTCATCTATTCCATACACTGTCTCTTCAGCACGATCATCGGTGCAGTTTTCTGTATGATCATCAGTGTGGTTTTCAGCACGATCATCTATACGGTCCTCTGTATAATTACCTGCATGATCGTTCTGGTCACGGATCTGCGGAGATTCAGGGACCTTGTGATCATCAGCTTCATCTCCGAATTTCTTCCATCCGGCCCGAATATGCCAGTCAAAGGAGCCGCTTTCGTAACGGATTTCGCCTGATATAAGGTGCATCAGCCAGTGGAACCGGACGCGGCCTTTTGCGCTTTCCGGACTGTTATCTACAGAGAACTCCAGCCTGTAGATAAAAGGAGCCAGAAGGATCACCGCCGTCAGGATAAGGACCAGCACCAGTATTCCAAGGATCAGAAATCCGATTATTTTTAATATGAACAAAATAATATGTAACATCTGAACTACTGCCCTGCCTTTACATATTCTTTCTGGCGCTCCAGGATATATTTTCTGAGCTCGGCAGTTCCTGTTTCAGCGTATATCTGTTCTGTGATATCCCTGACCATGAAAAGAGCTTCATCATATCCGTTCGCGATTCCGACGACAAAAACTTCAGTATTGTCAAATGCATGCTGCTTTAAAAGAATGCTGGAGAAGAATTCAAGCTCATTCTGGTCTCCCTGAGACAGGGCTACCACATAGACCTGCGGCTGAATCCGGTTTTCTTTCAGCTTTTTTACTATTTTTGCCTTTTTTTCCCGCCAGCATTCACTGACATACAGATCACAGTAAAATTTTATCTGCATAAGCGTTCTTCTTTCACAATATGTTAATTGTAATAAGAGTCAAGTATTGTTCCCGCAATGGAAACGGCTCTTCCGCCGGCACTGCCGTCTGATCCTTCCGTGATCACAGTGATGACCAGTTCCGGATTATCTACATTTGTAAAACCGGTAAACCAGGAATGTGTCCTGTCGCTGCTGTCGGAACTGTACTCAGCGGTTCCTGTCTTACCGGCTACAGTGTAAGAGCGGCCGGAAAGAACAGAGCCTGTGCCCTCTTCCACAACCGCAGACATATAGTCTTTAAGCTGTGAGGCTTCATCAGAAGACATAAGTCTTGCATAGCTCTTCGGCACATTGCGGCGCACTTCGGTACCGGTGTAATTTGTGACGGAATCTACCAGATATGGTTCCATCAGTGTACCGCCGTTGGCGATCGCCTGAGTGATGAGGGTCATATGATAGGGGCTTACGGTCGTTTTTCCCTGTCCCATTGCAGTCATCATGATCTCTGAAGCCGGCGAATCCTCATCCAGTACAAATGAGCTCTTTGTATAATCCAGCACACTCGGAAGACGGGAATTAAAGAGCAGGTCTTCAGCAGTATCCCTGAATCCGGAAATATCGAGCTGCAGGCCGATGTTTGCAAAGGAAGAATTACAGGAATTTGCGAAGGAACTCCGGAGATCTTCGTATCCGTGTACATTGCCTCCCGCACAGGGGATCGTTGTGTCCCCTTCCGTGATCGATCCGGTACAGTCATAAGAATAATCGCTGTAATTGCTGTTCTGCCGCATATAAGCCAGTGTCGTGACGATCTTAAATACAGATCCGGGAGCATAGGAGCCTCCGGTCGCGCGGTTCAGCAGAGGGCTGTTCTCTTCATCCGTATTCAAGGTTTCCCAGTTGGCGGAGATTTCATTCGGATCAAAGTCAGGTTTTGATACCATCGCGAGTATTTTACCCGTATCCGCTTCCATGACAACCACTGCTCCCCTGTAATCTCCGAGTGCATCGCTGGCTGCCTGCTGGAGATCTGCGTCAAGTGTGGTCACTACCGTATCTCCCTGATTCTTAGAACCATCAAATTCATTCTGGATCTTTTCGATGAAAAAGGCATTTGATGTGAGCAGTTCAAAATTTTCAACAGATTCAAGCCCTGTTTTTCCCAGTTCGTCATTGCTGTATCCGATCACGTGGGAAAAGAGAGAACCATATGGATAGTATCTTGTCTCTGTCCCGTCATCGGCCACCTGGGTTTCGGCAAGTACATTGCCGTTTCTGTCAGTAATACTGCCGCGCACAACACTTTTTGCAAAAGCGTCCTGACGCTGATTATACGGGCTGTTTACAAACGTACCGGCACGCGCAATAGTAAAATAAACGATATAGCCCATCAGAGCAATGAACAGGATCACAAAGAAATATGTGATCCACGCGAATTCTCTATTTCGAATGCGTTCTTTGTTTTTTGCGCGCCCTCTGTCTGGGGACTTCTTCGAATTTCGGCCCGCTTTTCGGCGTCTTTCGGGTCTTTCGGGGCGCTGTTCTTCCCAAGCCATCTCTTGACTCCCTTTCTTTTTCTAGTTTTTCTTCTTCATCCTCCCGCAGGATATATAAGCCCTGGATGATACCGAACATGATCATGGTGCTGAGCATTGAACTTCCTCCGTAACTTACAAACGGAAGAGTCATACCGGTGGAAGGAATGAATTTGGTCACGCCGCCGATCTGGAGGAATACCTGGAAGATGTAGCATGTACCAAGTCCGAGAGCAACGTATTTATAAAAACGATTGTGAAGTTCCATTGCAATGTTAAGAAACATAACATAACAGCTCACACAGATCAGAATGATACAGAGAGAAAAGATTACTCCCATCTCCTCCGTGATCGCTGAGAAAATAAAGTCTGTTTCCGCTACGGGGATCGTATCAGGCTGTCCCTGGAAAAGACCGGTCCCGAACCAGCTCCCGGTTCCGATCGCAAACAGCGACTGCGCAACCTGATACCCACTGCCGCTGTATGTCCCGATCGGATCCTGCCACGCTTCAACTCTGACTTTAATGTGGCTGAACAAATGATAACCTGCAACTGCAGCCAGCGTCCCGGCTCCGAGTCCGGCAGCAGCATAGAGAGGCTGTCTTGTTGCTACATAGAGCATTACAAGGTATACCACGAAGAAGATCAGTGCAGCTCCGAGATCTGTCGAAAGGACAAGAATAAGGACATGTGCGGCAGCGACTGCCGTCGTCACAACGACATTTTTAAATTCTCTTGATTTGTTGAGGCTGGCAGCAACGTAGAATACAAAAAGTATCTTTACAAATTCGGAAGGCTGGACATTGATCCCGGCAATTTCAAAGCCCAGATTTGCACCGCCGGACTTGGGGGCAAACAATGCAACGGCAAGAAGCGCTGCTCCGCCAACAGCCGCATAAACATAAGTCCATTTGTCAAGAAAAGTAAGTTTGCGGATCAGGACCGGCACAACAAGCCCGAAAGCGATCCCGAGCACAGCAAAGACCAGCTGGCGAATTGCACTTCCGTAAGGGGAAGGATTATCTGCAGACAGGCGTGTGATCATGATCATGCCTGCGGTGATCAGCATACACATATTGTTAACGACCAGACGGGATACATTCGGATAGATCAGATTATATAAAAGTATGACGGCAAGCAATACGACAGCAAGCGCCGCATACAAAAACAAAATCCGCATATCTTCCGTGGCAAGATACATTGTGCCAAATGCAACAAACTGTATCAGAAAAAGCAGCACATCCTGACGGATCAGTACCCTTTTTTCTTCATCTTCATAGCTCCTGGTAAAAATAGAAAAGCAGGAAAACGTATATGCTGCCATCAGGATGATGATCAGGTATTTGGAAAGTTGGATTATAATGTTTGTCATATTATCACCATTTATCTTATATCTCCGGTATCCTGTTACAGAATACCTTTTCTAAAATGCCCCTGTGTAAATCCGGACCTGTCTCCATAAGAATCGGCCCCGTGAGCAGCTGTATTATCCATAAAAGAATCCTGCAGCATAGCAAGTACGGCTTTTACCTGATCCGGTGTTTCCGTGCTGAACCTGATCCGTAAGAGCCGGGGCTTAAGACTGCGGATCTCTTCTACATCAGCGGCAAGACAAGTCGGACGGTCGTTATAGATCACATTGTAACAGAAATCACAGTATGCACGCACAGGAAAACTGCTTGAACAACGGTCAGTAATACAGGAGACATCCGACTGTTTCCGGCACTTTCCGGCTGTTTTGAAAAGGCACTGGGCAGATACCATGACCGGCGATCTTCCGTAGATTTCCAGCTCGCAGTCATTTAAATGTAACCGGGAAAGTTCACTGGCATTCAGTTCCAAAGGTGCGGTGAAATCTGAAATTCCGAGATCATTCCAGAAATTTTTCGCATATCGGTTAAACACATATAGATTATGGTCCAGAATTATCTTTTTGTCAAATCCCCGTTCTCTGAGCAGCTGGAACTCCTCACAATTGCGGATCAGGATACCATCGGGAGAATACTTGTCCGCTGCACTCAGAAGCCTCTCGGCTGATGATGCCTCAGTGCTGCGCAGTATGTGCGGCATGGCGGGGGCAATCTCAATGTTGTATTTTCTGGCCAGACAAAGATATTCATAAATCTCTCCGCTTTCATCCTCTTTCATCAGGGCTGTCTGTATATCGGTGCCCAGATACATCCGCACAGGAATCAGACGGCCTTCCGAAATATAGGAAACTGAGGCCTTGAGCTGTTCCGCGGATTCTGCATAGATGGAAAAGCGTGGTGTCCAGTTTTCTGCAGCTCCATCGCATGTATCACTTTCCAAATTACATTTTGCAGGAGAAGATCCGGGTTTCCTAAAATGCAGGGATAACAACTTCTCTTTCAGGCCTTCAAGAGCTCTGCGGCGCAGTGAATTGAGCTGCCCGACAGGAATAAAAATATTTTCGTCTATTTCAATGGAAAGATCTTGAAAATAAAATCCTGAGTTTCCCGTCTTTCTGATCTGAGAGCAAATGCGCTCCTGATCCATGGGACGGCTCTGGGCTGGCTGAACCGGTTCATCGGTGACAGCCTGAAAAGAAACCCCGCCGGAACATACACGAAGCCGGGCGGGAGTACCGGTTTTTGCCGTCAGCTCACCGTCTGCCGGCCTCTGCAGTTCCTTCCCGATAATGCCGGTGTCTATGCAATGCAGGAGAGATTCATTTCGTGTGCGGTTCAACAGCTGTCCTTTTGAAAGGCGAATCTGTTTCTGGATGAGAAATGTGAGTGATCCTCCTTTTTTGACCGGTTTTCCAAGTGTGTGGTTATTCTTCCCTCCGGTGATCTCAAGCACATCACCGGCATTCAGGTCCGTGACTGCAAGAGCATGTACTTCCCGGCCTTTCTGATACTGTACTTTTACTGCGGGGACCCCGGCGTGATTCGGTCGGTCAAGTGACATCATTTCCCGGCCGTTTCTCATCTGGAAATATCCTGTGGAGGAACCGCCGCGGTTGTAAAGATCCATAAGCATCTCACGGTCTTCCGGAAGAACGTGGAAATCTTTTCCTCCTGTGTCAAGATATATATCCGTATATTTGCGGTAAAGTGAAGTCACACCGGCTACATATTCAGGTTTCTTCATGCGTCCCTCGATTTTGAACGAATCAATTCCTGCTTCGATGAGATCCGGTATGATCTCCAAAGTACAGATGTCTTTAGGGCTCAAATAGTATTTCTTCTTTTCATCAAACATGTAAGGCAGTCTGCATGGCTGTGCACATTGTCCCCTGTTACCGCTGCGGCCTCCGATCATGCTGCTTAAAAGGCACTGTCCGGAATAACAGTAACAGAGAGCCCCGTGCACGAAACACTCAATCTCAAGATCCGTCTCACGGCGTATCTGACGGATTTCTCCCAGTGACAGCTCTCTTGCAGGAACGACACGTGTAATGCCCCGTGATTCAACAAATTTTGCTCCAAGAGCTCCCGTGATCGTCATCTGTGTGCTGGCGTGTATGTCAAGGCCGGGAAAATATCTGCGGATATATCCGGCAACTCCCATATCCTGCACGATCACGGCGTCGAGTCCGTTCTCATAACAAGGTGCGAGATAGTCGTATAAACCGTCTATCTCTTCTTCTTTGAGCAGCGTATTTACAGTGAGATAAAGTTTTCTATCATAAAAATGAGCCTCGCGGATCGCCTGTATCAATTCTTCTTCTGCAAAGTTTTCCGCATAGGCTCTGGCTCCGAATCTTGCCCCGCCGATATAGACGGCATCTGCTCCGGCTTTAAGGGCAGCCTCGAATGCTGCATAGGAGCCTGCCGGTGAAAGGATTTCAATTTTTCTGTCTGCCATATTGTCGAATCATGTCCTTTTTCTCAATTAATGAAACAGGCTGTCGATTAGGACAGCCTTTATTAGTTATCTTCTACGGTTTTTCATCTCGGTTTCGAGTTTTACGATCTGCATCTGCAGGTCATTATTTTCATCTTTGATCTTTGCAAGCTCTTTCTCGGCATTTTCAAGTTTGATCTGTGCGGAGATAAGCTCATGTTTAAGATCATACATCTCCTTGTCTTTCAGTTCAATATCATTTTCAAGGGAATCCCCCTGTTTTTTTGCCTTAAAATAGTCATCTGCAATATTCAGGGCGAGAAGTACATTTCTGGTGTCAGCGCTCTGTTTCCGGTATCCCTCACTGTTCGCACATTCTGTTATCTTGTGATTCAGATAGGAAGATACTTTCTGCAGATATTCTTCGCCTTCAAATCCACTGAGAGTATATACCTTTCCCCCGATCAATACTTCTGTAAAATGTTTTGCTGAACTCATAGCATCCTCCTCGCGTTTCATACATTTTATTATAAACTATTTACCATTAAAAACCAACAGTTTTTTCGAGAAATGCCGAATCATGACATATTTATGCTTCTTCAAAGATCATTGGGATTCCGAGATGACGGTATGCAAGTTCCGTTACTACCCTGCCCCTTGGTGTCCGCTGGATAAAGCCATTTTTCAGAAGATACGGTTCATAAACATCTTCCAGTGTGCCGGCGTCCTCAGATATTGATGCCGCGAGCGTATCGAGGCCGACAGGGCCTCCCTGAAACTTTTCGATCATGGTCAACAGGATGCTGCGGTCAATATGGTCTAAACCGTATTTATCTACATCCAGAAGATCGAGTGCATAATCTGCCACCTTTTTGGTGATCCTGCCGTCATATTTCACCTGGGCAAAATCGCGTACCCGCTTCAGGAGACGGTTGGCAAGCCGCGGGGTGCCTCTGGAACGTCTGGCGAGTTCAAGCGCACCGTCCTCTTCAATCTCTACATTCAGTACGGCTGCTGATCGGAGGATGATCGTTTTCAGTTCTTCATCCGTATAGAATTCCAGCCGGTTTACCACTCCAAACCGGTCACGTAAAGGGGCTGTCAGCATCCCCGCCCTTGTGGTAGCGCCGACCAGAGTGAATTTCGGAAGATTCAGTCTTATGGAACGCGCTCCGGCACCTTTGCCGATCATAATGTCGATGGCATAATCTTCCATGGCCGGATAAAGTACCTCTTCCACCTGGCGGTTGAGGCGGTGGATTTCATCTACAAAGAGTACGTCGTGTTCCTGCAGGCTGTTCAGGATCGCAGCCATCTCTCCCGGCTTCTCAATAGCAGGTCCTGAAGTGACTTTCATATGTACTCCCATCTCCTTGGCAATGATGCCTGCAAGTGTTGTTTTCCCGAGTCCGGGCGGCCCATAGAACAGAACATGATCCAAAGCCTCTCCTCTCGCCTTGGCAGCCTCTATGTATACAGACAGCGTCTGTTTGGCTTTCTCCTGCCCGATATAATCTGTCAGGCGCTGGGGGCGCAGTTCACCCTCGATCTTAAGATCTTCTTCCAGATTTTCAGTTGTTATGATTCGTTTTCCCATAATAATCTAAACAATCCTCTTCTCAGAAAAGATATTTTAATGCCTCTTTCAGTATGTCTTCTACAGTCTGGCAGTCCGGAGATGTCTTCTTGACCGCACGGAGGCTCTCAGCATTTCCGTAACCAAGAGCAACAAGTGCCTGCACTGCCTCTGCCTGCATGCTGCTTTCCGCCTCTCCTGCCTGAAGCCGGTCTGCATCGCCGCCGTGCGCTGCGTTGTTCAGTACATCTTCTATGTCTACTTTGTCCCTGAGCTCCAGGATCAGCTTCTCTGCCGTTTTTTTCCCGATGCCCGGTGCAGCGGAAATTGCTTTTGCATCGCCCGACATAATGGCGAACCGCAGTTCGTCCGGAGACATACAGGAGAGAATGTTCAGTCCTCCTTTCGGACCGATGCCGCTCACGCCGATGACCAGCTTAAAAATCTCCAGATCATCCTTTGTGAGAAAACCGAACAGCTGCATTGCGTCTTCCTTGACATTGAGATAAGTATATAATTTTACTTCATTTCCGGGCTGCGGGAGCAGCGATAATGCCTGTTGCGGCATATACACGCCATATCCGACTCCGCCTACGTCTACGATGGCTTTCTGCGGCTCTACTGCCGCAAGCTCTCCTCTTACATATGAAATCATATTTCCTTTTTCCTTTACTAACTTATTGGAACGACAGATTCCGGATTCTTTTCAGGACCTCTCCCGCCACTGCTCCGATCACGGCACCGGTGATCAGACCAGCGATCAGAAGCACAGGAAGATAATACCCCACCTGATAGGTCTCGACTACGATCATTGCTACGACCAGCTGCCCGATATTGTGGCACACTCCGCCGGCCATACTGATGCCGGCTACACTGAATCTGTCTGTCCTCTTCAGCAGCACCATAACTGTCAGGCTCAGGAAGCCGCCGGCAAGGCTATATACGATACTGAACAGGTTTCCAAAGATGAATCCGGCAAGTATGATCCGCACTACAGACAACAGGAGCGCTTCCCTCCAGTCTGTCTTATACAGTACGATCACAATGATCAGATTCGCCAGACCGAGTTTGATGCCCGGAACTCCGAACTGAATCGGGATCAGTGTCTCTATATAGCTGAAGATCAGTGCAAGAGCCGTAAGTACACCGAAATATGCTGCTCTGTTTTTCAATCTCTTATTCCTTTCTATTGTGCGACTGCATCCAGTCCGCTCTCTTCAGGACTTACGATAGTGATAACAACCTGATTCGGAAGACAGATGATGCTCTCTCCGTTTTTTGAAACCGCTCTGTGGTTTACACAGATCTGGTCCGGGCAGTCAGCCCATTCCATGCGTGCCGCTCCATCTTCAATCACTACACGGTTTGTATCGTCTATCTCTATCGTCTGCTCATCAGTGAGATCATATGTGCCGAAATGCTCTCCATCGACAGATATTTCTACGAGATGTTCCCCGCTGTCCTGTCGGAAAAACTGGTATGCCAGGATCACTGCAGCCACAGCCAGGACTGCTCCTGCCAGGATCAGATCACTTCTTTTCATAATCAGTTACCTCTGGTTAACTATAGTTAACTCTTCACCTATGATATCATAGCACACAGATTTTTATTATGCAATCACATGTTCGATTGTTGTGATCCATAGAATGATCGATTATTGTAGTCAGAGAGGAAATCATATATAATAAACAAGATTACAAAAGGCAGAAAGGAAACAAGAGCTTTGAGTCAGAAAAAATCAGGAGTATTTTTTATAACAGCGGTACTCTTATCTACTGCCCTGCTCTCCGGATGTACGACTCCCCCGCAGAGCGAGTCGCTTACTATGACCGGAACATATTTTGATACTGTTGTACAGATTGAAGTATGGGGGGCGGATCAGGATATCATGGATCATTGTCGGGAGATGTGCGAAAACTATGAGCAGATGCTCAGTGCGACGATAGATACAAGTGAGATTTCGGAAATAAATAATGCCGGAGGAGAGCCGGTAACAGTTTCGGATGAGACAGCTGAACTTATAGAAAAAGGAATGGAATACGGAGAAATATCAGGCGGACTTTTTGATATAACGATTGCCCCTGCATCAGGTCTCTGGAATTTTACAGACAATGAAGACAAGACACTTCCCGATCCAGACGAGCTGGCAGAAGCAGTCACGCATATAGATTACCACTGCGTTAATGTAGACGGCAATACGGTCGTTCTAACGGATCCGGAAGCACAGATCGATCTGGGAGGCATTGCCAAAGGATATATTGCGGACCAGTTGAAAGAATATCTTGAGAGCGAAGGCATCGAACATGCTCTTATTGATCTGGGCGGAAATATGCTCGCACTCGGAGGACGTTATGACGGAACTGATTTCCGGATTGGTCTGCAGATGCCATTTGCGGAGACAGGAACCGTTATGGCAGCAGTATCCATAAATGACCAGTCCGTTGTGACATCCGGTGATTATGAAAGGTATTTTGAAAAAGACGGAGTGATCTACCATCACATCCTTGATCCTGATACAGGATATCCCGTGCAGAATGATCTTGATCAGGTGACGATCATCTCTGATAAATCAGTAGACGGTGATGCCCTGAGCACAACCTGCTTCGCCATGGGCCTGGAAGGCGGACTTGAACTGATCCGAAGTCTCGACGGCGTGGAAGCCGTGTTCGTCACAAAAGACGGGGAGATCCATACAAGCAGTGATGAGATTGAACTGGAAGTGCTGGAGTAAAATTGGTGTTTCTCTGAGAGATATTTTCTCGGTAAAACGTCCGAAAATCAA
>DWWO01000108.1 GCA_019119675.1 Candidatus Mediterraneibacter faecipullorum | reverse complement strand
CCACAGGACAAAACCACCCCAAACGAGCCAAGAGGTGAGTGCTAATTTCTAAAAATTTTCTGCATTTGCTCTGTTATCTTTAATGAACAAACCGTGAATCCCCGCTCTCTTATTGACATCCCGCACGTTTTATGCTAATTTTCTATATTATAAGATTAGCACTCTCTGCTTTCGAGTGCTAACACCATTAACGTTGAATTTCTGTGACAAGGAGGATCTCTTATGTTTATACAACCTATTTATAATATACTTCTCTTACCTGACGTCACTTATTTTTTTAAGAAAGATTTCTTCGCGGACAGAGCCGATGAGCTGGAAGCCGGCTCCGATCTTCTGTTCCTGTTTTTGAAGAATGAAATCGCGGATGGCATTCCCGCCTCCGATGCTTTTTACCCTGTGGGGCTTTCTGCAAAGGTCGAGAACATCAGCGAAGAAGATGTACTGCAGGTGCGCACCACCGACCGCGTGGAGATCAGCGATCCTTCTGTTGACGATGACAGAATCCATGTTTCTTTTGTCCTGCGTCCTCCTGTGGAAGATATGGGAGAAGACGAACAGCAGACGGAATTTACGGAGCTGCGCACGGCACTGCTCCGGTTTGTCCAGGGTTATCAGTGGGGACTGTGGGCGCGGGGATACATCCTGCAGCGCAAAAATATGAACGATATGGCATCCGCCCTGTCCGAGTATCTGAACCTTACACCGGAAGAAAAATATCAGATCCTCGCTACGGATTCGATCAGGGAGAGATATACTCTCATAGACCGCGCGGTCAATGAATTTATGGAGATTGCAAAAGTGTCTTCCGAAGCGCAGGAAGCGCAGAAAGGCGATCAGGAACAGCTCTACCGGGAAGCCGCCCTGAAGAAGCAGATCGATTATCTCCAGAAAGAGCTGGACGATATGCATCCGGAAAATATTTCCGATGTAAGGAAATTCGAAAAGAAGATCCAAGAGTCCGGAATGAATGAAGAAGCGCGAAAAGAGGCTGAAAAGGTTCTCAACCGTATGCGGCAGGAAGGAAAAGAAAGCCATGAATACGGTCTCCTCTATGATTATCTGGACTTTGTGACCAGCCTGTCATGGAAAGCGCCGGAATTTACGCCCATTGATCTGAAACAGGCGGAAGAGATACTTGATGAGGACCACTACGGGCTTAAGAAAGTAAAAGACCGCATCATCCAGCAGCTTGCGGTCATGGCTCTGAATCGAAAACAGTACGGCTCCATTCTCCTCTTTGTCGGAGCTCCCGGCACCGGCAAGACCAGTATCGGCCAGAGTATCGCCCGCGCGCTCGGGAGAAAGTACGTGCGGATCAGTCTCGGCGGTATCCGGGATGAAGCCGAGATCCGCGGACACCGCCGGACTTACGTGGGGGCGATGCCAGGCAGGATTATGGAAGCCATGAAGCGAAGCGGCGTATCCAACCCGGTCATGGTGCTGGACGAAGTCGACAAACTTGCCAAAGACTACGGCGGCGATCCGGCCAGCGCACTGCTGGAAGTCCTTGATCCCGAGCAGAACAGCACATTTACGGACCACTACATGAACGTGCCCTACGACCTGTCCAATGTGCTCTTTGTCTGCACGGCAAACACAACGGACACGATCCCCGAACCCCTGTTAAACCGTATGGAAGCGATCTCATTTCCCGGTTATACCGCGGTGGAAAAATATCATATCGCGAAAAAGCACCTGATCCCGAAAGCATTGGAAACAATGGGAATCCAAAAGCGTATGCTCAAGATCACAGACGGAGCACTCCGTCAGATCATTGAGGAGTATACAATGGAGTCCGGTGTACGCGATCTGAAGAAATGCATAGAGACCATCTGCAGATCCGCTGCTGTCGAACTGGTTAAAAAGGAATCTGAAAGAAGCGTTATCTCCGTCACAAAGAGCAATCTGAGCGATTACCTCGGAAGGAAACAGATACACCCAGAGCAGAAGCTGTCATCGAAGGCGCCGGGAGTCGTGACCGGACTGGCGTGGACGCGCGCAGGCGGAGCCATCCTCTTCATCGAGACAAAGCTCACAAGCGGGAAAGGCAAGATCCAGATCACGG
The DNA here is from genome assembly GCA_019119675.1 of Candidatus Mediterraneibacter faecipullorum. Classification (GTDB taxonomy): domain Bacteria; phylum Bacillota; class Clostridia; order Lachnospirales; family Lachnospiraceae; genus Mediterraneibacter; species Mediterraneibacter faecipullorum. Next base: position 5,344 of record DWWO01000108.1, on the reverse strand, counting down.
GACAGTTGGGAGATGTAATGAAAGAATCCGTTCAGATCGCCCTGACACTTGTAAAATCTCTGTATCCAAAAGAGAGTAAAGTATTCGAGGAGCATGACCTGCATATCCATGTCCCGGCAGGAGCCGTGCCGAAAGACGGACCCTCTGCCGGCATCACCCTCACAACAGCGCTGGCCTCTCTCGTCACCGGAAGAGCCGTGGCTACCGACATTGCCATGACCGGCGAAGTCTCCCTGCGGGGCGGCGTCATGCCCATCGGCGGTCTGCCGGAGAAACTGATGGCAGCCCAGAGAGCAGGGATCAAAAAGGTCTTCATTCCGGAAGATAACGTGGAAGATCTGGAAGATGTGGCTGAAGAAGTGAAAGAGAAGCTGGAGATCATTCCGGTGAAGAAAGTCACGGACGCATTGAAAAAAATATTATAAAATGGATATGGGGACGTAGTAAAACCGGATTTTACTACGTCCCCATATCCATTTTTTATCCATTTATTACTATTTATCTTTTTTCACTGTCACCTGCACGCCGCACGCTGTATTTTCAACTTCCATCGCAAGACCATGTACCCGGAAAATACGGTCTGCCAGATACAGTCCGATCCCCAGATGTTTTTCCTCTCCGCCGCGGCTTTTATTTCCGGTAAAGAACAGCTCGCATACACGGGGCAGGTCTTCTTCCGGTATCCGCTCTCCGGTATTGGCGATCATGCACCTGTCACGGTCTATATCGATTCGTACCTTTCCCTCCTGCCGGTTGTAACCGACTGCATTTGACAGCAGCTCTGAGAATGCCTTTTCTATAAATCTTCTGTCCCCCGCAATCACAAAATCTTCCCTGCAGAACACACTCAGCTCTATCTGCTTTTCTTCAATCTGTGCGCTGTATACTGCTGTAAGTTCATCGAGGAGTGCTCTGACAGATATCTGTTCCTTTACAGGTCTGTAATCTTTCGAATCCATTCTGGAGATAAATACCATCTCCTTTACCATATCGTCCATCCGTTCCGTCTGTCCGATGATCTGTTCCAGATAATATTTTTTCTTCTCTTCGTTTGTATTTTCCTCCAGATTCTCCGCAAATCCGCGGATCACCGCCAGCGGAGTCTTCATCTCATGGGCAATTGCGTTAGTAAAGTCCCGCTGCTGACGTTCCATCGCAGCCCTCTTTCTGAATGTGGCTTCTACTATATAGAGCACAAGCAGGACACATACCAGCGTCAGCAGCGCGCCCCACAGATAGATATTTCCCATAGATGCCGCCGCGGCACGCCACGGATGCTCTACAAGCCGGAGGACAAGTGTATAATCAGGTCTGGAATAATCTTCTGACGCAAAAAGCGGAGCCGTCTGATCCCCTATTTCAATTCCGTTTTCCGTTCCATTTTCTGCAAGTATCACAAAATGCCCATCCGCTCTGAAATACTGGTCGTCCAGCTGTCCGGGATACTCCTGCAGATACCTGCTGTCCATCCACTCATGCCACACGTCTGTTCCACTCTGTATCCCCGGGAGATATACATTGATCCGCTCGAATGTCTGCGCGTCTTTTTCTGTATTTCCGTTCTTCCCGGCATCCGCCGCCACATCGGGGTTTTCCCATGCCCATACTTCTCTCGATGTTTCCAGGCTGTCCAGCCCGTCGTTTCGCATCGCATCAGTAGAATTATACCGCTGTGTTACATTGACTGCTGCAAGCCTGTCGTCTTCTGTCTTTTTTGTCTCTATCACATAATATGATGTTATATTCCCGTCATTTACTCTGTAATTTTCCGCCTCGTATCCCGCCAGCTTCTCTATTTCTTCATCTGTCAGATAGTCCGACATTTTCCAGTTCACTGTTCCCGGCCAGTAGCCCTCGTGAGAATCGTCTGCAAACAGATTTGTACTCCGGGCTATCAGGCTTCCATTGACATCATATACCGCGCCGGACACCAGATGAACTTCTGTGCTGTAGTATGTTGCGTGAAGACTTAGACTTGCACGCAGGCAGTCCGCTTCCCAGCCTTCCTCCTCAAATGTGCCCTGCTCCTCCCTGTAACGCCCCTCATCCAACAGACTCTCCGAAACCGCCTCTCTTACTTCTGACAGCATTTCAGAATTATCCGCTCTTATGCCCAGCTGGTCAAGCCATGTCGCCAGCAGCATACTGAGGAAATACACGGCGGCAAATATGACGATCAGGAATCCCCGCAGCCGCCATCCCGTACAGCCGCCGGATCGCCTTTTCCTCTTCTCTGTCTTAGTTTCCTGTCTCTTCTCTTTCATACCGACACCTCCATCCTGTAACCGGATTTCCTCACGGTACGGATCTGGCACCTGCTGCCCGAAAGAGCTTTTCTCAGCTTTTTGATATGGTTGTCCACGACACGCTCATTTCCATCGAAATCATAGCCCCACAGCCGGATCAAAAGCTGGTCCCTCGTGAAAATGCGATTCGGATTCTCCATAAATAAGATGAGTAGCTCATATTCTTTCGGTGCAAGCGGACATTCCTTCCCGCTGACTTTCACATCGTGCGTCCGCACATCTGCTGTCACGTCGCCCCGCATCAGCATCCCGCTTCCCGCACCGCCTCTGAGCCTGCCTGTCATTGCCATGACTTTCGCATAGAGCACCGGCAGGGAAAAAGGCTTAGTGATATAATCATCCGCCCCCACAGCATAGCCGTTAAGTTCATCTTCCTCCAGCACTCTCGCGGTAATAAAGAACACCGGCGTCTCCGTCATCTCCCGAATCTTCCTGCACACGGAGAATCCGTCACGCCCGGGCAGCATCACATCCAGCAGGATCATCTGATAAGACTTCCTCTCCACTGTTTCCATTGCGCTGTTGCCGTCATATACGACATCCGTCTTCCAGCCTTTTCCGGTAAAATAATCACTCACCGCCTCCGCCAGCAGCCTGTCATCCTCCACGATCAAAATCTTCAGTCCCATATCCGTATCCCCTCTCCGGTATCTTTCTTTGTTTCTGACGCAAGTGTACAGGATGATTATATCCTTTCTGTATCTTATTGGCAAAGAAATCTCTCTACTGTACAATGTATGTATCTTATTTGATTCATTGTATGTATGGGAGGTGGAAGATATATAATGATAAAGAAAATGGATTATATTTATTCTGATGATAACCAGAAAATATTGATCGAACCCCAGCAGAAAAGCACACGAAAAAATATCATTGATCAATATGTCCGCTACAGAAAAAAAATTGGGATAACTCAGGCAGAACTTGCCAGACGTGCAGGAGTGCCCAGAACAAATATTACACGTTTTGAAAGCGGCTCATATAACCCTTCTCTCGAGATGATGGTTCGTATCGCTGCTGCCTTGGGAAAAAAGCTGCAGATTGAACTTACGGAAAACTAACTCAATCCGGTAATCAGATAAGAAAGACGGATGCGATTTTCGATACGCCCTCTAGTCCATACGAAAGAGGGGATGCCCATGAACACAATGGAAGTTTTAACTTTATTGATGGTCATATTTACGGCATTGGCTTACATAGATAATCGACATAATAAGAAATAGCATCCCTACCTTGGCAAGTTGGATGCTATCCTTATAGCTTGAAATTTACTGAGGGCATCAGATTTTGTATCTGATTTCCTTTCTTATCCTGATTATACACAGAAGAGCTTGAGAAATCAAGCTCTTCTTTTTTTTGGTATGTGTCAAGTAATCGTTGGCAGTTTTTTCATTTATTAATGTCAGTTTATTTTCCTTATTTTCGGACAATTCTTCCTAAACTTCTTCTATCACTTTTTATTCCTTTTAGCAGAAGGCTCTTTCAAAGGCTTTTCTCGATGCTGTCCGCATTGCATCCAGGAGCGGCATATGATGTGTGATCGCTTCTACATACGGATTCCCTTTTCCATCTTTCTTTGGTGCTTTCGCTGCACTCAGCGTTTGGATGATCTCTTCCATCTGCATGGTGAATATCAGTCCATCCGTATACCGTTCGATTGTATCGATCAGTTCCCTGTTTTCTTTCCGATACAAGGCTTTCGCCATGTTATTCGCTCCGTTTTCCGACCACCTCATTCTCCTATGCTTCATCCTCAGAGTGATCGTGGTACAGTTCTGGCTCTCCTGGACTCCCATATTTTTATAGACGATCCCTTCCCCGGCTTCCGGAAGTTCTATCCCTCTCTCCTGATAAGGCAGAAGCCCTTCTTTGTTATTATAAAGATATCGATACAGTTCCCTGGCCTTTTCACTCCCCTTATCTTTTGCATCATCGCTTTCTATACTGTCCGCATAGATCTGGATATACTCCAACATCTCATCTACTTTCTTTTGCTCCAGCATCTCTCGGATCTGATCCTGGGCCACTCCATCTCGGATCTTCTTTTTGATCTCCTTGTAGATATGAAACCGATCCAGCTGATAGATGGTCTCTGGATCATAAGTCTCTTTGATCCAGCTTCCTCCATCTCCGTTCAGGATACGCTGACCGATCTCATCTGCATCATAGATCTTTTCAATCAGTGCTTCTCGTTTTTGATGGAACGAACCGCTTTTCTCCATCCCCGCCAGCATCTTCTTATTCACAAGGCTGCTCCTTTTCGGACTGTCCGCATCCCACCCCTCATACATCGTGAAAACCTTCATCTCCTGCTTTGGCGCCTTCTTATGACGAGAATCCTGCATCCTCAGCCATACACCATCCATCTCCTCAAAAAGAATCCCGACGGCTCTTTTCCCTTCCGTCTGGTCTGCTTCCATTTGCTGTACTGCGTATTCCTCCTCTTCGCTGATCCGTTCCCCCAGCTGCTGGATCAGGTTCCAGACTCCTCCGTGGCTAATGGTCTGACCGCAGGTATCGCTGATGACATCTGCGCTGACACGATAAGGAGCTTCTGTTACTGTCAGGGCTATCTTTTCTGCAAGGTTTGTGGAGATCAGCCCGATCTTTTCCATCTGCATCGCCTGATCCAGCAGATAAATATAAGCCGCTTCTCCATCCTCAGACTCTGTCCGATAAACTCTCCGGGAGTATTCAACTTCCCCATACACGGTTTTGATTGAAGTTTCCCTTTTCCCTTTGTCTCTGTAAGCCTTTTTATCTCTTTCTTTTGCCAACTCATCATCATAGTTTTCCAGAATGATCTGGGTGATCATCCTGCCCAGCTCACAGACATAAGCAAAAACTTTCTGCTCCAGAGTCTTGAAAGATACCAGCTTTTCTTCTACAATAGATTTCATCATACAGTCTCCTTTACGTGTTTGATTAGCAACTAACATCATAAAGAAAAACTGTATGATTGGGAAGTGGGGATTTTCTCTACTTCCTTTTTATTTAGGAATAATTCCTATCTTTGCCAATAATAATTATACACTAAC
>DWWO01000107.1 GCA_019119675.1 Candidatus Mediterraneibacter faecipullorum | reverse complement strand
CTTCTTCTGGATATAATCCTTCAGAGTGATCCCTTCAACCAGCTCCATGACCATATAGTAAAGCCCGCGGTCCTGACCCACATCATAGACGTTGACCACATTCGGATGCATCAGCCCCGCCGCCGCCTGTGCCTCACTCAAAAACTTCTGGATAAATACCTGATCTGAACGGTAGTCGCTTTTTAAAACCTTGATCGCCACGTACCGGTTCAGCTTGTGATCCTTGCCTTTGTATACGTCCGCCATGCCGCCGGACCCGATCCGGCCGAGGATCTCATACCTTTTCCCTAAAAAAACGCCTTCTTTGATCATACACTCACCTCATCTGCAAACGGCTCAACCAGTACTACCCCTATATTATCCGTACCGCCGTTCTCTTTTGCCGCTTCAACCAGAGACTGGCCTGCCTCAACGATGTCGCGGCCCCCCTGCACGATATGGAAGAGTTCCTCATCCTCAACCATATTGCTCAGGCCGTCTGTGCACATCAGAATGATGTCTCCCCTTTTCAGACGGTGCTCATAAAAGTCAACATCCACGTCGGCCTTGGCGCCGATCGCTCTGGTGATAATATTCTTATCCGGGTGATGCTTCGCCTCCTCCGGCTTGATCCCGCCGAGCCTTACCATCTCTTCCACAAGAGAATGGTCCTTGGTAAGCTGCTGTATTCCCTGATTGATCAGGTACAGCCGGCTGTCGCCCACATTTGCGAAATACATCATCTGGTTTACAATGGTCGCTGCCACAACAGTCGTACCCATGCCCTTTAAGTGTGCGTCGCGGGACGCCTCCTTTATGATCTCCCGGTTCGCCGTCTTGATCGCGCCCACAAGGACTCTCTCAATGTCCTCGCCCTCGCTTCTCTCAAGCTCGCGCTTCAACACTTCTACCGTATACTTGGAGGCATAGTCGCCTGCCTGGTGGCCGCCCATACCGTCCGCCACAACGAACAGATTGCGGAGAATACCCAGCGGTCTGTCTGTTGCATAGACATAATCCTGATTCACCTGTCGTACCATTCCAACGTCTGTAATTGAAAATGTCCTCATAATTTTCTCCTTATTCTCTGTCAGTTTTCACATAGCGGCGTCTGAGCTGACCGCAGGCCCCGTCGATATCAGAGCCCATTTCCCTTCTTATAGTAACATTTATTCCGCTTTTTTCAAGTTTATTTTTGAAATTCAGGGCATTTTCCCTGCTCGGGCGCACAAAATGACGTTCTCTTACCGGATTCACCGGGATCAGATTCAGATGACAGTTCCGCGGTTTTAAAATCGAGACCAATTCCCCCGCATCCTCGTCCCTGTCATTTACCCCGTGTACCAGACTGTACTCAAAAGTTACCCTGCGCCCCGTCTTCTCAAAGTAAGTATCGCACGCATCAAGAACATCCGACAGATCGTACTTATTGGCAACGGGCATGAGTTTCCGCCTTTTTTCCTGCGTAGAACCGTGGAGTGAAAGGGCCAGTGTGATCTGGAATCCCTCATCCGCCAGCCGAAGCATATTGGGAACGATACCGCAGGTGGACACTGTCACATTTCTCTGGCTGATATTCAGCCCGTGTTCGTCAGTCAGCATGCGGATAAACTTCACGAAATTATCATAGTTATCCAACGGTTCTCCGGTTCCCATGATGACCACATTCGACACCCGTTCTCCTGTGAGCTTCTGGATCTGGTAGATCTGCCCCAGCATCTCGGATGCATTCAAGTTTCTTTTCAATCCTCCGATCGTCGATGCACAGAACACACATCCCATCCTGCAGCCCGCCTGGGAGGAAATGCACACAGAATTGCCGTGCTTATATTTCATGAGCACGCTCTCCACCATATTTCCGTCATACAGACGGAACAGAAACTTATTCGTACCGTCCAGCTTCGAGATCTGCCGCTCTTCCATGACGACAGGAAAGATCTCATACTCTTCCTTCATCCGCTCCCGAAGTTTCAATGACAGATTTGTCATCTCGTCGAAACTGTCCGCAAGCTTTACATGGAGCCACTCATATACCTGCTTTGCCCGAAATGCTTTCTCGCCCAGATGTTCCATCTCTTTCTTCAGTTCTGTATATCCATAGGAACGGATATCTTTTTTCATAGCTCCTGATCTCCTCCATGTCTTTTTACCAGTCTTGCAATGAAAAAGCCGTCGCTCTTATGTACGCCCGGCAATAGCTGGATGCATCCTTCTTCAATGACGCTGCCCCGTAATTCCGGGCAGAGCCGCTCATGGATATCATCCTGAGAGAACTCCGGATACTGTTCTAAAAACCAGTGTACATTATCCATATTTTCTGCCGGGTTTATTGTACAGGTACTGTAGACAAGTGTTCCTCCCGGCTTTACATAAGACTGTGCACAGCTCAGGATTTCACGCTGCAGCCTGACCAGACTTTCGATCCCGTCAGGCGATGCCTTGTATTTCAGATCCGGCTTCTTCCCGATCACTCCGAGCCCGGAACAAGGCAGGTCCGCGATCACAAGATCCGCACTTTCCACTGACTCCTGATCTGGCACCGACGCATCACGGCATACTGCGGATATATTCGTCAGACCTGTCCGTTCGATATTCTCCCGGATCAGCTCCACCTTTGTTTCCGTCAGATCACGCGCCTCTACATGGCCGAATATATCCCTGGTGCCGTTCCCATTTGCGTTCCCATTCGTATTTCCGTCCGCCATTTTTCCGTTTGCCAGCAACAGTTTTTCTGCCACATGGAGGGCTTTTCCTCCGGGTGCCGCACAGACGTCGATCACCCGCGCACCTGCCTCCGGTGATGCGATCTCCGCGACAAGCATGGAACTAATATCCTGCACCGTAAAGAGCCCTTCCTGAAATGCTGCAAGTTCACTCAGATGGTCATATCCCGATATCTGAAATGCATAGGACAGATACGGATGCGGAACCACAGTGACGCCCTCTGCTTCAAGCCTTTCTTTCAACTCGCCGGGAGTACCCCGGTTCAGGCAGCACCGGATAATGACCGGTTTCTCCTGCTGGAAATCATCCAGCATCTTCCCGATCACCTCTGTGTCATATGTCTTGCCCCACAGATCCAGGATCCACTTCGGGCAGGAATATCGCACAGACAGTTCCTCAATCTTCTCTTTCGGGTACTGCACGCTGTCCAGCCCTCTGATCACGCTCCGCAGCACTCCGTTTACATATCCTCTCAGCCCGGAGAATCCTTTTCTCACCGCAAGCTTTACCGCTTCATTGCACACAGCCCGGTCCGGTACACTGTCCATGTATTTCAGCTGATATACCGCGCTACGTAAGATGCCCCGGATCACAGGCTTCATCTTATTCACTTTTACTTTCGAGAACTGATCCAGTATATAGTCGATCTCGATCATATGCTCCAGCGTCCCCTCGGTCACCCGGGTAATAAATGCCCGTTCCCGTTTCTCAAGATACTGATATTTCGAAAGCACGTCTCTTAAAATAATATGACTGAACTGGCCGTTCTCCGTTACTTCCAGGAGGACAGCCAGCACGATCTCCCGCTCATTTACCGATTTAGTCATTCCTTCTTCTTCCTCCTGTCAGGATAAGCAGGCGCAGAAGCTGCAGGATCATGGATGCTGCGCTCGCCACATAAGTAAGAGCTGCTGCTCCAAGCACTTTCTTTACAGAGCCCACTTCATCGGGATAAAGCATCCCGGATGTCTCCAGCACTCTCACCGCACGGTGTGACGCGTTAAATTCTACCGGCAGTGTGACAAGCTGAAAAAGTACTGCTGCCGAAAACAGCAGGATACCCAGATTGATAAAAAGTGCTGCCGTCTGTCCGTTCATGAAAAGCCCGATGATGATCAGTGGCCACGCCGCCATAGAACCGAAATTTGCCACCGGTACCAGCGCTCCCCTGATCGAAAGCGGAGCATATCCCACAGAATGCTGGACTGCATGCCCGCACTCATGGGCCGCAACACCGATTGCCGCAACAGACGCGGAATTATAAACTGTATCAGAAAGTCCCAGTGTCTTGTTTCGGGGATTATAATGGTCCGTCAGATTTCCTGCTATGTGGATCACCTGCACATCATAGATACCATTCCTGTGAAGAATCTGCTCAGCCGCCTCGCGTCCCGTCAGACCGGAGTGGCTGCGCACTCTCGAATAACGCGAAAAGACACTGTTCACCCTGGCTGACGCCGCAATGCAGATCAGAGCCCCTATCAGTACAAGTATATAAGTCCAGTCATAGTAAAAATAAAACATAAGATCAACCTCCTGAATCCCGATGTCCGTATGCTGTTCTTAAGTCTCTTACACTTGTGTAAGAAGGTCCCCCGGTTCCATCATATTCCCCCTCAGGAAAGCTCCTGTGTCCATTCTCTTCTTGCCCGGCATCTGCACTTCCAGGACACGCAGGATACCGTCACCGGTCTGTACCGTAAAATCATTTTTCCCGATAGAAAGGACTGTACCCGGCTGATTGTTTCCGCCGTTATTTTCTTCCGCCTTTGCCTTCCATATTTTCATCACTTTTCCATTCCAGTGACTGTACGTACCGGGCCATGAGTTCAGCCCCCGGATCAGTCTCTCTATTCTTACCGCCGGCTGGGCCCAGTCGATATTGCCGAGTTCTTTTGTGAGCATTTTCGCATAGGCTGTAGGGCTCTCGCCCTGCTTCTCATGTACTGCGGTTCCGTCTTCCAGCGCTTTGAGCGTCTCCACGCAGAGTTCGGCCCCTGCTGCCGCCAGTTTGTCATGAAGCGTCTCTCCTGTCTCGTCTTCCGCGATCGGCACTTCTGTCTTCATGATCATATCGCCGGTATCCAGGCCCTCATCCATCTGCATGGTGGTCACTCCGGTCACACTTTCGCCCTCGATGATAGCCCACTGGATCGGAGCAGCCCCCCGGTATTTCGGGAGCAGTGATGCATGGACATTGATACATCCATAGGGTGTCAGCTCAAGAATAGATTTCGGCAGGATCTGGCCGAACGCAATGACAACGATCACATCCGCGTGGTATTTTCTCAGTTCTTCCACGCACTCCGGATCACGCACTCTCTTCGGCTGATATACCGGTATGCCAAAGAACTGCGCCTTCTCCTTGACCGGCGTGTACTGCATCTTTCCGCCTCTTCCCTTCGGCTTATCCGGCTGGGTCACTGCCAGGCAGACTTCGTGTCCTGCCGCGACCAGAGCTTCCAGCGTTCCCACGGAAAAATCCGGAGTTCCCATAAATATCACCCGCATCTGTCTATTCCTCCGTTTCTTCTCCTTCGTCTTCTTCATTGTCGTATGTTACATCATGAAGACCGTCCTCGGTCTTATCCACGTAGAGTTCTCCTGAGAGATGATCGATCTCATGGCAGAACGCCCTCGCCAGAAGTCCTTCTCCTTCCAGTTCGATGGGGTTCATCTCCTGATCGAGAGCACGTACTTTTACATGATCCGGCCTTGTCACGATCCCCCATTTTCCAGGCACGCTTAAGCAGCCTTCTTCTCCCGTCTGCTCCCCTGACGTCTCCACGATTTCCGGATTGATCAGAACGATCGGGCCCTCTCCCACATCTATGACCACGATCCTCTTTAAAACACCTACCTGCGGAGCAGCAAGCCCGACGCCGTGATACTCATACATCGTCTCCAGCATGTCTCCGATCAGTATTTTTGTGCGCAGCGTCATCCGGGGAACATCTTTGCACTGTTTTGTCAATATATCGTCTCCAATCTCTCTTACCTGTCTGATTGCCATATCTTTCTCCTCTTTTCTCTGTATGTCTTCTCACATCGGATTGAAATCAAACTGAATCCGCATGCTGTCAAAACCTGAATTTATCTCTATATACTTCTCTACTCTGTTCTTCATCGCTACCAGCAGTTCATACTGTTCTGCCTTAATGTATATCACTCTCCGGTAAACGTCCTTGATCTTATCGATCCCCGGACTTGCCGGCCCTATCACAGCCGCTGCCGGCTGCATTGTCCGCACGCCGGTTTTCCCTGTGCGCGCGTCTTCCCTGCCGGACAGTCCCCGGATCACCCTGAGGATATATTCCTTAAGGTAATGACATCCTTTTTCCAGCAGCACCTCATCTTCTCCGGATACAAATACTGCCAGGAGCTGTTCCGCCGGCGGATATCCCATTAATTCCCGATACCGGATCTCTTCCTCATAAAACGCCTCGTAATCCTGGGCTGCCGCTGTCTCAATGGCATAGTGGGAAGGATCATATGTCTGGATCACCGCTTCACCGGGTCTCTCTCCGCGTCCCGCCCGTCCTGCCGCCTGGGTCAGAAGTTGGAAAGTCCGCTCTCCGGACCGGTAGTCTCCCGTATAGAGAGACATATCCGCGGCCAGCACCCCCACAAGTGTCACATTCGGGAAATCGTGTCCTTTTACGATCATCTGCGTCCCTACGAGAACATCCGCCTCTTCATTTGCAAATGCAGAAAGGATCTTCTCGTGGGCGTCTTTCTGCCTCGTCGTATCCATATCCATCCGCAGCACGCGGGCCTGTGGAAATGTCTCGTGTACGATCTCCTCGATCTGCTGAGTCCCTGCGCGGAACTCGCCGATATAGCGTGAACCGCACTCCGGACATACTGTTATCTTCGGCTGCTCGTACCCGCAGTAATGGCAGCGCATCTTCCCGTCCCGGTGGACGGAGAGCGATACATCACAGTGGGGACATTTCACCACATGCCCGCATTCCCTGCAGGAGATAAATCCCGAATATCCCCTCCGGTTGAGGAAAAGCATGATCTGTTCCCCTTTTTCCAGCCGGTCCTCCATCAGCTCCCGAAGCTTTGTACTCAGGATCGAACGGTTCCCATTCTTTAATTCTTCCCGCATATCCACGGTATATACCTCTGCCATACGCTGCATGCGCGAACGGTTCTTCATTTCAAAGAGTATATACTCTCCCCGTCTGGCACGGTACATTGCTTCCATAGACGGCGTGGCGCTGCCGAGCACTACGCTGGCATTCTCCATCTTTGCCCGCTGTATGGCGGTCTCCCGTGCATGGTAACGGGGAGTCTGTTCGCTCTTATAGGTAGGTTCATGCTCTTCGTCTATCACGATGAGACCCAGATCCGGAAACGGTGTAAAGAGTGCAGATCTGGGACCGATCATCACATCCACCTGTCCGGCTTTGGCGCGCATCATCTGATCATACCGTTCTCCTGCTGACAGCCGGGAGTTCATAATAGCCACCCGGTCTCCGAATCTCCGGTAAAAACGCATCACAGTCTGATAGGTGAGGGCAATTTCGGGAATAAGGACGATCGCCTGCTTTCCCAGCTCTACAACAGTGCGGATCATCTCCATATAGACTTCCGTCTTGCCGCTGCCGGTCACGCCGTGGATCAGGTACGTGCTGCGCACTCCTGCTCCATAATCCTGCCGGAACCGGCTGATCACATTGCGCTGTTCCGGCGTATACGTGATCCTGCGTGTCTGCTGCTGATTCTGTTTTAGAGGGGTCCTGAATATCCTCTCTGTCTCGACAGCCAGCACCCCCTGTTCTTCCAGAGCCCGGATCACCGGCGTGGTGATATTCAGCTTTTTCGTCACAAGTTCATATTCCAGGACATGGTCGTCAAGAAGAGCTGCTATCAGCCTCGCCCGTGCCTTCTGATTCTTCTCCTGATAATAGTGGAGCTGGCGCCTGCCCGTCTCTTCATCAAGCAGAAGCCGCAGTCTCTTCTTTACTTTGGCATTCTCCTTCTGCTTGATCGGGAGTACCGTCTTCAGCGCCTGGATCATGGTGCCGCCGTAATTCTCTTTCATCCATGCAGCCAGAGCAACAAGCTTTGCTTCGATCTCCATTGCCCGCTCCGGGATTTCCATGATCTCTTTTACTTTTGAAAGATCATAGTCACATGTTCCGGAAATCCCGGTCACATATCCTCTGATCTGACGGTTTCCTTTTCCGAAGGGAACAAGTACCTCCATGCCCGGCTCCAGTTTTCCTTCCATGGATTCCGGAATCCGGTACTGAAAGATCTTATCCAGTTTTTCATGCTGTATATCTACGATAACATCTGCAAACACTACAATTCCTCTAATACTTCTGCGATCAATACCCTCTCGTCCATCGGATATTTCACGCCTTTGATCTCCTGATAGTCCTCGTGTCCTTTACCCGCGAGAACGATCACATCGCCCGGCTGTCCGTGTTCGATCGCATATTTAATGGCTTCTTTCCGGTCACAGATCTCCACATATTTTCCGTCCGTCTTCCCGATGCCGGTCTTGATATCGTCGATGATCGCCTGGGGCTCCTCAAATCTCGGATTATCAGATGTGATGATCGTAAGGTCCGCAAGCCTTCCCGATACTTCTCCCATCTCGTAGCGTCGGTCTTTCGAACGGTTGCCCCCGCATCCGAAGAGGCAGACAAGCCGTTTCGGATTGTATTCTTTCAGTGTAGTGAGCAGACTCTCAAGACTCATGGCATTGTGCGCGTAGTCGATCATCAGTGTAAATTCATCTGACACCTTGATCATCTCGATACGCCCTTTTACTTTTGCTTTCTTAAGCGCGTCTTTGATCTTCTCTACCGGCACATTGAAATGACGGCACACGGAGATCGCCGTCAGTGAATTATATACACTGAACGTACCGGGAATGTCGATCTCAACATCAAAATCCATCAGCCCGGCCACATGATATGCAACGCCAAGATAGCCCGGCCTTGAGACAAGCTGCACGTCCTCCGCTCTCAGATCAGCCTCTTTGGAAAATCCGAACGTCTCTACGCGGCATGTCGCTCCCTGAAATACGTCGCGGAAATACTTGTCGTCCACATTTGCGATCCCAAGCCTGCACTGTTTGAACAGAAGTCCCTTGCATCGTTTATAATCGTCAAAATCCTTGTGCTCATTGGGACCGATATGATCTTTCCCCAGATTTGTGAAAATCCCGATCTCAAACGGGATTCCCGCCGTGCGGTGGAGCATCAGTCCCTGGGATGACACTTCCATCACAACACAGTCGCAGCCCTCTTCCACCATCTGTGCAAAATACTTCTGGATCGTGTAGGACTCCGGAGTCGTATTCGCCGCCGGGATCTTCTTGTCTCCGATAATTGCTTCGATCGTCCCGATCAGACCGACCTTGTATCCTACACTGTCTAGGATCGATTTGATCATGTATGTGGTCGTTGTCTTTCCTTTCGTCCCCGTGATGCCGATCACTTTCATCTTCTCTGCCGGATAGTCAAAATATGCCGCAGACATGAGAGCCAGCGCATATCTCGTATCCGTCACCCGGATCACTGTCACATTCTCCGGAGCCTCCACTTCACGCTCAACAACAACAGCCGCTGCGCCTTTCGCCGCCACATCCGGGATATATTTATGTCCGTCGGATACAGCACCGCTGATGCAGACAAAGACAGATCCTTCTTCCACTTTCCTGGAATCATTGATCAGTGTCGTGATCTCGATCCCGTCACTTCCCTGCACAACTTCATATTCCAGTCGTTCCAGTAATTTATCTAATCTCACGATAATTCCTCCTGACATTTTCATCTGTTATGAAAAGGTTGGGTCTTTTGACCCTGGCATTATTAAATAGGATAACACAATATAGGGCGGGTTGCAAAGTTTACTTCATGTATACCAGCATCGCCACGATCACACAGTGCACGACAAACATGACCGGCACACTGATAAAAAATTTCGCCTTTCTCGTCTTATGCCGGAACATGATCATCCCCGCCAGCGCGCCCAGTGAACCGCCGATCAGAGCCAGCAGAAGGAGCGTCCGCTCCGGGATACGCCATTTTCCGGACTTTGCCCTGCCCTTATCCAGCCCATATGCAGCCCATGTGGTAAAATTGATCACTGACAAGTACCATATCAGAATGCTCATACTTCAATCTCCTCTCCCAGTGTAAATGAATAAATGATCTTCTCTTTCACCGGTTTCTCTGTAAGCTGTTCGAGTGCCTGCGCATAATAATCAAGCTGTGCATGATATTTTTCTTTCAGCTCGTTACCTGTCCTTACCTTATCTGTCTTGTAGTCGAGCACCACCAGACCGTCCGGCTCTTCGAAATACACGTCTATGATTCCCTGTACAAGAATTTTCTCACCTGACCGGTCCGCCGGATAGATTTCCGATGCATCCACACTGAGTACAAAAGGCTGTTCCTTATATAGTTTTCCATGGCGGGCGGCATCAGCCATACGCCTGCCACTTCTGCACCCGAGAAAATGCAGGATATCCTGCGGACGTATGCATTCTGCCATCTCATCTGTCAGCCTGCCTTCCTGCCTCAGCCGTTCCACTGCCGCAGTCAGATTTCCCTCACTTTTTCTATTTTCGCCGCTGTTTTCATCCCCGGCTCCGTAATCGGCCGTAAAATCTAAAAGTTCCAGCAGTTTATGATATGCGCTTCCCCGTGATGCCCCGGTCAGAGCCTCTTCTTCCTTCAGGAATCCAGGGATAAGCGGCACTACAACCGGTTCTTCGTACATTTCTTCTCCTGCTTCTTCTGCAAGAGACGCCCATTTCTTCAGCTCCGAAACTGTAAATTTCAGTTTCATCTTTCCCTCATCCTCAAATGGATACACATAATCGATCTGCGCATCCAGACGATCCCTCAATTCGGACACATAAATCTGCGAGGCATCCCAGTTCCGCAAAACGTCCTCCGCCAGCACTTCTGCCTGAGTTTCCTCCTGCTGTGGGATAATATCTTCTGCTTTGAAGATACAGACATCCACGGGGATATCGGGTTTTACTTTCCTGCTTTCCTCCGACAGGAGACAGGGCAGCACCCAGTCCAGATAATTCTTAGCGCCCTCTGCCCGGAATACACCAGGGACATCCGAAACAGTACCATCTTCTGCTATCTTGGCCGGTCCTGTCATGATCAGTTTTTCCTTGGCACGGGTCAGCGCTACATAGAGGATCCGCATTTCCTCCGCCAGATTTTCCAGAATCGTTTCCTCCCGGATCATCTTTTTCAAAAATGTAGGCGTCTTTGTCCTCTTTTTCAGGTCGATCAGATCCAGCCCGGCCCCCCAGTCAGGATGGAGCAGCACGCTTCCTTTCGTATCCTGCGTATTAAACGGCTTTCCCATTCCTGCAACAAATACAATAGGGAATTCCAGACCTTTGCTCTTATGGATACTCATGATGCGCACGGTATCCGCCTGCTCATCCATGATCCCGGCCTCTCCGTAATCTACATCGTACTTTTTCAATTGGGCAATATAACGGACAAAATTAAACAGTCCCTTATAGCTCGTTCCTTCAAATGCAGCCGCCCGCTCTGTCAGCATCTCCACATTAGCCATACGCTGGGCTCCGCCCGGCATAGCGGCAATGTATAGTCCGTATCCTGTCCGGTCGATAATTTCCTCTAAGAGCTCGTGGATCGGCGTATAAGGTACCTTTTCTCTGAAATATCCGGCCCGGGCGTAAAATTTCTGAAGTTTTTCCCGCAGCACTTCTACTCTATGATCCTCTTCTATAATGTGGGGCTTTTCCGCATCCACATCTTCTACCCCCGGCTTACCGTACATTCCACTCTCCGCGTATGCTGCCGCCGCCTCATAGAACGGCACATTAGGATATGCGATCCGGATCTCTGCAAGTTCTTTTGTATCCAGCCCGCCAAACGGCGAGGTCAGAACCGCGGCCAGGGGCAGATCCTGTCTGGCATTGTCCAGTATCTTCAGATAATCCAGCAGAACACTCACTTCATAAGTCTCAAAATATCCCTCCCGGCTCACGGAATAGGCCGGTATTCCTTCTTCCCCGAGAACAGAAGAGAATACTTCCGCCCAGCCCCGGATGCTCCGCGTCAGGATCACAATATCCCGGTACTGTACCCTGCGGTATTCCCGGGTTTCCTTGTCCAGCACCACGCCGTCACGGATCAGTTCCCGGATACGGCGCGCGATCATCCTCGCCTCTGCACGCCGTACATCCTCCCCTCCTGTATCCTCCTTGTCAAGAAGAAGGAGTTCGCTCCTGCAGGAGTCTTCCTTTCCGGATGGGAGAGGCGGGAATTCTGCCCCCGGATAGAGTGCGGCACTGTCGTCATATTCAATCCCGCCCAGCTCTTTCTTCATGATCTGGCGGAAGATATCATTTACGCTGTCAAGAACTTCCCCGCGGCTTCGGAAGTTCTTGTGCAGATCGATCCTCTGCGTTACGCAGTCTTCCAGACTGTAAGTATTATATTTTTCCATAAAGAGTTCCGGTCTGGACAGACGGAAGCTGTAAATACTCTGCTTTACATCGCCCACCATGAAAATATTATATTCTCCCCTGGATACTCTCGACACACTGGTCAGGATTGTTTCCTGGACCAGATTGCTGTCCTGATACTCGTCGATCATTACTTCGTCAATCCGTTCCTGATATTCCCCGGCAACGGCGGATGGTATGATCACTCCGTCCTTTTCCTCCGTCAGGATTGCAAGGGCAAACTGCTCCATATCATTGAAGTCGATCATATTCCGGAGACGTTTCTTCTCATCCAGCATATGTGCAAAGCGTTTCACAAGTTCTGCCAGGGTAACAACAGACGGCAGGGCGTCCTGCATGTCCTGATGCCACACCTCAGGAGGGACATAAAAATAATCTTCCTGCAGACCCTTTAAAAGGCTCTTTGCCTGTTCCCGAAGCTTCCGGACCTTCTCCTTCTTGTCGGGAGATACCGTGTCGTCTTTCTTTGAAGAGAGCCGTTTCCATTTGAAACCGGCGGCAGCATTGTACATAGCATCAAAGTTTTCCGCCTGCTCCAGCCGTTCCAGCTCTTCCAGATCAGAGTCCAGCATATCCCCATACATGTACGGTCCATCCGGCTCCTCACAGATCTTAAGTCCGCGCTCCAGTACCTTCCGGATGTCCGCCGCCCTCATGCGGACTCTTTCCTCTGCACGCGCTTCCAGATCCTTTGACTCATAAGCCTCCACGCACTGATCCAGCCACCGGTCAGGCTGGGGATAGCTGCGGGAATACTCATACATTTTCAGAATGATCTCCTCAATCTTCTTATCGCTCTTCCCGCTCCCGAACCGCTCTGTAAAATCCAGGAACTCTTCTTTCGCTTCTGCATAGCATTCTTCCAGAAGCTCTTCCAACACGTCCTGCTTTAAAAGTTTCAGCTCTCCTTCTTCCGCAATGCGGAATCCCGGATCGATCCCGATCACATGGAAATGGTCCCGGATAACCGAGAGACAGAAGCTGTGGATCGTGGTGATCTGGGCGCTGTGGATCAGTGTGGCCTGCCTCTCCAGCCGGGTATCGCCCGGCCGTTCCGTCAGTTTCTTTTCAATAGCCGCGCCAATCCTCTCTTTCATCTCAGCGGCAGCCGCCTCTGTAAATGTCACAATGAGGAGACGATCCACGTCCGTCGGCGGGTCGTCCTCTGTCAGCCGCCTGATGATACGCTCCACGAGCACCGCGGTCTTACCGGAGCCTGCTGCTGCGGAGACAAGGATATTCCGATTTCTCAGATCAATGACTTTCTGCTGTTCACTTGTCCATTTCACGCTCATCAGATCTGCACCTCCCCGTCATCATCTCCGGACTGTTCACCGGCCTGTCTGCATTCTGTTTCAAATATCATTTTCGCCACGGCTTCTTCCATAGAATATTTTTCAAGCCTGCGGTACCCGCACCCATCGATCCGGATATCAAATCCACAGATATCCCGATACGGGCAGTAATCACATCCGGTCGCATCTCCCAGCTCGTAGGGATCCGCCTCCGCTTTCCCTGAACTGATTTCTTCCCGTATCCGCTTTTCTTTTTCTGCCGCATACGCCAGGACTGTCCGGAACGTTTCTCCCGGCAGCGCGCGTGAACTTTTGCTCAGTGAACCATCCTTATTCCTGCCCACCGGGATCAGAAGTGAATTTCCCGTCAGATTTCTCTCCAGATGGGAAATAACCGCCTCATCTCCATTCACAAGACCGTCCAGCCTAAGTTCTTTCAGGATACTCTTCTCCACATCCTCATCCTTGTCTTTCCTGTCTACAACCGGATCCTGGATCCGATAGTAAAATATTCCTGCAGGTATGATGTCTTTGCCCGGGAATTTTCTTTTTTCTACATCCAACGCAGCATTGAGGTAGACAGGAAGCTGCATCTGCAGCCCGTGATACAGTGATGTAATGTCAAAACTTTTCATCCCGGTCTTGTAATCCGTCACTTTGACATACACACAGTTCGCCTCATCATCTTCACAGATATCAATCCGGTCGATCTTTCCGCTGCCAAACTTCAGTTCATAACCACCGGGCACGAAATCTCCCTTCTCAAGCTGCTTAGTAAGCGCCCACACCGATCTGCGGATCAGCCTCTTGATCCTGGATATCATGTACTCGTTCCTTGCAGAACTAAACAGCACGGTATTCCCGTAATCAAGGACACTTTCTTCTACACTCTCGGCGATCAACTCATCCCTCAGTTCCTCCGGCAGATCTTCCCACCGCATCTTCTCCCGGTCCGCTTTCCGCGAAAACCGCTCCAGCGACTGATGGGCGATATTTCCCAGATCCATCGCCTCAAAACCGTACTCCTCCCGATCAGAAAGGCGCAGACCGTAGCTCAGGAAATGGGCATATGCGCAGGACGAAAACTGCTCCATTCGGGTCACACTGACTCGGTCCGGATCCGGATACAGCTGTTTTGCACGCTCCGGCCCCAGTTCCGGGTACTCCCTGCGCAGGAATCCTGCATCAAGGATTTCTTCCAAAGTCTCTTTGCTCTTATCATCTCTCCAAAACCATGTGTAAAGCTCCTTCCAGTCACCGTCCACACCGGACCGCCGGTCTCTGATTCCCTCTGCCACTTTCAGGATCCCGGTCTTTCTGGTGAGCTCAGTCTCCGCCATCGCCCGTTTCTCTTCATCAACGGTCCTGAGTCCGGGGAAGAGGCGCCTGATATCAGATATCAGGTAAGCCGGGCGCAGACTTTTTCCGTCTCCGGACACTTTTGACCACGAAAGGTACAGATATTCCGAAGGCTTTGTCAGATTCATATAGAGATAAAATTTCTGTATATAGGCCTCCTCTTTCGGTCCGGGAGACAGCGCAATGTCCCCTTTCAAGAACTGCTCTCTGTCCCTCTCGGAAAGAATGCCTCTTGCACTTGCATTTCCGGGAAGCAGAGTATCATTTGCTCCGACAAAGAACAAGGCTTTTATATTCTTGATTCTCGTTCTCTCCACATCACCGATGACCACCTGATCCAGACTGGGCGGGATCACGCCCACTTTTGCCTCTTCCAGACCAGCATCCAGCAGATCACAGTATTCTTTCAGTGAAATCTGCTCGTCTCCCAGAAGTTCCACGAACTTATCGAACAGCTCCAGCACGATCCGGTAGATCTGGGCATACTCTTTCGCCAACGCAAGCTCTCCCTTTTCCTGAAATTCCTGCTCCATTTCGCTGAGCTGTTCCTGCATCTTCTCTGCGGAGATAAACTCATAGACCGCCAGCGTCACATCCCGCACAGTCTTCTTTCTCTGTTTCAGGACAAACACCAGATTCTGGATTTTCTCCACAAACCGGACTCTCAGATGATTCAGTTCCTGAAGTTCCGTCTCCCCTGCCTCCGTTGTCTGTCTCACCCACGCCTGCTGCCATTTCTTATATCCTTTAATCCCCAGCGCCAGACAGTAATTTTCCATCTGGTCCACCTCTTTGTCAGTGAACCCGCACAGTCCTGTCCGCAGGAACCGGAACACACTGTCATAGGTGAAATTTTCTTCTGCCATAGCAAGAAGACTTCTTAAATATTCCACAAATGCATTGAGCAGGATGCTCTTCTTGTGGTCCATAAATACAGGAATGTCAAACAGACCACATGCCTTTTCCAGTGCGTCTGCATACACATTCATATCTGCCGTAATAACTGCAATATCGCGATATCGGTATCCCTTCTCCCTCACCAGATACCGGATGCCCTCCGCCACATACTTTGCCTCTGTCCGGGGATTGCGCGCCTCGTGAAGAGAGACTGCCCCTGTATATCCTGATCTTTCATCTCCCGGCTCGTCTTCCCGGAGATACTGCTTTCCGGAATACCGGAACAGTTCCGACTCAAGAAATGCCAGCTCCGCATTGTGCTCAAAGCGTTTCGGCGGTTTCTGGTACAAATATACCGGATCTTCCATCTCAGTCTTTGTATCACGTGCTATCTTCACAAGAGAAGTCACCATCTGCTTACTCAGCGCGAAAAGTTGATACGGATGACGGTATACGAAGGGATCTTCCCGCTCATCCATCTCCACGGTGATCATGACTTTGCCGCACACCTTTAGAAGCTCTCCCAGCAGCCGGTCCTGAACCGGCGTGAAACCGGTAAAACCGTCCATTGCCACAATGCTCCCCTTTAAGATATTCGACCGCGGCACAGCATCGCTCAATACATCCAGCATTTCTTCTTTTGTAATATACTTTTCGCTCAGGTAATCCTCAAATCCTTCATACACTTTCCGGATATCTTTCAATTTATAATAGAGATAACTGTCCGGACTTATGCTGTCCATGAACTCATCCAGCCGCTCAAAGTCCACCCCGTACTGGGTAAACTCTGATATGACTGACTTCACCTCGCTGATATACCCCTGTTTCTTCAGATTCCCTTTCAGCACCGTAAGTTCATCTTCATAATTACCCGCGATCTTCCTCAGGATCAGGTTTTTCCCCTCATCGTCAAGCACTGTCCGATTGTCCTGTCCCACCTCTTCAAACACTCTGTGGGCAAGGCGTCCGAAGCTGAGGACATCGATGTTCATGATCCCTCCTCTGGGATGCATCAGGCACAGGTCTTTCTGCGTCTGCATCGTAAACTGTTCCGGCACAAGGACAAGATAATTCTTCTCCGGATGCCGGATGGACTCTTCTATGATATTTTGATACAGGCAGTAGGATTTCCCGCTGCCGGAATTGCCGAATATGAATTGTAATGACATACATACCCTCCTTGTCAAGTCTTCTCCCTGATGTCATGGATTCGTTCGGATTCATTTACCGGTGATTATACTGCGTGCGCAGCAGGGCGAAGCGATTCTATCGCTTCGGATTGCGCTTTGCGCAATCATTATATCATACCGCCTGTTTACTGTCATTTTTCTCCGAATAAAAACACAGCAGTCCAATCTTTGATTGACATCCTCTTTCGTTTCTGTTATCCTTTGTGCAGATTAAAGAAAACGCTTCTCTGTTTTCGTAAGATTGGAGTTGAAAAGATGTTCTGTCTGTTTTGTCATGTGATCGCAGGAAAGTAATCTCATCATCCCGACTCATACAGAAACAGGATCAGTATGTCAGAAGGACCGCGGAATTTACTTTCCCGCGGTCCTTTTCAATGTATTACTTTTATAAAGGAGGCTGATCAATAATGTCACTGATACAGGTTAAAAATCTGAGTTTCACATACGAGGACAGTTTCGATCCTGTCTTTGAAAATGTCTCTTTCCAGATTGACACGAACTGGAAGCTGGGATTTATCGGCAGAAACGGCAAGGGAAAGACTACCTTCCTGAAACTGCTGACCGGGGAATATGAATACTCCGGTTCCATCCTCTCTTCCGTTGATTTTGAATATTTTCCCTATCAGGTGGAAAACAAAGAACAGCTCACTTATGAAATTGCCGAATCTGTCAACCCTGCCATGGAACAGTGGGAGCTTCTGCGTGAACTGAATCTCCTCGACGCGGATGCAGAGATCCTGTACCGTCCGTTTTGCTCACTCAGCTTCGGAGAGCAGTCAAAAGTATTGCTGGCATCTCTTTTTCTTAAAGAGCACGCCTTTCTCCTGATCGACGAGCCGACAAACCATCTGGACGCAGCCGCACGAGATAAAATTGCGGACTACCTTGCACACAAGAAAGGGTTTATTCTGGTCTCCCATGACCGGGATTTTCTCGACCGCTGCACAGATCATGTTCTCGTTCTCAACCGCAGATCCATCGAAGTACGGAAAGGGAGCTTTTCATCATGGTACGAAGACAAACTTTCGCGGGATGAATCCGAGATCCGGCAGAATGCCCGGCTGAAAAAGGACATCCGAAAACTCAAAGACGCCGCGCGCCAGGCCGCACGCTGGTCGGATAAGACGGAAGCCTCAAAAATCGGAAACCATGTAGGAGACCGCGGATTCGTCGGTCATCAGGCTGCCAAAATGATGAAGCGTTCCAAAATGCTAGAGCGGCGGCGTGAAAGTGCCGTGCAGGAAAAAGAGCATCTCTTAAAAGACATAGAATCTACTGAGTCTCTTAAGATCAATATGCTCCATTATCACAGCAACAGACTTGTCACCATAAAGGATCTCTCGATCCGCTATCCGGATTCTGAAACACCGCTTTTCTCCGGTCTGTCAATGGAGATCCGTTCCGGCAGCCGCATCGCCCTGTCCGGGAAGAACGGATGCGGCAAATCCAGTCTGATCCGCCTGATCCTGGGACAAAATATTCCCCATACCGGGGAAATATCCGTTGCAGCAGGACTGCGTATCTCCTATGTCTCGCAGGATACCTCGCATCTTCACGGGACACTGTCCGAGTTTGCACTGCACTGTGGCGTGGATGCCCCGCTCCTTCTCACCGTGCTTGACAAACTGGGGCTGGAGCGACAGCAATTCGAAAAGAAAATTGAAACATACAGCGAAGGTCAGAAGAAAAAAGTGCTGCTGGCAAAATCTCTGTGTGAACCGGCGCATCTCTTTGTGTGGGATGAACCGCTAAACTACATTGATATATTTTCCCGCATCCAGCTCGAAGATCTACTGCTTGCCTGTCGGCCGACTATGCTCTTCGTGGAGCACGACCGGACTTTTCGTGAAAAGATCGCGACGGAAATCATCGAACTGTAAGCAGCTGATTTAGCAACAAATAAAAACTCTGTATCAGACGGGCTATTCCATCTGTACAGAGTTTTTGTAATCGTTATTTTCTTTATCTGATCCCTGTATTTTCTATCGGATCATTTCCTGCAGTTTGCTCTTCGGCACTGCACCGATCTGCTTTCCGGCAACCTCTCCATTCTTAAACGCGATAAATGTAGGGATGCTCATAACACCGTATTTCTGTGCAACTGCCATCTCTTCATCAATATTGATCTTGCACACCTTTACGCCTGTCTCTTCCCCTGCAAGCTCTTCAACAACCGGTCCCATCATCTTGCACGGTCCGCACCAGTCTGCATAGAAATCAACGAGCACTGTCTGCCCTGCCTGAAGCACTTCCTGATCAAAATTCTCTGTTGTCAACTTTACAACTGCCATCTTTATATCCTCCTTATGAATCCTCTAAATTTATATTTATTGTCATTTCATGATCTTAGTATACCACATTCTTATGACTTTTCAGTGACAAAGTCACATTTATATCCTGCCCAGCTTTCCGGCGTCAATAACAGTAACCTTTCCTCTGGTCAGCTTCACAAGTCCGTCAGCCTGAAACTGTTTCAGTATCCTGGTCACGACTTCCCTCGCTGTTCCGGCGTCTTTCGCGATATCCTCATGGGTGAGCCTCAGCTCATCTCCCCCTTCTATTGCCCTGTGCTCCAGCAATGCTCCCGCGATCCTTGATGCCACATTTGAAAATACGAACTGGTTGAACAGCCACATGATATCCGAAAATTTCTCTGAGATCATCTCCATCGTATAGTCTTTCACCGCGCTGCTCTCATCATACAGCTTCCGGTACACTTTCTTAGGAATCGTATAGATCTCACAGTCCGTCTCCATCTCCATGTCAAGCTCAATATCCATCCCATTGAGCATGCACGCTGCACTCAGTATACTCACATCCCCATCCAGCAGCCGGAACAGGGTAATGTCCCCGCCGCCCGGTGATGTGATAAACACACGCGCCCTTCCGGAGCCGATGATCTGCACACCGGCACATTCTCCTCCCCCGAAATGAAGACGTGTCTTTTTCTCACATAAATTCCTTGTTGTATTGTTTACGATCTCTGCTCTCTGAGCTTCTGTCAGACTCTCCCAGAAGGGAAAAGCATTTTTAAATAATTCAGTATTCATTGTTCCCGTACCCATTCATACAACGAATAAACATCATTGTTTATACTCATATTTACTGCTCCTCCATATTAGCACGTTTTCTAAAAAGAAAAAAGCCACTTTCGAGCATCAGAAATTTTAATATTTTATTATCAAATCATAATGTTGTCGTCACACTTTCGTCACATTCCCGCAATAAACTATTCGGTGTTGAAGGGAGTATAACATAATGACTGATGAACAATATTACACACTGATCCATCCGTATCAGGATGCAATGAACCTGATCCTGACCAGATTGAAAATACTGAACCATACGACCTACGAGAGTGAAGACTTCCAGCCGATCCACAGCATCACGAACCGTATCAAAGAAAAAGGGAGTATTGAAAATAAATTACGGAAAAAACATGCATCCACAAGTGTGCAGGATGCCAAGGCACTCCTGCAGGACATTGCCGGAGTGCGCGTGATCTGTTTTTTCGAAAAAGATATCAGGCATCTTGTGGAATGCTTAAGAAAACAGTCAGACCTTATTGTGATCAAAGAAAAAGATTACATATCCACACCAAAGCCGAACGGCTACCGCAGCTATCATATGATCATCGGCGTTCCGATCTATTACATGGACGGTATGGAATACTATCCGGTCGAGATCCAGTTTCGTACAATATCCATGGACTTCTGGGCTGCGATGGAGCATAGAATCTGCTATAAAAATCAGCCTTTTAACGAACTGGAGATGAAGAACGCATTCCTCCAGTATTCTGAAATACTGGAAAAAATGGAGAAATCATTTGAGGTATACAGCGAGAACTGTAGTTGAAGCTGTATTTACCGGACGAGTTTCCCTTTTATTCTACTTTTGGAAAGCGGATTGACATCTCGAATCCCTTACCGCTCTGAGAACGGGCTTCTAATCCCAGACTCAGTTCATCCGCCATCTTCCGGGACAGATAAAGTCCCATTCCCGTTGCTTTCTTTCCTGTGTCGGCCGGATTTCCTGTAAAACCTTTCTCAAAAATGTAAGGGAAGTCACATTCTTTCACTCCAGCACCGTTGTCGCATATGCGCAGCACATCTTCCGACTCCAGCTGCTCCAAAGAGATCGTAAGTTCCGGCTGTTTCTTTCTGCAGTCACTGTATTTTACCGCATTACTTATAATCTGTCCCAGCAGAAATTCAATCCCTCTGCGGTCAGTAAACACTAAAAACGCTGGCACGTGTACGGTAATCCTGAAATTCTTCTCTTTCAGGAGCAGACTGTAATCTTCCAGTACCTCACTGATGCAGTCGTTCAGATCTACATGCTCGAACAGGTAATCCTTTCTGCCGCTCTTTAGACGTGCGTAGTAGAGAATCTGGCTGATATACTCCTGGAGCCGGCTTCGGACATACTCCAGCTTAAACGCAGCTGATGCAGGTATCTCATCTCCCTGATTGTCCAATACCATTGTCAGCAGTGACAGAGGATTTTTCGTCTCGTGGGCCCACGCCTCCACATATTCCTCGTAGTCCTCCGCCGCGGCCCGTGCTCTGCTGCAGGCGGCATCTTTTTCCCGCAGGACAGTTCCCAGCAGACGGACAGATTCTCGTTCCGATGCGCTTACCGCCCGAATCAGATTTTCTTCGTTGACAAGATCAGGATTCTTCAGAAATGCGTGGAACGCCTTGCCTCTCCTCTGCTCTGTACGATCCAGAATAAACGCCACAATAAAAAACAACAGAACAGTTCCCATCACGATCAGAGGAACCAATATGCCAAAGGCATCTGCTGCAGAAAGCCAAAGCAGCAGCGCTGACATTAGATCAAGCCAAAGCAGCAGAACAAGCCATGGAAGATAACGCAATAAATAAAGCAGCCTTTTTCTCATCACTGATCCTCCTCATTTCCCAGGCGATATCCCACACCCCGGACCGGCGTGATCTTCTGTTTCATTCCAAGCCTCGTCATTGTCTTTTTCAGCCTTGTCAGATTGACCTGCAGCGCATTCTCATCAATAAACTCCGTTGTCCCCCACAGCGCTGTACACAGTTCATCTTTTGTGACCGTCCTGTCGCTGCGTGATAGAAATATCTCAAGCAGTTTTCCCTGATTTTTGGGAAGTACAATAGAACTGTTATTGATATACAGTGTATAAGTCTGACGGTCCAGCAGATAGCCCGGTCCCTCCAGCAGGTTTGCCCGGCCTTCATAACGCTTAAGAACATTGGACACACGTGCGAGAATCCTCTCCCTGCGGCAGGGTTTCGTCAGATATTCGTCCGCTCCAAGTTCAAGAGCGCGAAGCTCATCTTTCATCCGATCCCGGGAGGTCAGTACAAGAACCGGGAACGAGCTTCTTCCTTTGATCTCCCGGCAGATCTGGAATCCGCTGACACCCGGAAGATTGAGATCCAGCACTGCAAGATCAGGTGAAATCTGTTCCAACTGTTCCGCCACATGATCAAATTCACGGATCTCTATTGCCTCATATCCCGCTTTTCTCAGCATCAGCGCCAGCTCTTCACGCATAAGAGGTTCATCCTCTACTACCGCGATCTGCTTCATTCTTTCCTGCACCTCCTGTCGACAGTTACTCTTTCTTTGCTTTGTATTCAGGCCGTCATTCTTCACGCTCCGGTGCCATCAGTGTCAGCAGATACCTGCTGCTGGATCGCTTTACCGCAGCCATATAAATGTATTCTATCACACAGAGCACAAAAATCATAGCTGCAGAAATAAACATCATCTCTCCGGCTGACCCCCGGGTCACGGATGACAGCAGCCCCGTGAACAGCGCCCGCACTGCAAACAGGCTGCTTACGGCCGCTGCGAGCACCGGGATCCCGAAATACCAGTTGATCTGTTTCTTTGCCGACGCGCACAGTGTTTCATACACAGCGCCAAGCTTGATGAGTGTTTTATATCTCCGGTTTGTCTTCTGCTCGTTCATCAGGAACTGGACTCCGATCACCGTGTTTGCCACGATCAGAAAGATGATGGCAAGATAGATCGTAATATAGCTGGATGCCACGATATAGAACAGCTGCCTCCCCATATTCTGCAGATAACTCTCATAATTCAGCCCGGTTTCATTTAATTTCTCATTCATCCCCGAGATTGCCTGCATAAGACCTGTTTTTTCCGATACGCTGCTATCCAGCACTCCGTTGACATACACGTCATACTGCCCCTGTGTGTAATATTGAAATGCCTCATCCGGCAGGATCAGCGCAAAGGAGAGGGTGATCGAATAATCTGTCACGACTGCTGTCGTCTGCACCTTACCTGTCAATCGGAGAGTATTTCCGCCGACTTCCACTTCCGGCCGGTCTGCCAGCACCGTATTCATGATCTCAGCCTGCCTGTCATTAAGAGAACTGCTGTCCATATATACAGCCCCCTCGTCTTCTCCCAGTTCCACCTCAGGAAGTCCTGCCGTGCGAAGCAGTTCATTATACCCGGAAAGAGAAATGAGCGACGGGAAATCCGCGAATCCTAAATTATTTAAAAGCACATCTCTGTCATCTGAAGCAGGAAATTTCGCCGCCTGTTCCAACACCTCATTCATCGAGTATGCATTTTCAAAATCTTCTGCCGTGCGGATATCACCGATCTTCATTTCGAACAATTCCGAAAACTCCGTATCCAGTCCGCTCTTGCGCAGTGTATCAAATGCATCCGCAGCTGCCTGCTCCTGATTCGGTTCATCCGTATATTCCGGTATAAATGTATAGTCCAGCACATGAGGATCTGACTGGCCATAGTAAGCCGCGATTGCAACTCCCGCGCCAAAGCAGCAGAGAGCTCCAAGTATCAGCAGCGAGCTGACCGCCATCGTTCCCGACTGACGGACTACATTTTCCTGCAGCTGGCGCACATTGAATACATGCAGCCGCCGGTCCCGTTTTTCGGATTTTATTATCAGGTTAAATATATATCTGAGCCCGTAGAAGAAAAGCAGCGTTCCCGCAAATCCAAGAAGCACCGTAATCCCCATCATCCCGATCTGATACCATGATATTCCCCTGATCGCCAGATAATATGCCGTTCCAAGACAGAGGATTCCGGCAAAGAGCGCCAGGCCATATACAGGCGCCGGATGCTGTCTCTTTGTTTCCTCCGGCTTTTCAGCCAGAAGTGAACCGATTTCCCGACGGCTTATCTTTACGCTCAGAATCAGGAATGCTGCAAGCTTGATCAGGAAGAAACCAGCAGCAGTCAGCAGGATGGCATCAAGCGACATCGTGAACCGGTGCCCGATGATTCCCAGACCAACCAGCCGGGCGGTAACCAGACTGATCAGTTCCGACAGAAGAACTCCTGCGGGAAGTCCGGTCAGCAGAGCAATAGCACTGCTCCGTATGTCTTCCGCCAGAAGAAGGGCAAACAGCCTGTTCCGTGTCATTCCCATCATCAGATACATTCCAAACTCATGTCTGCGCCGTTCAAGCTGGAACTTACTGGCAAAGTAGACCAAAAAGAACAGAACGACCAATGTCATCACATAAAAAACAGGGATCATTGTAAGGAGACGGTTTACCGCATCACTTTCCATTGTCTTCAGAAAAAGCATGACATCCTGATGTGAAAGAGAAAGTATAATATAAAATGCGATAACAGAAACGAGAAGCGTCGTAAAAAACAGACCGTTCTCTTTTCTGCTTCTCCTGCTGTTACGGGTAATAAGCTCAAAGAACATTGGCGCTCCCTCCTCCCAGCTGTGACATTACTTTTAATATCCTCTCATAAAAATCCTGCTGCGTTTCATCCGGAGTATCACGTCTTAACTCATGAAAGATCCGTCCGTCCCGGATAAACAGAATACGTTTACAGTAACTTGCCGCATTCGAGTCATGGGTCACCATAAGGATCGTTGTATTTTCATCCTCATTTAGTCCTGCAAGCTTTTTCATCAGTGTTTTTGCATTTTTTGAGTCGAGCGCGCCTGTCGGTTCGTCTGCGAGTATGATCCCCGGATCCATGATCAGCGCTCTTGCCGCCGCAACACGCTGCTTCTGTCCTCCTGACATCTGGGACGGAAATTTATCGAGCACATCCGTGATCTCAAGATAGGACGCCAGCCGCGACAATCGCTTCCGGCTCTCTCCTTCGGATACGTTATGGAGAGACATAGGAAGCATAATGTTCTCCCTGCCGGTCAGGTTATCGATCAGTTCAAAATTCTGGAACAGATAGCCGATCTCTCTTCCCCTGTACTGCGCAAGCTTCCTTCCTTTCAGGGAATGGATTTCCGTACCTTTCATCATGATCTTTCCGCTGTCCGGCTCTATTACCGTCGCAATGCAGTTCAGAAGCGTCGATTTTCCCGAGCCGCTGCTCCCCATAATTCCTAAGAATTCCCCCTCCATTACCTGTAATGTTATCCCGTCCAGGGCTTTCGTCTGACTGCCCTGTCTTCCGTAATATTTCTTCAGATTTTCAATTTCAAGAACCGTTTCCATTATCGGTACCTCCCTTGTGATTATGGTAGTGTCAAAACTACCATCTTTTTTTATTGTAAAAGTTACGTTTTACCTTGATTTTTCGGAGGTTTGCAAATAAAAAGAGCATTG
>DWWO01000106.1 GCA_019119675.1 Candidatus Mediterraneibacter faecipullorum | reverse complement strand
GGAAACTGGGCCGGTGTTACGGTAGAGCGAAAGGAAAGCCTTATTAAAAAGGCTTATTATGGCGGAATGGAGGAACTGGTCGCGGTAGACCTGCCGGGCGCTTACTCCATGTCTCCCTTTACTTCGGAGGAGAGTATCACCAGCAGTTACGTAAAAAATGAAAATCCGGACGCGATCATCAACATCGTAGATGCAACAAACTTAAGCCGAAGCCTGTTCTTTACGACACAGCTTCTGGAGCTGGGGGTTCCGGTGGTAGTAGCTCTGAATAAAAGTGATATAACAGAGAAAAAGCAGACGAAGATTGATGAAAAACTTCTTTCCGAGAAGCTGGGATGCCCGGTCATCAAGACGGTCTCTACATCTTCAGGACATGAAGGATTAAAAGAGGTTGTCGCTGCTGCGGCTTCCTTAAAGGGAAAAGGCCAGAAAGCTCCTTACGTCCAGGCAGATATCGATCTGCATGATAAGAATGCGGTCGAGGCTGCCGACAGAAAGCGTTTTGAGTTTGTCAACGGTATCGTAAAACAGGTAGAGAAGAGAAAAGTCTTTACAAAGGACAAAAATATGCAGGATAAGATCGACGCTGTCATCACTCATAAGATCATCGGTATTCCGATCTTTGCACTCGTGATCTTCCTTGTGTTCTACATATCCCAGACTACGGTGGGAACATGGATCGCGGACTGGCTGGTCGGCTGGATCGAGACCTTCCAGGGCTGGGTCGGCGGACTGATGGAGAATGCAAATCCGCTTCTGTACGCACTCCTTGTTGACGGTATCATCGGCGGCGTTGGAGCGGTTGTGGGATTCCTCCCGCTGGTAATGGTAATGTATTTCCTGATCGCTCTTCTTGAGGACTGCGGCTATATGGCCCGTGCGACAGTCGTACTTGATCCGATCTTCAAGAGAGTAGGTCTTTCCGGTAAATCGGTAATTCCTATGGTCATCGGTACAGGATGCGCGATCCCGGGAGTCATGGCTTCCCGTACGATCCGCAACGAGAGAGAGCGCAGGACAACTGCGATGCTTACACCGTTTATGCCGTGTGGAGCTAAGATCCCGGTTATCGCTCTGTTTGCAGGAGCATTCTTTGCAGATGCATGGTGGGTATCAGCTACAATGTATCTGGTAGGTATCGTACTGGTTCTCCTGGGAGCTCTGCTCGTAAAGAGAATCACAGGACAGAAATACCGTAAATCTTTCTTCATCATCGAGCTTCCGGAATACAAACTTCCGAGCCTGAAGAGAGCGTGCGTATCTATGCTCGAGCGCGGTAAGGCATATATCATCAAAGCAGGAACGATCATCCTGGTGTGCAACACGATTGTCCAGATCATGCAGACATTCAACTGGCAGTTCCAGCTTGTGGAAGAAGGCGCAGAAGGAACTTCCATCCTTGCAAGCATTGCTCATCCGTTCGCAATCTTGTTCATCCCGCTTGGGTTCGGCGTATGGCAGCTTGCAGCAGCAGCGATCACAGGATTTATCGCAAAAGAAAATGTGGTTGGTACTCTTGCGGTTGTTTACGGAGTTACGAATCTTATCGATACAGATGAGCTTGCACTGGTCGGAAGTGGAAGCGAAGTGGCTACAGTTATGGGACTTACAAAGGTGGCGGCTCTCGCATACCTGATGTTCAACCTTTATACACCACCGTGCTTCGCGGCACTCGGAGCTATGAATTCTGAGATGAAAAGCGGGAAATGGCTGTTTGGCGGTATCTGCCTCCAGCTTGCGACCGGATATACAGTAGCGTTTCTTGTATACCAGATTGGTACGCTTGTTACGACAGGAGCTCTTGGAACTGCATTCGTTCCGGGTCTGATCGCAATTCTGGTATTTGCAGCTATCATCATATGGAGAATACATAAGTCAGACAAAGAATTTACGGCAGAGTACAGCCTGCATGCAAGGAATGTGGTATAATCATAATTGATCATCGGTGGACAGAGTATCCTGCTTTGTCCACCTCTTGACGTCAATGCAGAGAGGAAGATATTTATGGCAGATATTATTGCAGTTCTTATTCTCCTGGTCCTGATCGGATGTGCAGTCGGGTACATAGTAAAGGCAAAAAAAAGCGGTGTAAAGTGCATCGGCTGTCCCGCCGGAGGAACCTGTTCCGGCAGCGGGAACATGCCGAAAAAGAAACTGGATGGCCGTGTGATCGGCAGAAAAACAATGAAAATTTCAGGAATGACATGTGCACACTGTGCAATGAATGTAACGCAGATGCTGAATCAGATCGACGGTGTAAAGGCAGATGTGAATTTTGCATCCGGCAAAGCAAAGATTTCTTATGACAGAAAAGTTGAGGATGATGTTTTAAAGAATGCAGTGGAAAAGATAGGATATCATGTAATAAGTATATCCTGACTTACAGCGTTGGAGGGTCATTATGGTTAATGCAGTCATTATATTAATTCTGGTCATAGTGCTCATTTTTGCGACAAAAAGTTCGATCAAACATTTCAAAGGAGAGGGCGCCTGCTGCGGAGGCGGATCGGGTACGGTCAGGAGACCGAAGCCGAAAAAGAAAAAACTAAACGGCCCGGTGACCGCTCATTATACGATAGAAATATCGGGAATGCACTGTCAGAACTGTGTCAACGGTGTCACAAGAGCAATCAATGCTATAGACGGAGCAGCGGCTAAAGTCAGTCTGAGAAAAAACAGTGCAGATGTGTCCTGCGACCGTGACGTAGATAAAGAGGAACTGCAGCGTACCGTGGAGGACGCCGGATATAAAGTGATCAGTATTAGGAGACAGCCGTGAGTAAGAAAGAACAGATCATTGAAAAACTGAAAGAAAACGGATGCCGTATCACAAAGCAGCGTCTTGTGCTTATAGATATCATTCTGGAAAATGACTGTGCAAGCTGCAAGGAGATATTTTATAAAGCGTCAAAAGCGGATGCTAAGATCGGTGTTGCGACTGTGTACCGCATGGTCAATGCTCTTGAGGAGATCGGGGCGATCAGCCGGAAGAACATGTATAAAGTAGAGTGCTCCGGGGACTGCGGGGCAGAGAGCGGGTGTGAGATCACGCTGGACGATAACACGATCTGCCATCTTTCCGCTGGGAACTGGAATAAAGTGGTGCGGGAAGGAATGCGGCGATGCGGGTATCTGAAAAATCAGAAAATAGAGAAAATTAAAATTGAAAAGTGACCGGCGTTTTTGAAGAGCATATTTGTATTTATCTGAAATTTTCTTCAAAATAGCCGGTTATTTTTATGTAAACTGCATGTGACAGGTAAAATGATTAGATTTATCGATAGCCGATGTTAGAATTGACTAGCCTCGAAGCAGGGCGCTATGATGTGACAGAACCCGATAATTTTACATATTATTAACAAGGGAGTGATATAGCTGTGAAACAACATAGATTCTGGGCGTGGGCTGCGGTCTTCTGTTTTGTGATGGTATTCTATACGGGCTATAAGCACAAATAAGTCAAACACAACAAATGTTTCAGACACACAAGGAGGTACTTAATTATGATCAGTGTTTCAACATTAAAGAAAATCGGTTTATTCGCAGGAGGCGTCCTGTTCGGAACAGCGGGAGTGAAAGTACTCTCAAGCAAGGACGCAAAGAAGGTATATACGAACTGCACGGCAGCTGCTCTGCGCGCGAAAGACTGCGTGATGAAGACAGCAACGACGATACAGGAAAATGCAGAGGACATCTTAGCCGAAGCTGAACAGATCAATGAGAAGAGAGCGGCGGAAGAGGCTGCGGCTGTTCAGGCTGACGAGAGCGGAACAGAGGATAACGGTGCGGAAGCTGGCAGTGCAGAGACTGTATAGCAGGCTATGAAATTTATCATAAAGCATGAGATAAAAGGCCGTCTGCGTATTCATGTTGTTCAGGGAAGAATGACATGTGCGCAGGCGGATACTCTTTGCTGGTTTCTCGGCAGGCAGGAATATGTGACAGATGCAAAGGTATATGAGCGCACCGCAGATGCCGTGATCTGTTACATGGGAAGCCGCGAAGAGGTGATCGCAGTGCTCAAAGGGTTCAGTTATGAGAATACGGATGTTCCTGAGAATGTACTGTCAAGCTCCGGAAGAGAGCTGAATTCATCATTTCGTGAGCAGTTGATCACAAGGGTGATCCTGCATTATGGCGGTAAGCTCATCGTTCCGTATCCGATCCGAAAGGTATGGATGACATTCAAGGCGCTGCGCTATATATGGAAAGGACTTAAATGCCTCGCAAGGCGGAAGATCGAGGTGCCTGTTCTTGACGCGACGGCCATCGGCGTGTCCGTGATCAGGGGCGACTTTGACACGGCAGGGTCTGTCATGTTCCTGCTCGGCGTGGGAGAATTACTGGAAGAGTGGACACATAAGAAATCCGTGGGCGATCTTGCCAGAAGCATGTCGCTCAATGTCAAGAAAGTATGGCTGAAAAAAGACGATCAGGAAATACTCGTTAATGCATCGGATATCCAGCCTGGCGATACGGTAGTCGTTCATATGGGAAATGTGATCCCATTTGACGGTGAAGTGTCCGGAGGAGAAGGCATGGTAAATCAGGCTTCGCTCACTGGCGAATCCCTTCCGGTAAGACGAGAAAAAGGTAAGACGGTCTATGCAGGAACTGTACTGGAAGAAGGAGAACTTGAGATTCTTGTAAAAGCAGTATCCGGTTCGACGAGATTTGAGAAGATCGTGACTATGATCGAAGACTCCGAGAAGCTGAAATCCGCACTGGAGAGTAAGGCAGAACATCTGGCGGATAAACTGGTGCCGTATACACTTCTCGGCACAGGCATCGTGGGACTTGTCACCCGCAATGTGACAAAGGCGCTTTCCGTCCTGATGGTAGACTTTTCCTGTGCGTTGAAGCTCGCGATGCCCATCGCAGTGCTTTCTGCTATCCGTGAGGCCGGACAGCATGGTATCACGGTAAAAGGCGGAAAATATCTGGAGGCTGTGGCAGAGGCCGACACGATCGTATTTGACAAGACCGGTACGCTGACAAAGGCAAAGCCGACAGTGAAAGAAGTAGTCGTTTTTGGAGACTATCCTGAAGACGAATCGCTCCGCATCGCTGCTTGTCTGGAAGAACATTTTCCACATTCCATGGCGAAGGCAGTGGTGGATGCGGCAAAAAAGAGAAAGCTCTACCACGAAGAGATGCACTCGAAAGTGGAGTATATCGTTGCTCATGGTATTTCGTCATATATCGGGGAAAAGAAAGTAGTCATCGGCAGCAGTCATTTTGTATTTGAGGACGAAGGCTGCAGAATCCGGCCGGAGATGCAGGAGCGCTTTGACACTCTTCCGTCAGAGTATTCCCACCTGTATCTGGCTATCGACGGCGAGCTGACAGCGGTTATCTGCATTGAGGATCCCCTCCGGGAAGAAGCAGCGGATATGGTAAGAATGCTGAAAGAAGAGGGACTGAAAAAGGTCGTGATGATGACCGGAGACAGTGAGCGTACGGCTGCGTCCATCGCGAGACGCGTGGGCGTGGATGAGTATTATTCGGAAGTGCTGCCGGAAGATAAAGCCCGGTTCGTAGAGAAAGAGAAAGAAGCCGGCAGGAAGGTCATTATGATCGGAGACGGAATCAATGATTCTCCGGCGCTTTCTGCTGCGGATGCAGGTATTGCCATCAGCGACGGGGCAGAGATTGCCCGGGAAATAGCAGATATCACTATTGCGGCAGATGATCTGCGCGTGATCGTGACACTGAAGAAACTGGCTAATGCCATGATGAAGCGCATCCAGTGTAATTACAGAGGAATCGTCGGGATCAATTCAGGCCTCATCGCCTTAGGTGTGGGCGGGGTGATCCAGCCTACGACATCGGCGCTCCTGCACAATACCTCGACGCTGGCAATCAGTCTGAAGAGCATGCAGGATCTGCTGCCAGAAGAGGAAGTTTAATATAAAGCAATAAAGAAAAAACCCCTGCGGCTTGATCTGATACTTTTTATCTTTTCATAGCCACAGGGAGGATTTTTATGAGTATTTCTTCTTATAAATCTGTATGGACAGAAGGCAGCTCAGCACAAAGACCGCGAGCGAAGCCGGCAGGAGAAACCAGAGGCGGGCTGCCATATCCATTGAAGTATAGCTCTCTATCCCGATGAACACGGTAGAACTTCCGTACATGCCGCCGAGGATTGCAGCCGCCGCTACATAAATGATCGTTCCGATCTTTTTCCCCAGCAGGAAGTAGAAGATGTATACGACAGATGTAAAGACAAGAGATACGCAGATACTCAGTCCCCAGACTGTCAGCGCTTCTGTCAGGGTGACCAGATGACGGAGATATACGCTTGCCAGCGCGTAGATCATGGCAATCAGCAGACTGATACCGGTACAGATCAGGGCAAGCAGGTATTTGGAGACCACAATCTCTGCTTTTGTCATCGGAAATGTGAACTGAAGTTTGTAGAAATTCGCTTTTTCGTCCTGCTCATAAGAAGCTTCCAGTGTAGCTGAGCCGAAGACAATAGTCAAAAGCATTGTATAGAGTATAAAAGCGTAGCTCGTGTCTATAAAAAATGCTGCAAGCCCGATAATTAAAGCACCGAATATATAGGATGCAAGGTTTTTCTTTATGTAAAAATTCTCATATAAGTCTTTGAGCATGATCCCTTTCATTTCACTTTTTCTCCTTTTACGTAGAATAGCATGATGTCTTCGACAGATGCGTTTTCCATCGGAATATCCTGAAATATCTGACGCAGCTTCGCACGGTTTTTCACAAGCACACGGTAGCTGTAGGGCTCCTTTTTGTATGCCGCGATGTCATCCCGGCTTAAGGTGTCGAAGAGTTCCTGTCCGCAGGTGATGATGCCGTAGTCATTGCGGATCTCGTCATAGGTCTTGACAAACTGCATCTTTCCCTCATGAAGATAGGCGATATAGTCGGCAATCTTGTCAAGGTCGCTGGTGATGTGAGAGGACATGAGCACTGCATGGTCCTCGTCTTCGGTAAATTCCCTTAAGATATCGAGAATCTCGTCTCGGAATACAGGGTCGAGCCCGCTTGTAGCTTCATCCAGGATCAGGAGCTTCGGGTGGTGGCTTAATGCTGCGGCAAACTCCAGTTTTACCCGCATACCTGTGGAGAGCTTTTTGATCTTCTTTTTCTCCGGCAGATCGAACCGTTCCAGATATTCAAAGAAGAGGGGAGCATCCCAGTTCTTGTATACTTTAGAGAGGATGTGCCCGATGATCTTTGGAGTCAGGTTGATGTCATAGTGGGAGTCATTGAAAATGACGGCGATGTCTTCCTTGATCTTCTTGCTGTGAGTCTTCATGTCCAGTCCGAGCATTGCCGTGAGGCTGGATTCGCTGTCTGCAATGCCGAGGATCGAGTTGATAAGCGTTGATTTTCCGGCTCCGTTTTCCCCGATCAGGCCCATGACCGTGCCTTGGGGAAGTGCGAACGAGATATCGTCCAGAGTAAAACCTTTATAACGTTTCGTCAGATTTCTGACTTCGATTGCATATTCCATAATGCTGCTCCTTATGTGAAGATAATATTGAGATTGTTATACCCTTCATATGATTGTTATTCGTCTTCATACACGACCTCCAGTGTGGCTTTCAGCTCTTCAAGAGATAGCCCGTTTTCGCGCCCGAGGGCTGCGGCATCTGAGAGAAGTTTCTCTATACGCCGCAGGTTCTCCTCTTTAATGAAGTCCTGATTCTGTGTGGATACAAAGGTGCCTTTCGCCGGCACTGTAACGATAAATCCGTCTCTTGACAGGTCGTCATAGGCCCTCTGGGTGGTGATGACGCTGACGTGGAGATCTTTTGCCAGCTTCCGCATGGAGGGCATGGGTTCCCCGGGCTTCAGGGATCCTTTCATGATCATTTCCTTGATCTGGGATGTGATTTGTTCGTAGATCGGCCGGTCGCTTGCGTTGCTTAAAATAATTTCCATAGACTCACCTCTCGAATCCGTTCCTGCGGTACAGGACGAGGAAAAGTATCACGGACAGGATAAACTCTGCCGCGAGTACGGCGATACCTTTCGCATCCACTGCGGGAAGTCCGTTTGAGATATTTGCAATGGCATCGAATGCGATTCCGGTAAAGAAGAACATACTGATCTTCTGGAGCGTCTCGCTGAATCCGGTAAACATGGGAATCATCATGAACACGAGCACCACAGGTGTAGTGAGGGTACTTGCCGATACCTGATTCTTTGCAAAGATTCCGAGGAGCATCCCGCCTACAGATGCGATGACGGAAGCAGTAGTGGTGACTGCGAGGTAAGCTGCCCACTGCATCGGGTTCATGGTCATATGCACGATAAAGACACAGAGTACATTGACGACCTCGGTCATCAGTACGATAGGAATGAGACTCCCGAGGAAGAACTCAAGCCCGTTGACAGAGGAAGTCATCAGGGTACGAAGCGTATTTTTCTCTTTTTCTTCTGCCAGAGATGCGGCAGTGCAGTAGAAGCCCATCATGGACACATTCATGAGCATTCCCATGGCAAGAGCGTAGGCGTTCATGGCTTCAAGACCGCCGGAGGCTCTTTCGTAGAGTACCTGCATCAGGAATGTAAATCCCAGAGAGAAGACAGGCATAATGATAAAGTTTTTGCTGAAGAGCGCCCGCCCTTTTACGTCTATGATGGCGGCAAGCTTTCGCATGTGCACGGGCTTGAGAGTGAGTGCCCTGGGCGCGTCTGTTTTTTTCTTTCCTGTAGATCTTGCTGTACTGTTTACTGTGGTATTCATTGTAATTCCCTCCCTGTTACTTCTAAAAATACGGTCTCAAGTGTAGGCTCGCAGGTGTGGAGCGTCTCGATCTTATCTTCATTCATCCATAAGCTGATGCGTCCGGCAGTATCAGCGCCCTGCAGGAGGATGTGCTTCGTGCCGTCGGTGAGCTGTACCCGGTATTTTTTGATCCGGTTGTACTTCAGGCAGATCTCTTCCGGAGTGCCGTATTCCACGATCACGCCTTCGTTTAAGAGGGCGACATGGTCGCAGAGCTTTGTGGCTTCCTCCATGTTGTGTGTAGTAAGGAAGATCGCCATGCCCTCATCCCGGAGTTCCTTTAAGATGCGGTGGATCTCAAGGGCTGTGGACGGGTCCAGTCCGCTGGTCGGCTCGTCGAGGAAGAGGACTTTCGGCTTATGCAGGAGCGCTCTTGCAAGGATAAGTCTCTGGGTCTGCCCTTTGGAGAGCTTTGAGGCCGGTTTCTTTCTGTGCTCATAGAGTCCGATGCGCTTCAGGAGCGGATCGATGTTCTCAAGAGGCACGTTTAAGATCCGGGCAAAGTATTTCAGGTTGTCAAAGACGGTCATCCGTTCGTAGACGCCGCTGGAATCCGTGACAATGCCGATCTGTTCATAGATGCGCTCGTCGATCTTCCGGCAGTCGATGCCGAGGACTTCCGCAGTGCCCGAGGTGGGCATGAGCTGTCCGGTCAGGATCTTGATGGTGGTCGTCTTCCCGGCACCGCTTGGACCAAGGAAGCCAAGAATTTCTCCTTTATGGAGAACAGCATTGACGTCTTTTAGTACAAAGTCTTTATCAAATTTCTTTGAAAGATGGTCGATAGAGATATATGCTTCGTTCATTTTTCTGCTCCTTTGTTTATACTGTACTTATATGATGAGTACAGTATAACAACATATGTACTGACTGTAAATATCAAATATGTACAGTTTCGAAAATTTTTTTGCAGTGAGCCGCATGTCTGTACAGGAAAGCATGTCCATTCATGTGTCAGCCCTCCGGACTTATCGCACAAAAGGGGAATGGCCGGTTTCCCGGGCATTCCCCTGATCTTAACTGCGTATGCAGTTCTGTCTGTATGAAATTGTATATGAATTACTCTGCAGTATCAGCAGCTGCATCATCTGCTGTGTCGTCAGATGCTGCAAATTCTCTTGAAGCAAGTTCGTTGCCGTCGCTGTCCAGATAACGTACAACTACAACCGGATTTTCCACATCGATCGCTGCAGGCAGGACTCCTGCAACGGATTCAAAGGTAGACGCCTGAGAATCAAGTGATGATTCAAGGGCTGACGCATCCATCGCTGCTGAGAGATCCGGATCATCGATCTTAAAGCTGTAGATCAGTTTGTTGTCTTCAGCTGAGAGTTCCATGGACATTCCTGAACCTTCGAGAGATGACATCTGAGTTGCAAGCTGTTCCTGCATCATATCGGACTCAATGAACTCCTGGATGGAAGCATATTTTCCAGTTACAGCTCCATCGTCCTCTGACGTATCGTCTGCAGCGGCATCATCATCTGCAGCGGTGTCATCTCCCGCAGCAGAGTTGTCTTCAGTCTGCGTGTCATCAGCGGTGTCGGAGTCATTGCCGGAACCGCCGCATGCGGTAAGGGCAAATGCCAGCATCATGGCACATATGAGCAGAAGCATTTTTCGGATTTTGTTTTTCATAGTCTTTTTCCTCCTCATAACTTTTTCCGTTAGTGACATTATGTCATATCAAAAGGGTGTTATCAAGTTGATTTGTGTAAAAAAATCTTAAGAAATACCAAAGATGTCAGAATGGTTAACGCGAAAACTGGCGGGACAGTGGAGTGGACGGAAATATTGTATAAAAATATTAAGCAA
Organism: Candidatus Mediterraneibacter faecipullorum; assembly: GCA_019119675.1. Taxonomy (GTDB): domain Bacteria; phylum Bacillota; class Clostridia; order Lachnospirales; family Lachnospiraceae; genus Mediterraneibacter; species Mediterraneibacter faecipullorum. The sequence continues at coordinate 11,110 of DWWO01000106.1, read as the reverse complement.
AACACTATATTTTGTGGTTGGAACACTGATTTTCTGATTGTCAAGTCTTGATATTTTATTTATGAGATGATACCCTTTTTTACAGACGCATGTATTCCTGTGAAGAAGGGTACATTTTTAGTGTATAGAAAATTTGAAAAGAGGTACGTGAGAATGACGGTAGAAGAATGGCTGGGCGAAGAAAACCAGCTCGGGACAGACATCTGGACCAAAAAGTATTGTAATGAAGGCGAGAGCTTTGAACAGTGGCTGCACCGGATCAGCGGCGGCAATGAAGATATCGCAGAATATATCCGCCAGAAGAAGTTCCTGTTTGGCGGACGTATCCTTTCTAACAGAGGACTGGATCAGGAAGGCAGAAAGGTGACATATTCCAACTGCTATGTGGTCGACCCGCCGGAGGATAATATCGAGAGTATCTTTGACTGCGCGAAAAAACTTGCCCGCACATACAGCTATGGCGGCGGCTGCGGCGTGGACATTTCCAAATTGAGCCCGCGCGGCGCAAAGATCAATAATGCGGCAAAGGAGACAAGCGGATCTGTGTCTTTCATGGAGCTTTATTCGCTTGTGACAGCGCTGATCGGCCAGAACGGACGGCGGGGAGCGCTTATGATCTCCATAGACTGTTCCCATCCGGATGTAGAGGAGTTTATCGATCTGAAGACAGATCTGGAGAAGGTGACGAAAGCAAATATTTCTGTCCGCATACATGAAGATTTCATGGAAGCAGTGAAGAATAATGAAGATTATCTGCTCCACTATACAAGAGAGGCAACAGGAGAGGTTATCGAAAAGAAAGTAAATGCCCGGGATCTGTTCCGCCGGATTGCTGAGACGAACTGGGACTATGCAGAACCGGGAGCTCTGTTCTGGGACCGGATCGAGGGGTGGAACCTGCTGAGTAATACAGAGGAATTCTCCTATGCCGGTGTAAATCCCTGCGCAGAGGAGCCTCTTCCTGCGGGCGGCAGCTGCCTGCTCGGAAGCATCAATCTTTCCGAATTTGTCCAGGATCCGTTTACAGACCATGCACAGTTTGATTTTGAGGGACTGAAGCATTGTGTAGCGGTTTCTGTGGGTGCCCTCAATGAAGTGCTGGAGGAAGGCCTTCCGCTTCATCCGCTGAAAGAGCAGCAGGACAGTGTGGGAGAGTGGCGTCAGATCGGTCTTGGCATTATGGGGCTGGCAGACTGTTTGATCAAGCTGGGGCTTACTTACGGCGAAGAAGACGCTGTCAATATGTGCGACAATATCGGGTTTGCAATGGCAGATTCCGCGATCGCGGCGTCGGCGCTTCTGGCAAAAGAGAAAGGTCCGTTTGCAAAATGTAATATAGAAGAGATCATGTCCACCCCGTTTTTTGAGGCGAATACATCTGAGAAGACGAGGGAGCTTGTGCGCAAATACGGCTTGAGGAATTCCCAGCTTCTTACGATCGCCCCGACAGGAACCCTCTCTACCATGCTGGGAATTTCAGGAGGTATCGAGCCTGTCTATGCAAATTACTATGAGCGCAAGACAGAATCCCTGCACGGAACGGATGTGTACTATAAAGTCTATACAAAGATCGTAGAGAGCTACATGAAACAGCACGGACTTAAGAGTGATTCGGAGCTGCCGGATTATTTTGTGACAGCTATGACACTGGAGTACCGGCAGAGGATCGATATGCAGTCAATATGGCAGACACACATTGACGCTTCGATCAGTTCTACTGTAAACGTGCCGAACCGTTTTACAGTGGAAGAGACCGAGAGTCTCTATCTCTATGCATATGAGAAAGGCCTTAAGGGAATTACGATCTTCCGTGACGGATGTAAGAGGATCGGCATCCTCAATACCACTGAGAAAAAAGAGACGAAGAAAGTTTCTGCAGGCGAAGGACTTAAGAGAGGCGAGATCCTGCTCGTCACAGACGACGTAGTCGGAAAGAAGAGGAAACTGACCACGGGATGTGGAAGCCTTCACTGTATCGCATTGTTCGATCCGCATACAGGAGCTCTCCTGGAGACGTATTTAAGCAAAGGCTCCACAGGCGGATGTAATAACTTTATGGTCGGACTCTCACGTATGATATCCATCAGCGCCAGAGGAGGGATTGATATTGAGACGATCGTGGATCAGCTCAATTCCAGCGGCTCGTGTCCGTCCTATACAGCGAGACGTGTCTCGAGAAAGGACACGAGCAAAGGAGCCTGCTGTCCGATGGCTGTGGGCAATGCGCTCATGGATATGTACAATGAGATGCAGGCGGAGCTGGCAGAGCGTCAGGAAAATACGAATATAAAGGCCGCACGCAAGACGGAGAAAGCGCCGAAGCCGAAAGCGGTGAGCGCTGAGGCGGAGACAGACAAGATGTACTGTCCGGAGTGCGGCGAACCGCTTGTGTTTGAAGAAGGATGCAATATCTGCAAATGCTGCGGGTGGAGCAAGTGCCATTGATCAAGACATTGCCGATAGAATAAATGAGACATGACGAAACGGCACCCGGATATTTCCGGGTGCCGTTTCTGTATGAGCAGCAATTCTTATGATATTGGCAGATGGTTAGATGCGGGATTATTACAGATAACCGCGCCTTTCAAGTATATTAAGGATATTTCTTCCTTCTTCTGTGCCGTCGATGATCCTTCTTGCGCGGACGCTGTCACCGATGTTCACGATCTCAATTTGATCCTCTTCGCCGAATGCATCCCGGAGATTCTGGAGAACCGGATGCTCTGCTTTCATGCCAAGGCAGACAAAACCGTAATCGAAAGGCAGTTCTTTCTGCTCACCGTCAGCTTCCACGAGGAAGTTGTCCGGACGGACTTCTTTGAGCGCTGTATTCGGCATCTGTTTAACTCCATATTTGTTCATCAGTGTATTGATATCAACTTTAGATACCGGATCTATGCCGTTTCCGATGATCGGCATCATCTCAACGATGCTCACATCAGCGCCTCTCGGAGCAAAATATTCCACTACGTCAAGTCCGACAGCGCCTCCGCCGATCACAACAACTTTCTTTCCGGTCATGTCTTCAGGATATTCGCCCAGATGATTGATCATGTCAAGGATCGTGTATACCTTGCTCCCTTCTTTCCCGAGATTCTCATGGAGTCCGGCAATCGGAGGAAGAAGCGGAGAGGAGCCGGTTGCGTTGACAATGATATTCGGTTTCAGGCTTCTGATAAAGTCTACATCTGCCTCCATATTTGTAAATGTAAACAGGTTTTTAAGCCTGGTCGTGCGGTGGATCAGATACTGCGGGAAATCAGACAGACGCGTCTTATCCGGAATCTTGGAAATCTCCGCGGCAAGTCCCCCGAGATAGGGTTTCTTCTCAATGAGGAATGTAGTACATCCTACTTCTGCGGATGTACAGGCGGCTTCCATTCCTGCTGTCCCCCCGCCTATAACAACTACGTTGCACGGTTTTGAAATATGACGTTTCCTGTATTCGTCTCCGTCGGTCACAGCCGGATTGATGGTGCAGCGGATCGGGCGGTTGATGCCGATACGGTTTCCCGCACATCCGATGTTGCAGGAGATACATTTCCTGATATCACAGATATCACCGAATTCTACTTTGTTGACCCATTCCGGATCCGCGATTAGGCCGCGGCCGATACCGATCAGGTCGGCGTCCCCTCTTGCCAGAATGTCTTCAGCCACATGAGGATCTCTGATATTTCCCATTGTCACACAGGGCTTGTTATAGCGTTCTTTGACAGCTTTTGCCATATAGGAACGCCAGCCATCCGGAAAATGGTTGGAGTCAATCTGGTACTGGATGGAACCGTTCAGGCCGCAGGATACGTCAATGACGTCCGCCTCTTCCTGGATATACTGAAGATAGTCGAGACAGTCGTCGAGGGTGTTGCCGCCTTCCATGAATTCATCAGCGCTGATACGCAGGAAGATCGGGAAGAAAGGTCCTACCTGTCTTCTTACTTCTTCCATTTGAACAGGCGGGGAATATAGTTGTCATGGTCGATACGGAGCTGTGTCGTTCCGTTGGAGCCTTCCGGTGAATCTACACTTGCGTTTTCCACCATGATAAGCCCGGTGCCTCCCTTGGCGCGCTGTTCGTAATAATTAATATGGAGGAAGCTCATTTCGCCGTTCTGCTCCCCGTAGTTTGTACCCATCGGCGTCATCATGATCCTGTTCTTGACAGTCATGCGGCGCACAGTGAAGGACTCAAATATGTGTTTGAATTCTTTTTTCATATTATTAATCTCCTGAATAACACTGTCATTTAATGGTAAAAGTTTATGAGAGGTTGTTTTAAACGGAATCCGGCACCGGTCATTTGCCGGCCCATCGTCATCATCTTAACAATCCGTTTACAAGCCGTATTATAGTGAAAAAATAAATATAAAATAAATGCATATTTATCAATAAAATCATAGATAAAAACTATAAATTGTGATATTTTATATAAAAGGGGTGATCTTATGAATTTGAATCAGCTGCATTATTTTGTAAAACTCGCTGAAACAGAGCACTACACAAGAGCAGCAGAGGAGCTGAATATCACTCAGCCTTCGCTGAGCCATGCTATCAGCACGCTTGAAGGTGAGCTGGGGACAAAGCTGTTTGAAAAGCGGGGACGAAATGTCGTCCTGACAAGATACGGGAGCTTTTTCAGAGAATATGTGGAACAGACGTTAAAGACTCTGGATACAGGGGTCCGGAAAGTACGGGCCCTGACCGGCCAGACAGAAGGCGTGATCGAACTTGCCTATATCTATACTCTGGGAAGTGAATTTGTCCCGCAGCTTGTGAGCGATTTCATACATACATATGAAGAACTGAACGTGAAATTCCGGTTTACGGTGGGTAATACATCCGAAGTGATACAGGGATTGAAGGACGAAAAATATGACATCGGATTCTGCTCTATGGCAGAAAAGGAGTCCGGCATACAGTTTACACCGGCCGGAACGGAGAATCTGGTCGTTGTCGTGCCAAAAGGGCATCCGCTGGCTTATTCTGAATCCGTAGATCTGGAGCAGGCAGCTGCCTATCCGCAAATATTTTATACGCCGAACAGCGGCCTGCGTCCTGTGGTGGACCGAATGTTCGAGCGGCTTAAGATTAAGCCGGATATCGCATATGAGATTGAGGAAGACGGCTCTATGGCAGGGCTTGTGGCGCGCAATTTCGGGATTGCAGTGATGCCGGAGATCCCTGTCCTGAAAATGCTGGATGTGGAGGTGCTTAGAATACGGAACCAGCATGAGAAGAGATATGTCTATATGGCAAGGAATAAGGAACAGTATGAGCCCCCGCTCGTACGGCGGTTTGAGGAGTACGTAAAGCGGCGGGGGCTTTAACGGTCATATGTTTGTTCCTTCCTTTTGTATAAAGGAGATAAAATTACGCACGGCGGGAATCTGGTAGCGGTTTTTCATATATGCCATATAAACGGTATGGCGCAGATTGACGTCAGTCAGGCGAATCTTTTCCAGAGGGAAATAGTCCAGTATATCCACATCCGCTACAAGTGCAATACCAAAATCTTCTGCCACCAGAGATGCGATCGCATTTTCATCCGGGGATTCGCAGATAATATTGGGGTTCATGGAATAGGATGAGTAAATCCGGTTTGTAAAGCCGCCCAGACCGGACGTCCTGTCATATCCCATGACCGGATAATCCTCCAGATCACGGAGGACAGGATCGGCTTTTCCGGCAAGCGGGTGGCCCAGCGGCGTGATCACGATCATTTCCTGATTCAGAATAGGAACAAACTGGATATCCGGCTCATTTTCCACATAGGACCCGAATATGACGTCAAACTGGTCCGCTTTCAGTCCGCTTACCATTTCACGGGTATAACTCTGATGAAAGCTGAAACTGATCTGCCCGTTTTTCCCCTTTTCGAGGAATTGTCTCACTGTATGTGGTATATACCGGGCTGCAAGGGGAAATACATAGGCGATGTCTACATGCCCGGCATTTCCTGAGAGCTTTTTCATCTGTTTTTCGGCCATCTGCACTTCATTCAGGATCCGGTCTGCATGTTCCAGGAAGATTCTGCCGTATTTGGTCAGTGAAACAGTACGCCCTTTTCTTTCGAAAAGGACAATCCCCAGTTCTTCCTCCAGATTGGCAATGGAGCGGCTCAGAGACGGCTGGGAGATATTCAGTTCGGATGCCGCAAGACGAAAATGCTGGCATCGTGCAATTGTTTGGAAATAAAGAATCTGATTTAAAGTCATGTCTGCCTCCTTTTTGTAGATTATATCACAAACTGATAGCAATAAACTATCAAAAAATACAAAAAGATGTATTGGAACTATTATTATGATTTTCGTATAATGAAACCAGAGAGGTTGTTTGATATTTAACAAACAGAATAAAAAATCAATCAAAAAGGAGAAAAATCATGGCAGAGAGAATCACAGGACACACAGAGTTAATCGGTCTGATGGCATATCCGATCAGACATTCAAGTTCACCGGCAATGCATAATGAAGCATTTGCAACACTGGGACTGGACTATGCTTACCTTGCATTTGAAGTGGACAACAGCACACTTGAAGACGCGGTAAAAGGCCTGCGTGCATTAAAAATGGTAGGATCGAACGTGTCCATGCCGAATAAGACAGTGGTAGGACAGTATCTGGATGAACTTTCACCGGCGGCAGAGATGTGCGGTGCTGTCAATACGATCGTAAATGACAACGGAAAGCTGATCGGACACATCACGGACGGTATTGGATATATGCAGTCCTTAAAGGATAACAACATTGATGTGATCGGAAAGAAAATGACTATCACCGGAGCCGGCGGCGCTGCAAAAGCAATCGAGGTACAGGCTGCTCTGGACGGAGTGAAAGAAATCTCTATCTTCAATATTAAAGATAAATTCTGGGAAGCAGCTGAGAAGACGGTCGAGACCATCCGCAATAACACGGACTGTGTTGTAAATCTGTATGATCTGGATGACAAAGAAAAGTTAAGAGAAGAGATCGCAGACAGCTATCTTTTTGCACAGGCAACAGGGGTCGGAATGAAACCATTAGAAGGCCAGTCTGTTATTCCGGACAAATCCTTCTTCCGTCCGGATCTGATCGTAACGGATACGATTTACTCTCCGAGAGAGACAGCTCTTCTTAAGATGGCGAAAGAGGCAGGCTGCAAGACAATGAACGGTCTGGGAATGATGCTCTTCCAGGGAGATGCTGCATTTTATCTGTGGACAGGCAAGCATATGCCGATCGACCATATGAAAGAAGTACTTGACATTAAATACGACTAGAAGATAATGAGAGGAAAGGGAAACATACATTATGAATAAGAAATATCTGCCCAGTGCACTTATCCTTTATTTAAACTATTTTGTCCACGGCATCGGCTGTTCCATCTTAAGCCGGCAGCTTGTAAAAGAACTTCTGGCCGAGCAGTGGGGTATGAGCGATGTAATGGGAGTTACGGCGGTTGCGGCAGCACTCGGGCTGGGACGCTGCGTAGGGACCTCAATGTCCTATCTGACACTGCCTCTCGTATGCGGCATCGTGATCGCAGTACTCGGCGTACTTGCAATCTTTGCACCGCTTCCGAAAGTAGAGGGCGTAGGGAAAGGCGAATCATTTATTAACAATTTAAAGAGTGCCCATTTCTCTCTGGAGAGTGTTGCACTGATCCTGATCGGATTTACATGTACGGCTACGTTCCAGCTCTGGCTGAACTGTGCGCAGACATTTGGAACAGACGTTGCGGGAATGGCATCTGAAGATGTCTCCATGATGCAGACATACTATTCAGCAGGTACACTGGTTGCATTGTTTGTGACAAGTATACTGATCACGAAATTTAAACAGGTACGCTTCCTTGTTATTTATCCGGTGATCTCACTGGTGATGCTGGTGCTCGTTTATCTGGTAAAGAGCCCGATGATCTGCTATGTCGGTGCATTTGTGATCGGCTATGCAGGAGCCGGCGGAGTGCTCCAGATGGTAACAGCGGTTTCAAACGATCTGTTCCCGAAGATCAAGGGTACACTTACGAGTCTTGTCATGATCGCGTCCAGTCTGTGTAACTATACGATTCTGACAGCAGCATCTAATATGAGCGCTTCGGGTGTTATTGTGATGAATATTGTGATCACGGTCATCGGTATCATCCTCGCACTTTTCGTAAACGCAAGATACGGCGTACTGCTGAAAAATGCAGATACATCAAAATAAGTAAAAGAAATATCATAATAAACAGTAGGAGGATAAATAGGGATGAATCCGGTAAGAGTAAGAAATGTTGAGATTGGTACAGGTATTCCGAAAATCTGTGTCCCGATCGTCGGGGTTACGAGAGAAGAGATATTAAAAGCGGCAGAGACGATAAAAACTACAGCTGCAGACGTAGTGGAATGGCGTGTGGACTGGTATGAGGATATCTTCGACTTTGAGAAGACAGAGGAGACGATGAAAGCCTTAAGAGACGTGCTTGGTGACACCCCGATCCTTTTTACGTTCCGTACATCCAAAGAAGGCGGAGAAAAAGCCATCGAGACAGATGCTTATGTAGAACTGAACCAGAAAGCGGCAAAGACAGGACTTATCGATCTGGTGGATATTGAGGCATTTACAGGTGACGACGCAGTGAAAGCAGTCGTTGAGACGGCCCATGAGTGCGGAGTGAAAGTAGTGGCCTCAAACCATGATTTCCACAAGACACCGGACAAAGACGATATCGTATCACGTCTCCGGAAAATGCAGGACCTTGGGGCAGATATCCCGAAGATTGCCGTTATGCCGGAAAATAAGAAAGACGTGCTGACTCTTCTGGCGGCTACGGAGGAGATGGCGGCAGAGTATGCGGATCGTCCGATCATTACAATGTCCATGTCAGGGACGGGCGTTATCAGCAGACTGTGCGGGGAGGTATTCGGTTCCGCACTGACATTCGGAGCAGTCGGCAAAGCTTCTGCACCGGGACAGATGGGCGCTGAGGATCTGAAGACAGTACTGGGACTTCTCCATAAGAGCCTGTAAACTACCATTATATCAGTGCGTTCACTGTATATGGTTTTGATTCATTTCCCGAAGGAGGACAAGTCACTTTATGAAAAAAGTGTTGAACTGGCTGGACGACTATGAGGAAAAATCATAAGTATGCCAGAAATCGAGATTATCGCGGCGACCAAAACACTGCAACAACAGCCGCTATCCGTTGCGACTCGCAAGAAGCGGGTCGCCGCCTATGCCCGGGTCTCTACGGAACAGGACGAGCAGCAGTCCAGTTATGAGGCGCAGGTGGATTTCTACACCCGTCACATCAAAAGCAACCCCGACTGGGAGTTTGTAGAAGTATTTGCGGATCGCGGTATTACCGGCACCAATACCAAGAACCGAGAGAACTTTAACCGGATGATCGATCTGGCTTTGAAGGGCGGCATCGACATTATCCTGACCAAGTCCATCTCCCGTTTCGCCCGGAATACAGTAGATACGCTTCAAACCGTCCGGGAACTCAAGGCGGTCGGGGTTGAGGTGCGGTTCGAGAAAGAGAACTTACATACCTTTGACCCCAAGTGTGAGATGATGCTTACGATCATGAGTTCTCTGGCGCAAGAAGAAAGCCGCTCCATCAGTGAGAACGTCCGCTGGGGCAAGCAGAAAAGTATGCGGGACGGGAAAGTGTCCTTGCCGTATTCTCACTTCCTCGGATATAAAAAGGGCGCAGATGGCAGGCCGGAAATTGTGGAGGAAGAAGCTGCCGTCATCCGCAAAATCTATGATCTTTTTCTATCCGGCAAGACCATCAATGAAATTGCCGCCATCCTGACGAGTATGGGCGTCCTGACACCAGCAGGCAAAAAGAAGTGGAGCGTCAGCACCGTCCGCCGTATTCTCAGCAACGAGAAATACAAAGGTGAGGCCTTGCTCCAGAAAACCTTCACTGTAGACTATCTCACCAAAGAAGTCCGGAAAAACAATGGTGAGGTGCCGTCTGTCCGGGTACAGGCGATACTGGCAGAGTCTGCCAAACGCCGGGCAAAAGTGCGCACCAGACATCCTTTTGCCGGAAAACTCGTCTGTGGCGACTGCGGCTCCTTTTATGGGCACAAAGTTTGGCGGCTGCGTAGCACAGGCGAACGCTATAACGTCTGGTACTGCAACCACAAGTATGATGGAGATAAAACCTGCGACTCTCCCAGACTCCGGGATGAGGAAATCAAAGCGGCGTTTGAGAAGATGCTGCAAAAGTGTAGTGACGCTAACCCTGTCTATACCGATGAGAGATGGAATAAGCTGGTGGAATCCGTCAAGGTCTGCCGGGGCGGCCACCTGATCTTCACTTTAACGGATGGCAGGATTGTGAAGGTTACGCTCCAAGACCATTAATTACATCACGGCTTACAATGCTTATACACCGTAAAATAACATCAAAAACAATAGATAGCCACTGCTACCATTCTGTAATCACATTAATTAACGCTTGACAGACTCCTGAGACTTCACTATAATGATAATCGTAAAATTTGAGTGGACTTTTCCGGATTCGGTCATCTTTTTGCCACACAACTGTTCTGTAATAGTTGTGTGGCTTTTTTTTGTTGCCTGTATCTCGGAAATGTTGACAGAATGGAGGATGATTTTTTTATGGAAAACAACTTCTTATCTCTGATCAAGACGCGCCGCAGTGTAAGGGCTTATAAATCGGAGCCTGTCCCTTCCGAGGCGCTGGACGCTGTACTGGAAGCGGGGACTTACGCACCTACTGGCGGAGGACATCAATCTCCCACTATCATTGCAATTACAGACCCCAAATATAGACAGGAGATTGCAAAACTAAATGCAGAAGTGATGGAAAGCAATGCAGACCCCTATTATGGCGCGCCTGTCGTGATTTTGGTTCTGGCAGATGGCTCCGCAAGCACCTTTGTCGAGGATGGAAGCTGCGTTCTTGAAAATATGATGCTCGCTGCCCATGCCCTTGGTCTGGGAACCGTATGGGTGCATCGGGAACGTGAGATTTTTGACAGTGAAAAAGGCAAGGCTCTCCTGCGGGAGTGGAAGCTGCCGGAAACCTTGCGCGGCGTCGGTGCGATTGCATTGGGTTATCCAGCCCAGGAAGCCGGTCAACCCGCAGCACGCAAACAAAACTATAT
>DWWO01000105.1 GCA_019119675.1 Candidatus Mediterraneibacter faecipullorum | reverse complement strand
CTAACTCAATCAATAATGCAGCTTGACGCCGCGTAAAATATTTGCATGGAGAACGTACCATATATCTGCTTTCCATACATGTGGTATCGTAGCACAGAATTACTGTGATTTCAAGAAATTTCTTTCAGAATCCGCTGCTGTATTCTTCAATCCTGCCTCTCACCCGTTCAGCCTCGTCTCCCTGGAGAGGAGTCGGCTGATAGTTATTATATCCGGATTCTGAAGATACAGAACACGGAATGATGTTTGTCACATTATCCTCCACAAGTTCACCATTCTGCACTGTAAATGTCTGCTGGAAGATCATCGTGTCCTTATCCGACGGGTTGCTGTTTCCTCCGAAGCAGAAGTTACCAAGACTGTACACAATATTCTTACCATTATAGACTTCGATCCCTTCGAGCACATGCGGGTGATGTCCGAGCACAAGGTCAGCGCCGTTGTCGATCGCGGAGTGCGCAAGGTTCACCTGATTTTCTGTGGGATAATTTTCTTTCTCAAGTCCCCAGTGGAAACTTACAATGACAATCTGGGCGCCCTGCTCTTCCACCGCCTTGATATTTGCGATCATCCCCTCTTCACAGCCCATGCCGTCTGCCAGCTCGTAGGTGCCGACCAGCCCGACCTTCACGCCGTTCACATCCATTACGGCCGTCCTGTCGTAACCGAAGTTCGTGATACCGGCCGCATCCAGCGCCGCGATCGTATCCGTATAACTCTGGTCTCCGTAATCATGACTGTGGTTATTGGCAAGGTTTGCCGCTTCCACACTTCCCTCTGTAAGTATCTGCGTGTATTCGGCAGGTCCCTTGAACGCATATGTTTTGTCCTGACGCGACGTCTCTTCGGTCAAAGTTCCCTCCATATTGACAATCGTCAGATCGTCCGCCTCGAAAATTGATTTGACGTTCTGGAAGAAATAGGCAGCACCATTGCTGTCATAGTAAGCGTTCAGGCTTGTACTCGGATCAAAATATTCGTCTGTCCCAAGCGTACAGTCCCCTGCTGCACTGATCGTAATAGAGATAGGCTCTGTCTCCGTTTCCGTCTGCTGCTCTTCTTCTCCCTGCTGTTCTATCGTCAGGTCAGATGCCTGTCCCTGATTCTTGTCACCGGTATCACTGCCTCCTGCAAAATGTCTTACCAGAGCAACGATTCCCACGATGATCAATATCAGCAGCAATACCATTCCACATAATATAGCAATGGCTATCCGTCTTCTCCTTTTCAGCCGTTCCCGTTTGCGCCGCATCCTCTCCGCACGGCTTACCGGCCTTTTTCCTCTCTGTCCTTCCCCCTTGTTCATCTCAATTCACCTCACAAATCATCCGTTTCTCTTACGAGATCCGACCTTTTTCGACAGGTCAGATAAGCTGATTCCATCGTATCACCTGAAATGAACTTTTGCAACTGCCACAGCAAGAAACGCCCGGTTTCCCGGACGTTTCTTTTTTGAATTCTTATGCTGTCCTGCTGCGGACTCTTTCAAATTGTATATTCACTCTGAACAGATCTCCGTCCAGATACAATTCAAACTCTCCCCCCTGCATTACTGTAAGGCTCTTGGCTATTGACAGGCCCAGCCCGCTGCCCTCCGTGCTCCTTGAAATATCTCCCCGGATAAACCGCTCGGTCAATTCGTCAGCCGAGATATTGAGCTGCTGCTCGGATACATTCTTCAACGAAAAATTCACCTTATCTTCTGTAAGAATAATATCCGCGTAGACCCTCGTGCCCGGCATCGCATATTTCGCCGCATTTCCGAAAACATTCTCCAGGACACGCCACATCCGCCTTCCGTCCACATGGATGACCGCCGGCTCTTCCGGAATGTTAAGTACCATAGTCAGATTGCGGGCCGCAAATTTCTCTGCCATCTCGCCCTCCGTCTGCTGCACAAGCTCCCGAAGATCCATATCCATACATTCCAGTGTGATATTTCCACTGCTTACTTTTGATGCCTCCACTACATCCTCTGTCAGGGTCTTAAGCCTTTGGGCTTTTGATTCAAGAATATCAAGATATCCCCGGATCTTTTCATCGGCAATGTTCGATCGTTTCAGGATATCCACATAGTTGATGATCGAAGTAAGCGGTGTTTTGATATCGTGGGATACATTCGTGATCAGATCTGTTTTAAGGCGCTCATTTCTCATTGCCTCGTCAACAGCCTTGTTGAGGCCGCTTCCGATATTGTTGATCTTCTCCGCAATATCCCTTTCTTCCCCGCGCAGCCATTTCAGGTCAATGCGATATTCCAGATTGCCGCCCGAAATCTCTTCAATCCCTTTCCTGATCCTGCTCTTGGCGACTGCTCCGCACATCACTATCCATACAGCTGCCAGATCTGCCACAAATGCCAGCAGTATAAACGGAGTATCCCGGAACAGGATCGCCAGCCACTGGATGAACATGAACCCCAATATCGTTGCTGCGCCCCGCGAGGTAATCGACCGGGAACTCCATACCTGTCCAGTCCCTGATATCAACGTATAAAGCAGGCTTCCTTTCCAAAGGATCTTTGCCTTGATCCTTCGGACAAGACTCACATATCCGGCAAAAAAGCAGAGGAACGTAAACAGCCCGTAGAAAAACAGCCCAGCAAGATCTGCCATATTGATAGCAGTCGTAAATAATGTCGAATAAACGACCGGGATCGTGTCCGTGCCATAATATTCTACCGCTGTAGATACATCAAAGAAACTGCCAAATGTGGTGCCTGCTGCGATGACAGTGCATGTGACAAACACCCAAAGACCGATCACGAGCGCAGCCGAGATCTCCGTCTTCCAATGGTCAAATACTGTCAGATGGAGTTCTTCATCCCCCGGCCTTTTCCCTGCAGTTACAGCCAGCCACACAGCTGATACAAGGAAGAGTATACCGCCTGCTATAAACAGGAACAGCGCCCATCTCAAAAACGGGATATTCTGATTATAGTTTGCACTCCCCTCATAAAACTGATCCTGTATCGGATACGAGGTATCTACCGAGACGGCCAGGATATTCTCAGAATCACGGCTGGATTCGTAAGACCTTACCATATCCCATTCTCCGGATGCGGTCAGATTCATATTTGTCTCAAAATCTTTCAGCCTGGGATTGACGATCATATATTTTACAGAGTCACCTGACTTCATTTCCCTGATATGCGCTCCTGCATCCGAATAGTCTGCATATTCCGTCTTATTCGTCAAGACCTGTTTTTTTTCACGGTCAACATAGAGATAAGTAAAATTGGTATTTCCTTCTTCCAGATATTCCCATCCTGACTGATAAATTGTATAGTCATCATATAACCCGCTCAGGACAAAGGCCAGATGATCATAGATTTCCGACAGATTTCCGTTTAACTCCGGTGTATTGTTCACGATCGAGAGAATATCTCCCCCGCCCGCAGGCGCATACTCCTCTCTGAGGGCCGAACCGAAATTCCAGCAGTCCGTATAGACCTCATTTCCATCGGAATCCGTGATCTTCAGGCTGCCATTATAGCCGCCTTCTGCATTTTGATTAGAAAGATCATTTAAAAATTCTGCCTGCGTATGGTATTCGTCATCGAATCTGGCAGTAAGCTGCCCGCTTTCAAAAAGCGCAAGAAAGTCATCAAAATAATAGTAATAATAGCTTTCGTCTTTATCCCGGCACACAATGACATTTTCATCATACAGATCTTCGCCGGATGAGTTATACTCCTCACTCCACCGGATCAGGTCTTCCAGTCTGTATACCAGCTTTGCATTCCCCGTATTTCTGACCTGCCCGGAATCAGAGTAGGACATAATGTCAATTTCCTTATTCGGATCATACGCGCCATCCGTCTCCATCACGTCTTTCACCCTGAACATTCCGAAGGTTTCAAACATGGCACCCTCTACCGCCGAATTGAAATCCGGAGATTCCTCATATGGTTCATTTACCAGACTCAGGATCTGTGACGGATCGATCGTCCCTGCATATGTGGAAGCTACTCCCAGAGAGGTGACAAATGCCGCACCGCTTATAATGCCGGCCAGGAGGACGATCACTTTCGTCAGGGTCCTTCTATACCATTGCTTCATATATTTTCCTACATTCCTTTCTCAATCTTATAACCGACGCCCCACACCACTTTCAGATACCTGGGATCTTTCGGGTTGATCTCGATCTTCTCTCTTATATGACGGATATGCACGGCAACCGTATTATCCGCTCCAATCGCCTCTTCATTCCAGATCGATTCATAAATCTGGCTGATGGAAAATACCCTGCCCTGATTCTTCATGAGAAGGAGCAGAATATTGTATTCGATCGGGGTAAGTTTCACCGGTTCCCCGTCCACCGTCACCTCTTTCAAATCATCATTGATCTTCAGGCCGCCGACTTCATATACCGTTTCCCGCTCACCCTGTCCTGAACCGCCAAGCTGGTTGTACCGTCTGAGCTGGGATTTCACTCGTGCCACAAGCTCCAGCGGGCTGAACGGCTTTGTCACATAATCGTCCGCCCCCACATTAAGCCCCAGTATCTTATCTGCATCCTCGGACTTCGCCGAGAGGATGATGATCGGGATACTGTTCTTCTCACGGATCTTAAGTGTCGCGCGGATCCCGTCCAGACGCGGCATCATCACATCGATGATAAGAAGATTGATTTTCTCCTTTTCAAGAATATTGAGCGCCTCGATCCCGTCATACGCTTTCAGAATGTTGTATCCCTCCTGGGACAGATATATCTCGATTGCTTCCACGATTTCTCTGTCATCGTCACACACAAGTATGTTGTACATTATGATCACCCCTTCGACTCTCTTAAACACTCCGGATCTCTCTCCGGCTGAAATAACAGTGGAAAGATTCCATTTATAGTATACATGATAAAATTGATTTTTTAAGAGGGGAGAATGAAAATCTTATGATTTTATTAATTCATATAATCCATTAAACAGAAAGATATTTGGCGGGTGTGCCCTTCCCGCATTTCTTTTGACCCAAAAGGTGCGTAGCAGCTCCCCGATTCTAAAGGTCAAAGGAATCTCCTTGTTTTTAGGGAATTGTCTCTGTGGCGATTCGCATTATAAGCCCGCCTGAGGGCTTCTCTTTCAACTTCACTTGTCCATGTTGTCTGGAACCTGCTCACTCCTACGTGATGGATTGGAGCGGCTGAAAGGTATTCTTCAAAATATCCTCTGAAGCGCATACATCTGTGGGGCTGCCCTGTAGATAGTTGCCTCTCCCTATCTGCTCAGAATTGAGCAAAACCTTTTTCGTCAATAATGACGAAAACCGCACATTGATAATAATATACTTACCAAGGCAGCCGGGGGACGTGCTCCCGCCCGCTCCGAGTCTTGTTGGAGGGGTGGTAATTATGAGTACATATAAAGAACTCAGCCTGATCGTGAGCATCGCGCTTCTGATTATAGCCATTCTGAATTATACACATAAAAAATAGCCGTCCTGCCCTTGCAAAGCTGACGACTATCTTTTATAGTTTTTGGTTGCGCCGGAGCGGGTGAGGTGCAGTCACCTTCCGGCTGTCTTGTTAACTATATTATAGTCAATATTTCAACATGTGTCAAATAATATCTCCCATTGATCCACGCCCTCCCCGGCAGATGAAAGGAGATAATAAAATGGCACTGACAACATGCCCGGGGAAAAATCGCAGAAACGGTACAGAGACCATTGTGAAGCTGTCCGGCAAGAAGAGCAGTTCCCAGTATTGCGCACTGGCTGCATTTAAACACTGTGATCAGCTCCACAATCGAATCATGCCGGATATCTCGGCTCTTGATCTGCAGCAGATTCTCGACAGAGAAGATCTGTCTCACTCCATGCTGGAGCATATCAAGACGCTGTTCAATTAGATGTATCGGTATGCACTGCAGTTTGATATTGTGGCCAAGAACTGCGCCGAGTTCGTCCGGATCGGGAACGAGGATGACACCGAGAGCGGTGTTCCCTTCACAGCAGAAGAGCGCCAAAAGCTCTGGGATCACAAGGACGAGCCTTTTGTTGACACTATACTGATCTACCACGACGAGGCGCAGGACATCAACGAAAGAATCTATTCCCTCATAACCACAGAACAATTAAGACAAGAACTTGAAAAGATTTAATTTTATGCATGAGTATGACCTCGACCGCCGTACTCATGCATTTTTTGATAGTGTTTCGTTAGTATCACCAAAGCATGAAAAATAGCGCCTCACCCGGTCAGTGCCATGACGTCCGGCCCGATCTTTAAAACATCCCTTTCAGAGCCGGATAAAATTTTCTGAACTTCTGGTACTTTTCTTCATACTTCTGTACCAGCTCTTCATCCGGTTCTTCTGTTTTCACGACTTTTACCAGCTTCTTCGCAGCTTCTTCCACCGAGGGATACACACCGCATCCGACTGCGGCAAGGATTGCCGCGCCGTATCCCGGTCCTTCTTCACTCTCGATGATGTCCACTTTCATATTCATCACATTAGCGATGATCTTCCGCCACAGCGGGCTCTTCGCTCCGCCGCCGCAGATCTTTGTCCTCTGCGGATCTACACCAATGCTCCGTGCCACTTCAAGAGAATCTCTCAGACCGAACGCCACGCCCTCAAGTACAGCAAGCGTCATATCCTCACGGCTTGTGTCCATGCTCATGCCGATAAATGCGGCTCTTGCATCCGGATCATTATGCGGGGAACGCTCGCCCATCAGATAAGGCAGATAGAAGACATGGTTTTCACCAAGCCTTGTGATCCCCGACTGCTCTCCACTATAATCTGTCGTCTTCAGGATCTCATCCATCCACCATTTATTACAGGACGCCGCACTGAGCATACATCCCATGAGGTGATAATTACCATCTGCATGGGCAAATGAATGGAGTGCATTATTCTCATCCACTCCGAACTTTTCGCTGGAGATAAAAAGCGTCCCCGATGTTCCGAGTGAAATATTACATCCACCGTCGCCTACTGTTGCAGTGCCGACAGCAGCGGCTGCGTTGTCTCCTGCTCCCGCGATCACCTTTACGTCCGTGGGCAAGCCCAGTTCTTCTGCTATCTCCGCTTTCAGGCATCCCACCGGTTCCCAGCTCTCATACAGCTTCGGGAGCTGCTCTTCCGTAATGCCGCAGATTTCCATCATTTCCTTTGACCAGCACTTATGCTCTACATCAAGCAGTAACATACCGGATGCATCCGAATATTCCGTGCAGAAACTTCCGGACAGCTTATATGCAAGATAATCCTTCGGCAGCATGATCTTCACTATTTGGTCAAAATTGTCCGGCTCATTTTCTCTCATCCAGAGGATCTTCGGCGCGGTAAAACCGGCAAAAGCGATATTTGCAGTGTATTTAGAAAGTTTATCCTTTCCTATAGTATTATTCAGATACTCAACCTGCTTTCCAGTACGTCCGTCATTCCACAGGATTGCCGGGCGGATGACATTGTCATCTTTATCCAGAGCAACCAGACCGTGCATCTGACCACCGAAACTGATTCCCTTCACCTGGCTCTTGTCGCACTCTGCAGTAAGTTCTTTCAGACCTGCTATGCTCTGCTCAAACCAGTCCTCAGGCTTCTGCTCCGACCAGCCGGGATGCGGAAAATACAATGGGTACTCCTTCGATACAATCTTATGGATCTTCCCGTTCTCATCCATCAGCAGAAGCTTAACTGCGGATGTTCCGAGATCGACACCGATAAAAAACATTGTCCTGTCCTCCTTTTTCGGGGACGTAGTAAAATTGGATTCTGCTACGTCCCCATTTCAAAACAGCCCTGTCCCTTTTTGCATTTTCCCCTGTCCCCCTTGTCAAACTGCACAAATCGCTCCGCTAAATCCATACGGAAATATTGACTCATTTGTACACATTTCGAAAGGGGACAGGGTATATTTATTTAAGGGACAGGGGTATATCCGATTCGGGACGTAGTCAAACCTGATTTTACTACGTCCCCGAAAATTATCCCCACGGATTCTCTGTCGGATATCTCACGCCTGCCGGCTGGTTGTAACCAATCTCTTCTACCGGGACTCCGATGTATTTAAACACTTCGAACAGTTCTTTTCCATAGTGTCCGAATGCGACAGCACCATGATGCGGATAATTCTTCTCGATCAGCACGTGACGATAGAATCTTCCCATCTCCGGAATAGCAAATACACCGATGGATCCAAAGGATTTTGTTGCAACCGGAAGCACTTCTCCCTGTGCCACATACGCACGCAGTTTATTGTCTGATGTGCTCTGCAGACGATAGAATGTAATCTCGCCCGGCTTGATATCTCCTTCAAGTGTTCCCTGTGTCACCTCTTCCGGAAGTGAACGTGCCATGATGAGCTGATATTTCATCTCACATGAGGTCAGCTTTCCTGATGCCGTATTTCCGCAGTGGAATCCCATAAATGTATCTTTCTGTGTATACGGGAATTTGCCCTCGATGCTCTCTTTGTACATATCTGCCGGTACTGTATTGTTGATATCAAGCAGAGTAACTGCATCCTGGCTTACCACTGTTCCGATGAACTCGCTTAAGCATCCGTAGATATCAACCTCACAGGATACCGGGATTCCCTGAGCTGTCAGACGGCTGTTTACATAGCACGGAACGAAACCGAACTGTGTCTGGAATGCCGGCCAGCATTTTCCTGCAATAGCGACATATTTGCGGTAGCCTCTGTGCTCTTCGATCCAGTCTTTTAATGTGAGCTCATACTGAGCCAGTTTTGCAAGGATTTCCGGTTTCTTGTTGCCTGCTCCGAGTTCTTCTTCCATCTCTTTTACAACAGCCTGTATTCTTTCGTCGCCTTCATGTTTATTAAATGCTTCGAACAGATCCAGCTCGGAGTTCTCTTCAATCTCAACGCCGATATTGTAGAGCTGCTGGATTGGTGCATTACATGCAAGGAAGTTGAGCGGTCTCGGTCCGAAGCTGATGATCTTGAGATCGTTAAGTCCTACGACAGCTCTCGCGATCGGCTCAAACTCGTGGATCATATCTGCGCACTCTTCAGCCGTGCCCACCGGATACTCCGGTATGTAAGCTTTCACATTGCGCAGCTTCAGGTTGTAGCTTGCATTGAGCATACCGCAGTATGCATCACCGCGCCCCTGCACAAGGTTATCCTGGGTTTCTTCCGCAGCCGCGATGAACATTTTCGGTCCTTCAAAATGTTTTGCAAGAAGCGTCTCTGAAATTTCCGGTCCGAAATTACCAAGGTATACCACAAGTGCATTACATCCTGCTTTCTTGATATCCTCAAGTGCCTGTACCATATGGATCTCACTCTCCACGATACAGATTGGGCACTCGTAAACTGTTCCCTTGCCGTATTTATTCTCATACGCATCGATCAATGCTCTTCTCCTGTTTACGGACAGGCTTTCCGGGAAACAGTCGCGGCTTACTGCGACAACTCCGATCTTCAATTCTGGCATGTTGTTCATAATAGATTCCTCTCTTTCTTTTCACCGCCATTGCGGTATATAGTACATACTCTTTGTTACCGTGTTCTTTTATGTCATCCGGTAATAACACTCACTGATATTGTTCCTACACTTCCGGGTTTTCACCTTTCAGTCCGCAGAAAGCGCCCTCAATGCCGGCCTCCTCGTGGGCTATCAGCCATTTATTTACCGCTGTCAGCAGACGGTTCTCTCCTTCTTTCGCCGGTTCGAAAGTCAGATCCTCGTTCGTGCCTTTCGGCAGGACGATCACGCAGCGGAATCCGCCTTCCTGCGCGGAGCAGGGAGCATAGTGAAGCGTGGTTGCATAAAGCTCCACCGCTGTTCCTGCCGGCACGAAGAATGCCTCTGCTTTTGATGTATCATATGTATCGTCCTCTTCGATATCCTGCTGGCATCCGAGCAGAAGGATCAGATCTGTCACGGCAATGTCGATCTCCGAACTCCTGTGATACTCAAATGCATTCAGCTTGTGGTTGTCCCCGTTGCAGTACCCGATCTGGATCGGCAGCCCGCCGAAGCCCTTCCGGCATACATCAACTGCTTCCGGCAGGACTTCCATTGCCTCTACAGACGGTACATAAACAACATCCTTCGGCAGCGGAGTGTGCTCCATCTCTTTTAAGATCTTCTCAAAAGAGAATTCTGTGACCACTTTTCCGTATTTGCCGAAGGATGCATCCGTCAGTTCCTGAATCTTCATGTTACGACCTCCTTACACTTTGATTTCTGCACATATGCCCGGTATATCCTATCGGGGCATGTGTCCGTCATCTGTCTTATGAGGTCATTTTATCACCTTTACTATCTGTTATCGACCAAATAATTAGCCTTTTAATGCCCATTTCTTATCTTTTTATTCTCTTTATATTCACTCGGCAGCATCCCATATTTCTTCTGAAATGCCCTGGCAAGCGCCTTGCTCCCGGAAAACCCGTTTCTCAGCGCAACTTCCGTGATGCTGTACCTTCCGCCATCCAAATCCTTCAGCGCATAATCCAGACGGATGCTCTGTACATAGCTCTTAAATGTGATCCCCGCATATTTACGGAACATCCGCGAGAGATAATTCGGCGAATAATCAAAAATCCTTGCCACTTCCTCAAGTGTAAGGTCTCCTGTATAATTTTCTTTTATATAGGAAGTGATCGCAGACAGCTTGTTAAGATTTTTATTCTTGCGGACAAAAGCCTCGTCAACTTCTGTCAGCCTGTAATCCTTCACGAGCAGATACATGATCTGATAGAAAATGCTCTTCATCTTCAGGTCATAACCGCATGCTTTTCTGCAATAGACTCCGTATAATTCCCTGACAAGCTCCATAAAGCGTTCATCTCTTCTGCCCGGCTCATGGGAAAACCATATGAACTGCTCTCCTGTAAAATAATCTTCGAATAATTTCAAAGGGATCTGGAGCACGATCGTCTCATTGGGAAGAGGGGAATCGACGGAATGCACCTCATTGGAATTCACGATCATAAAATCATCCTTTGTCAGATGCCATCTCCTGTCATCGATATGGAATTCCAGCTCACCGGAACACACCGCGAAGATCTCGATCGATCTGTGCCAGTGTCTCTCCCTGTAGTAATTGCCCCCGCTGCCCTCAAAAATAAATAGCTTAAACGGGAATCCCGTTTCCGGAACTATAAGTTCATGTGAAAATTGCATGACCGTATCCTTTCTTTACCCCGGTGCCTGCTGATCCAGCTCATATCCGCCCGGCTCCAGCGCCTTTTCTGCCTTTTCCAGAAATTCCACATTTTTCTTCTCCGTACTATTCAGGACAGAACTGCTCTTTTTATCAAATTCCTCCGCAGAATATTTCCCCTTATACCACGACTTGCTTTCAAAATAGTCCCTTAATTCCTTTGATTCGAATTTCCTTCCATGTCTTGCAAATATCTCATTTCTCGCATAGTTGAGCTCTTTTGCCGACATTCCCTCTACATCTGCATCTTCGAGCACTTTCCGGCTGCTGTCCGGAATGATATAATCACGATCCGCTGCGATCTCATCTTCCGTATCTTCCGGCAGCTCCGCCCCCGCGATCTGTATCTGTGACCTGGTCTGCATCTCTGCCGCCTTGGGCTGTACCGCCTGAAGCACTGCTTCCGCACGTTTCAGTCCGGAAGAGCCGTTATTCCCGGACGGCCACAAAAGGAGGATTCCGGTTGCGGCCAGCGCCATTACAAGCACGAGAGCCAGCAGGGCGCATATTCCTTTCCAAACCGCTTTCTTTGTCATATCATCCATTGTAAGCTCTCCTTTCCCCCGATATCAGTACCACCATACTGTCGGTATCGAAATTTCCTGTATCTTGTAAGTAGTACCGTCATACAAAAAGGACGCTCTCATATACGCAGATCCTTTACTCGTTTCACTCTGCCGTCCGGAACTGCCGAACCCGGAATACTCATAAGTATAATCCATTGTATACTCGCACTCCATCTCCCCGGTGATCAGTCCTGATTCCACATTAAAAGTACAGCGGAAATTATCGAATATAATCTGGTTCATCGTATAATAATCACCACTTTCACTGGCGAGACTCTCTTTCAGGTCATCATAGACAGCCTTATATTCCGGGGCAGCGCTTCCGGTAAACAGCCCCGATACTTCACTGTAATCTTCACCGGACACAGCTGAAGTATAAAATTTCTCCAACGCTTCCTCCATCTTCGCCTGCAAAGCTTTTTCCCCGTTCTCCGACAGTGTCGGTTCTGTGACTGCCGCGCTGCTGTCTGAAGACGTATCAAATTCCCCCTCATACACCTCGCACCACGGCACCGCTGCCTCGATAGAGTGGACGCCGTTAAAAACAGAAATCCGATACGTATCCGTCTCTTCCTCCTGATCCTCGGCTTTATACTTCTCAGCGAGCTCCACTCCGTCTACTGCTGCCTTTGCACCTGCCGGCACTACAACAGGATAGTCATCCGTGATCATGCCTGCGGCAGATATCTTCCATACATCAAAGAGAAACAGCGCCTTGCTGCTCTGGCGCACTGCGGTAAAGCGAAGTTTAAAAGTCCCCTGTCCCGGCACAGAATACTCAGCTTCAAAATTCCGGGAAATATCGCTTCTCTCCCCGTCTGTTTCTTTCACCGTATAGCTGGTAATATCTGAAGTCCTCGTCCGATCCATCACATCCGAGAACTGTTCCTCCTGCATGATATTTCCCTCCGGGAACTCAAGCAGATCATACATGGCAGACCAGTCTTTGGACACATATGCCGAGAAATACTTTTCTGCAACTGTACGTGGATTGTATTTTGTAAAGCCGATCACAAAAAATGCAGCGATCACCACAGCCAGACATACAGCTTCTCCAAGTGCGATCATCTGCAGCAGAGAAAGCCTTCCAATCCCCTGCGGCGCTGATTTTCTGCGCGGTGCAGTCTGTTCAGCCGGCATCCTGTCACCATCTGTATCCAGCTTCCTGCCGCAGTGTTGGCAGAACCGCGCGCCATCGCTGTTTTTTGCTCCGCACTCATGACAAATACGCATAGATCATCCTCCCACTATCATACTTCCGCCACTATACGATAATTATAATTTTCTCATATAATTTTTGCAATATTCATTTCACAGTCCTCTGCCCGGGGCATATTTTAAACTAAAGCCCCGGATTTCACACTTCCGGAACAACCGGGGCATCCATAGAAAGAAGAATATATTTAATAGAAAGAAGGATATATTTATGAGTATAAAAGGTCTTGATGTCAGCGAATTTCAGGGAGAAGTGGACTGGGAGCGGGTAAAGGCCGCAGGATATAAGTTTGCGATGCTGAGAGCCGGTTATGGCTATGATACTGTTGATAAACAATTCCGGAGAAATGCCTCCGAGTGCAACCGGATCGGCCTTCCGATCGGCGCATACTGGTTCTGCTACGCATTTTCACCGGAAAAGGCAGCTCAGGAAGCTGACGGATGTCTCAGCACTATTTCCGGATACCGTCTGGATTATCCGATCTGTTATGATATCGAGCAGGCATCCGCGGATTATGTAGAGAAACAAGGCGTCCCGTTTACCTCCGCACTTGCCAGAAATGTTGTGACCAGTTTCTGCAACCGGATAGAAGCGAAAGGCTGGTATGCCATGTTTTACACAAACCGTAACTTTCTCGACACATACCTCGGAACGGATCTGCCAAATCGCTACGCCTACTGGTACGCCCGTTATGCAGACCAGTTCGACGGAACAGACTGCGGCATGTGGCAGTATACGAGCACCGGCAGTGTTCCCGGTATCAGCGGAAACGTGGATCTGGATCTGGGATATGTGGACTATCCGTCAATTATAAAGGACGCCGGCCTGAACCATCTCGCGGGGGGCAGCGCCCCCGCTCCATCGCCCTCTCCCCAGTATATCACCTACGTGATCCAGCCGGGCGATACACTCAGCGGGATCGCCCGGCGCTACGGCACAACAGTGAGCACCCTGACACAGCTGAACGGCATCTCCGATCCGGATAAAATCTATGCCGGAAATACTTTAAAAGTACCTGAAAACGGAACCGGCACCGGTTCTTCCGCACAATACTATACGATCCGGTCAGGAGACACACTCAGCGAAATTGCACAGAGGTTCGGAACTACTGTCAGTGCACTGGCACGTCTGAACGGCATTTCCGATCCGGATAAAATCTACGCAGGGAACAGAATACGGGTAAAGTGAATTAAGATTTTCATAAGGTTTTTTCTTTTTCTTTTAGAGTTTAAACATACTTTGGACACATTTTCCGGATATACTATGAACCAGATAGTTGATAAAACAACTATCTCCCCCCTCATAAAGTATTGGCATCCCGGGGGACCGGGATGTCGCACTTTACTCTCATTCCTTTA
>DWWO01000021.1 GCA_019119675.1 Candidatus Mediterraneibacter faecipullorum | reverse complement strand
GCTGCCAGAAGAGCAAAAGGAAGAAAACAGTTATCAGCTTAGGCCGCATATATGTGGCCTTTTCTTCTATTCAGAGATAAGTATAAGGAAGAGGTTTTTCATGAAATTCTCTGAATCTTTAAAGAAAAATAAAGATTTCCAGAATGTCTATAAAAAAGGAAGATCCCTTGCAAACAGCTGTCTTGTAATGTATATTCTCAAAAACGGACTTGATAAAAACAGACTTGGGATCTCGGTAAGTAAAAAAGTAGGAAACAGTGTCGTCAGACATCATCTGACACGGCTTGTAAGAGAAAGTTACAGACTGTCGGAAGAACATTTCCGGTGTGGATATGATATTGTTGTAATAGGAAGAACAAGCGCAAAAGATAAAGATTATCATGAGATTGAGAGCGCTTTGATCCACCTCGGAAAACTTCATAAAATATATATACAGGACAAAGAAATGTCCTGAACAAAAAGGAAGTGGCGCGGATGAAGAAAATCCTGTTATGGATGATCCGTTTTTACAGAAAGTATCTGTCAGGTCTGAAGGGATATAGTACATGTAAGTATTATCCCACGTGTTCACAGTACGGACTTGAAGCAATTGAAAAGTATGGTGCATTAAAAGGCGGAGCACTTGCCGTCTGGAGAATCCTGCGCTGCAATCCATTTTCAAAAGGCGGATATGATCCGGTACCTTAAGGAGGACAAGTAATGGAAGTTTATGGGCTTTTAGCCAGCGGAGGAATTTATGACTGGCCGGTCATAAAGCAGATTTCATGGATCTTAGGTCAGGTCATGAATGGAATCTACAATGTAATGAGCGCAATCGGGATCGAAAACATTGGTGTAAGTATCATCATATTTACGATCATTGTATACACAATACTCCTTCCGCTTACGATCAAGCAGCAGAAATTTTCGAAAATGACTGCCGTGATGAATCCTGAGATCCAGAAGATCCAGAAGAAATATGCTGGAAAGAAAGATCAGGTATCACAGCAGAAGCAGATGGAAGAGACGAATCAGGTATATGAAAAATATGGTGTAAAGATGTCCAGTGGATGTCTGCCGTCATTGATGCAGCTCGTGATCTTATTCGGTCTGTATCCTGTAGTACAGAATATACCTGAATATGTAACAAAGGTAAGAAATGTGTACCAGCCTCTCGTGGACCAGATTGAGTCGGTAAAAGGATATCAGGGTATCATGGAGAGTGTGGCAGGTTCAACAGCCGGCCTGTATGATTTTTCTACATCAAACGGTGTCATTGAGGCTCTGTACAGATTCCAGACTTCTTCATGGAATGCGCTGATCGAGCAGATGCCGAGTGTAGAGAATACAGCAAGGGAAACGATCCAGGAAGTAGGCAGACTGAATAATTTTCTTGGAATCGATATAGGTTCACATCCGTGGAATCTGCTGACAGACGCTATTGCTGCAGCATCTATCGGAGGAATCATCCTCGCAGTCATCATTCCTATACTTGCAGGTCTTACACAGTTTATCAGTGTAAAACTGTCACAGATGACATCTACGGCGTCGACACAGGATTCGGATAACCCGATGATGAATTCTATGAAGACTATGACATATACAATGCCTCTGATCTCAGTTGTGTTCGGTTTCACACTTCCGGCAGGTCTCGGTCTTTACTGGGTGGCCAGTGCAGCAGTGCGAAGTGTACAGCAGCTTGCGGTCAATAAGTATCTGAAGAGCAAGAGTGTGGAAGATATGATCGAAGAGAACCGCAAGAAGGCTCAGAAAAAGAGGGAGAAGAAGGGAACATCCGCAGAAGAGATCAACAGGATGGCGACGAAGAGTACAAGAAACGTAGGAACTTCTTCAAAGGCAAGAAAAGAGCTTGCTGATCCTGCAAAAGAAGAGAAGATCAGACAGGCGAAGGAGTCTGCAATGAGTGCGAAGCCTGGCAGCCTTACATCAAAGGCTTATCTGGTAAGCAGATATAACAGCGGACAGAAGACAGAAGAAAAAGCACCTGAAGATACAGAGGATAAAGCTGATAAGTCAAAAGATAAGAAAAGAAAGAAATAGTTGTCTGTTCCAGGGCAGCCTGTGAAGATGGCTGCATATGAGAAAGGTAGGAATCGGGATGAAAGGTAGTATCAGAGTATCAGCAAAGACATTGGATGACGCGATCACAGAAGCATTGATCCAGCTTGGAGTTACCAGTGATAAACTCGAATATGAAGTAATAGAAAAAGGCAGTGCAGGATTCCTCGGAATCGGCATGAAACAGGCTGTGATCGAGGCTTGGAGAAAAGAGGAAAAAGAGCCGGAACCGGATATAAGAGAGATGATCAAAGAAGAGATGTCTCTTAATCAGGAAGAAGAAATCGTAAAGAAAGATACGGTTCAGCCTAAGAAAGAGAAGAAAGATAAAAGAGAAAAAGATTCTGGAGCAGAAAAGAAAGTAAAATCTGCAAAAGAAAAACAGGTAAAAGAAAAGACTGTAAAAGAGGAAACAGCTGAGAGTGAGCAGGCTCCTGCAAAAGAAAAGCAGGAACTTGCCAAGGTAGAAGAACAGACGATCAAAGCTGTGGAAGAATTTGTACAGGATACATTAAAGGCTATGAACATGGAAGTTGAGATCACTTCCTCTGTCGATGAGGACGGAGCTCTCTGTGTTGATATGAAAGGTGATCACATGGGTATCCTGATCGGAAAGAGAGGACAGACTCTCGATGCGCTCCAGTATCTGGCAAACAGGGTGGCAAATAAGCATCAGGACGGATACGTCAGAGTGAAACTTGATACAGAAAACTACAGAGCAAGAAGAGAAGAGACGCTGAAGCATCTTGCAAAGAACATTGCTCATAAAGTGAAAAGAAACAGAAGACCTGTTGCACTTGAGCCGATGAATCCTTATGAGAGACGGATCATTCACTCAGCACTCCAGTCTGATCCTTATGTAACGACTCACAGCGAAGGTGAGGAGCCTTACAGAAAAGTCGTAGTTACATTGAAAAAATAAGACAGATAATTTTAAGGGACGTTTGCAGCGTCCCTTTTCTGTGCGATAAGTCCGGCAAGCCGCTGTCACGTCCGGCGTGAGCTGACATTTTCCGAAAACGGACAGCAGGCAGGTATTTGCCGGATAAAGCAGTATTATGATATAATATCACGTGTGTAGAAAGGAAACAGCGCAGAACGGAGAGTATATGAAGAATGATACGATAGCTGCAATATCTACAGGTATGACAAATTCAGGCATCGGGATCGTCAGGATCAGCGGTGATGAAGCATTTGATATTGCAGACAGGATATATAAAGGGAAAAGTAAGATAGCAGAATCCGAAAGTCATACAATTCATTACGGGCATATTACGGACGGCAGTGAGACTATAGATGAAGTTCTCGTTATGGTTATGAAATCCCCCCGTACATTTACTGGAGAAAATACAGTTGAGATCAACTGTCATGGAGGCACATTTGTGCTGAAGCGTGTCCTTGAGGCTGTCCTGAAGAATGGGGCCCGGGCTGCTGAACCGGGTGAATTTACAAAGAGGGCTTTCTTAAACGGGAAGATGGATCTGTCTCAGGCAGAGGCGGTTATAGATGTGATAAACTCTGAAAATGAATATGCACTTCAGAGTTCAATTAGTCAATTAAAAGGAAATATAAAAAATAAAATTAACGATATAAGAAATGAAATAATTTACCACACTGCTTTTATCGAATCTGCTCTTGACGATCCGGAGCACATCAGTGTAGAGGGATACGGTGAAACTCTGAAATCAGCAGCTGAGAAGATTATCACAGAACTAGAAAAGCTGATCCGCTCTGCAGATAATGGAAGGGTAATGAAAGAGGGGATAAATACCGTTATTGTGGGAAAGCCGAATGCAGGAAAATCCTCGCTCCTCAATGTGCTGTCGGGGCATGAGAGAGCAATCGTGACTGATATTGAGGGAACGACAAGAGATATCCTGGAGGAGCAGGTAAAGCTTGGCGGGCTGAGCCTGAATGTGATAGACACAGCGGGAATCCGGAGAACTGATGACGTTATTGAAAAGATCGGAGTAGATAAGGCACAGGAATATGCAAAAAACGCTGATCTTATTATTTATGTAGTGGATGCTTCAAAAGATCTGGATGAAAATGACGATAAGATTCTGGGGCTGGTCACGGATAAGAATACGATCATACTTTTAAATAAATCAGATCTGGACACCGTGATCACGGCGGACATAATGAAAGAAAAAGCAGGGGATATCCCGGTTATTTCTGTTTCAGCAAAGGAGGAACAGGGAATCCGTGAGCTGGAGGAGAAGGTAAAAGAAATGTTCCTGAAAGGGGAAATTTCTTTTAACGATCAGATATATATAACAAATATAAGACAAAAAAATGCTCTCTCACAAGCGCTTGAGAGTATGAAAAAAGTCATCATGAGTATAGAAGACGGAATGCCTGAGGATTTTTATTCTATAGATTTGATGGATGCATACGAGTCACTTGGAAGCATTACGGGAGAAGCGGTAGGAGAAGATTTGATAAATGAAATATTCAGCAAATTCTGTATGGGAAAATAAAGACGAATATGATGTGGCGGTGATCGGAGCAGGTCATGCGGGATGCGAAGCAGCTCTCGCAACGGCAAGACTCGGATTCCGGACAGTTATGTTTACCGTGAGCGTGGACAGTATTGCACTTATGCCATGTAACCCGAATATCGGAGGTACTTCCAAAGGACATCTTGTAAGAGAAATAGATGCCCTTGGCGGAGAGATGGGAAAAGTGATCGACAGGACATTTATCCAGTCAAAAATGCTCAATAAGTCCAAAGGACCGGCTGTACATTCTCTCAGAGCACAGGCAGATAAAGCAGACTACAGCAGGGCTATGCGTCAGGTGCTGGAAAATCAGGAGCGCCTTGACATCAGGCAGATGGAAGTCACGGATATCCTCACGGAAGACGGACATGTGACGGGAGTAAAGACTTATTCCGGCGCTGTTTACCGATGCAGGGCTGTTATACTGTGTACGGGGACATATCTCAAGGCGAGGTGCATTTACGGCGATGTAAGTATGTATACGGGGCCAAACGGGCTGCAGAGCGCCAATTACCTGACCGACAGCCTGAAGTCCCTTGGTATAAAGATGTACCGGTTTAAAACAGGAACACCGGCCCGTATTGACAGGAATTCTATTGATTTCAGCAAGATGGAAGAACAGAAAGGCGATGAGAGAGTTGTACCGTTTTCTTTTACGACAGATCCGGATGACGTGCAGATCGATCAGGTGTCATGCTGGCTGACATATACAAATGAGAAGACGCACGAGATCATCCGTAATAATCTCGACCGGTCGCCTTTGTTTTCGGGTGCCATTGAAGGAACTGGACCAAGATACTGCCCGTCTATTGAGGATAAGGTGGTAAAATTTCCGGATAAAAACAGGCATCAGGTATTTATTGAACCTGAAGGAATCCATACAACGGAAATGTATGTTGGCGGTATGTCGAGCTCTCTTCCGGAAGACGTACAGTATGCAATGTACAGAAGTGTTCCGGGGCTTGAACATGCAAAGATCGTAAGAAATGCATATGCCATAGAGTATGACTGTATTGACGCACGTCAGCTGAAGTCCACACTGGAATTTAAAAATATAGAGGGTTTGTTCAGCGGAGGCCAGTTTAACGGAAGTTCAGGTTATGAGGAGGCTGCAGCCCAGGGGCTGATCGCAGGGATCAACGCGGCGAGAAAACTTCAGGGCAAAGAGGGCATCATTATTGACCGTTCGCAGGGATATATTGGCGTCCTCATAGATGATCTTGTTACAAAAGAGAGCCATGAGCCTTACAGGATGATGACATCAAGGGCTGAATACCGTCTGCTCCTTCGTCAGGATAATGCAGATCTGCGGCTGACTAAGACAGGATATGAAGTGGGTCTTATCGATGAAGAGCGTTATCAGAATCTTCTCAGAAAAGAACAGATGATAGATGCAGAAATCGAAAGGGTAGAACGTACGAATATCGGAACATCGGAAAAGGTACAGAAAGTGCTGGAATCTTTTGGAAGCACGCCTCTGAATTCCGGAACAACGCTTGCTGAACTGATCCGGCGGCCGGAGCTGTCTTATGAGAAATTGGCTGATATTGATGAAAAAAGGCCGGAACTTCCCTGTGACGTGGAGGAACAGGTAAATATCAATATCAAGTATGACGGATATATCAAACGACAGATGCGGCAGGTAGAACAGTTCAAAAAGCTGGAGAATAAAAAGATTCCGGATGATATCAACTATGATGATATCCAGAGCCTTCGCATTGAAGCAAAGCAGAAATTAAATGCGATCCGTCCGGCATCTATAGGGCAGGCGTCAAGAATTTCAGGAGTATCGCCGGCAGATGTCTCTGTGCTGCTAGTATACCTGAAACAGTGATGTGTATGTTCAAATTTGTATTTGAGAAAATACCGAAAAGGTATGCCGTGAGAAGCACGGCGTATCAGAGGAAATACCGCAAGGGTATACCACTATGCCGTGAAAAGCACAGCGTATTAGAGGAAAGGAGTATTAGAGATTAATGGATGACCGCAGGTTTGATCAGGAACTTGAGACACTTGGAATACGATTGACAGATGTACAGAAAAGACAGTTTGACCGGTATTATGAGCTGCTGATCGAGTGGAATCGCGTGATGAATCTGACAGGAATAACAGAATATGATGAGGTAAATCTCAAACATTTCACAGATAGTCTTACAATTGTAAGAATTAAAGAAATGAAGAATGTCTCAACAATGATTGATGTGGGAACAGGAGCAGGATTTCCGGGGATTCCGATAAAGATAGCATTTCCGCATATAAAGGTGACACTTCTCGATTCTTTAAATAAGAGGATCAAATTCCTGAATCAGATAGTAGAAGAGCTTGAGCTTAATGATGTAGTTACACTGCACGGCAGAGCCGAAGATTATGCAAAAAAAGAAGAATATAGAGAGCAATTTGATCTATGTGCATCCAGGGCAGTGGCAAACTTATCCACACTCAGTGAGTATTGTCTTCCGTTTATCAAAAAAGGAGGATGCTTTGTATCATATAAAAGTGCAGATTCTGATGAGGAAATAAAGATGTCAGAAAAAGCACTAGATATATTAGGCGGAAAGATAGAGAAGATAGATAAATTTACGCTGCCCGGATCAGATATGGGAAGGGCATTGGTGATGATAGAAAAGGTAAAGAATACACCGCGGAAATATCCAAGAAAAGCTGGAGTGCCGTCTAAAGAACCATTGTAAATTCGAATTTTACAGACTGGCAAAGTATCCGCCGGGAGACAGGTATTGTTAGCGCACCCGCTTTCGCTCGGGCCGTAACGCAGCGGTACATA
>DWWO01000104.1 GCA_019119675.1 Candidatus Mediterraneibacter faecipullorum | reverse complement strand
ACATGGATGAATTTGCCATGGGAAGCACTACCGAGACTTCGTATTATGGACCGACGAGAAATCCGCACAATACAGCGCATGTTCCGGGCGGCTCTTCCGGCGGTTCCTGCGCAGCAGTGGCGGCTGGCGAATGTTTCGGCGCTCTCGGATCGGACACAGGCGGTTCCATCCGGCAGCCCAGTTCATTCTGCGGCGTGGTGGGCCTGAAGCCGACCTACGGAACTGTTTCCAGATACGGACTGATCGCTTACGGCTCTTCGCTGGATCAGATCGGACCGGTGGCGAAAGATGTGTCCGACTGCGCGGCATTTCTCGAGGCGATCGCATCCCATGACTCGAAAGACAGTACATCCATAGACAGAGACGATTATGATTTCACGAGTGCTCTTGAGAATAATGCAAAAGGCCTGAAGATCGGTATACCGAAAGATTATATGGGAGACGGCCTTGATCCGGAAGTAAGACAGGCAGTCCTTCGTGCGGCAAAAGTTCTGGAAGAAAATGGCGCTGTTGTCGAGACATTTGATCTGGGACTTGTAAAATATGCCATCCCGGCATATTATACGATCGCTTCTGCGGAGGCCAGTTCGAACCTGGAACGGTTCGATGGCGTAAAATATGGCTATCGGACAGAGGAATACGAAGGGCTCCACAACATGTACAAGAAGACCCGTTCAGAAGGTTTCGGCCCGGAAGTAAAACGCCGTATCATGCTCGGTTCATTCGTCCTGAGCTCCGGATATTATGATGCATACTACCTGAAAGCCCTCCGGACAAAAGCGCTGATCAAAAAGGAATTCGACAAGGCGTTTGAGTATTATGACATCATTCTGGGGCCGGCAGCGCCTACGACAGCTCCGGAACTGGGCAAGAGCCTGAGCGATCCACTCAAAATGTATCTGGGAGATATCTATACGATCTCGGTAAACCTTGCCGGACTCCCGGGAATGACAGTGCCGGTCGGGAAAGATAAAAACGGACTGCCCATCGGGATGCAGATGATCGGAAATGCATTTGAAGAGAAAACGCTGATCCGGGCGGCATACACTTATGAATGCGCGACAGGAAAACAGTATGAGACAATGGCGGATATCAGCAAAGCAGCGGCAGAAAAGGAGGTGCCTGGTCATGGCAAAACAGTATGAGACAGTCATCGGACTTGAGGTTCATATCGAGCTGGCGACAAAGACGAAGATTTTCTGTGGATGCAGCACAGAGTTCGGAAGCGCGCCCAATACCCACACATGCCCGGTGTGTACGGGAATGCCCGGATCACTTCCGGTGCTCAATAAGCAGGTGGTAGAGTATGCTATGGCGTTGGGACTTGCCGCAAACTGTAAGATCACGCAGGTGTGCAAGTTCGACCGGAAGAATTATTTCTATCCGGACAACCCGCAGAACTATCAGATCTCCCAGCTCTATCTTCCGATCGCGAGAGACGGATATGTGGAGATCGATACACAGACAGGAAAGAAGAAAGTGCGCATCCATGAGATGCATATGGAAGAGGATGCGGGAAAACTGGTCCATGACGAGTGGGATGATACTTCCCTCGTAGATTATAACCGAAGCGGCGTGCCCCTTGTGGAGATCGTCTCCGAACCGGATATTCGCTCTGCTGACGAAGTGATCGCATATCTGGAAAAACTGCGCATGACCGCGCAGTATCTGGGAGTATCAGACTGTAAGCTCCAGGAAGGTTCCATGAGGGCGGATGTGAACCTGTCTGTCCGTGAGGCTGGATCGGATACTTTCGGTACGAGAACAGAGATGAAGAACTTGAACTCGTTCAAGGCTATCGCCCATGCCATTGAAGGGGAGCGCCAGAGACAGATTGAACTCCTTGAAGAAGGGAAAGAAGTTATCCAGGAGACAAGAAGATGGGATGATAATAAGGAACATTCTTATGCGATGCGTTCCAAGGAGGACGCGCAGGATTACCGTTATTTCCCGGAGCCGGATCTCGTGCCGATCGTGATAAGCGACGAGTGGATCGAGAAGATCAAAGCGCGCCAGCCGGAACTTCGTCCCGAGAAGCTGGAGAGATACAAGGCGGAATTCGATATTCCGGAATACGATGCGGAGCTTATCACAGAGTCTAAAAAAGTGGCGGATCTCTTTGAGGCGACGGTCGAACTGTGCGGAAAGCCGAAGAAAGCGGCAAACTGGATCATGGGAGATCTGTTCCGCCTGATGAAAGAAAAGGGCATGGAGCCGGAAGAACTGAAATTCTCACCGGAGCATCTGGCGAAACTGATCGATATGACAGATGCGGGAACCATCAGCGCCGCTGTCGCGAGAAAAGTTTTCGAACAGATCTTTACCGAGGATGTAGATCCGGAGAAATATGTGGAAGAGAACGGACTTAAGACCGTGAACGATGAGGGAGCCATCAAAGATGCGGTCGAGAAAGTCCTTGCGGATAATCCGCAGGCGGTCGCAGATTATAAAGGCGGCAAGCAGAAAGCTTTCGGAGCGCTCATGGGACAGAGCATGCGTGCACTGAAAGGAAAAGCCGATCCGGCGGCTGTGACAAAGATGATAAAAGAGATGCTGGAGCAGTGATAGTTTCAGTGTGGTGAATAAAAAGTCTGCCATACCGGTTAACGGCGTGGCAGACCTTAACTTTCTTTATTCAAGGATCTCGTTTACCTGTTCTAAAGAGATGTTGCATTTCTCGGCAATTGCAGTCGGCTGAAAGCCCTGTGCCGAGAGTTTAAATACCTGCTTGGCGAGGGAGATTCCTTCAGATTTCCCGCGGGTATTTTCAGCATGTAACTCTTCTGACAATAATTCTTTTAAAGCATCGCACATTTTTCGCTCGACCTCCATTTCCTCCCAGTTTGCGCGTGTGATCAGATCCATGACGGCTTCATAGTCTTTTGAGTGTTTGTGGTTTTCGTATCTGGCGACAAGACTGCGGATTTCAGAGCCGGCCTTCAAGTCTGTACGCAGATTCTGAATCCAGTAGTTTTCTTCTCCTGATAACTCCGGGGTGATCAGAAGCTGTATCGGGAATGGATCACCCTTTAGATAATAGATACCGCCGCCAATGTTCTCGACAGCAATGCCACGCACTTCTGTCAGATGCTGGCACAGCTTCTGTGGAAAGCGGCTGCACACGAAAGTGATCGTAAGAGTTTCAGGATCAATCTCATTTATTTTGTCCGTATCGGACTGATACAGACATGCATAGGCGTATACTTTGTAGAAGTCATTGATACTCAGATAATCAACCGGAGATTTGTATTCAATGATATTGTGCTTCCGGAATATCCGACCGATGGATTTCTGAATCGGAATCTCTTTTGTTTTTTTGATCAAAAGGATATCCATTTGCAGGGGCTTTTTACCAAGCAGATACTCTTTCATGCATCTCCAGATACTTCATCTCATCCTGCAGCGTGATGCGCAGAGCGGCGCCAAAGGCAGGATGCCATTGTAGTTTTGTCTTATCCATGTGTTCTCCTTAAGTATAATACAATAAGTTTCTTTTGCGCAATAATCGGTGATTATTTTATACTATTTAGTGCTCAAAGGCATCACTCCATTCTTTTATTTAGATAAATTACTGCAGATGAAATACACTCCGAAAGCGGAGCAAAGAATAAAGATAATTTAGCTGAAAACCCTGAACGAATTCCCTGTTACCCTCGCCATACTTTTGAAAAGCTGGTAAAGACAGAATAGCACAGACGGCACCGGGATACAAGAGAGTAGTTCCCTTATATCCGGATGCCGTCTGAATGATACTAGCCAGTGTTTAACTGTCGAACAACAGCGTTTCTACAACTGCTGTTTATAGTAGCTGAAGAAATCAGCTATTTTCCCCATTGCTTCTTTGAGTACCTCGATCCGCGGCAGATAGACTACGCGGAAATGATCCGGCTGTCCCCAGTTGAAACCGCCTCCGTGGATCAGAAGGATCTTTTTATCCCGGAGAAGATCAAGGGCAAACTGTTCGTCGTCTGTGATATTGAACTTTTTAACATCAATTTTCGGGAAGATGTAAAATGCTGCTTTTGGCTTTACAGCGCTGATGCCGGGAATATCGGTCAGTGCTTTGTAAATATAGTCTCTCTGTTCGCGTATACGTCCGCCCGGTTCGATATAGCCGCACACGCTCTGATGGCCGCCAAGTGCTGTCTGGACGATGGACTGTGCGGGGACATTGGAACAGAGGCGCATGTTGGAGAGCATCTTAAGCCCTTCGATATAATCCTTTGCAGCCTTTTTGTTACCGCTTAAAATCATCCAGCCGATGCGGAATCCTGCGATCATATGAGACTTGGACAGACCGCTGAAAGTGATGCAGAAGAGATCCGGTGCAAGGGAAGCAATGGAAATATGCTCTTCTTCATCCATTACGAGACGGTCGTAAATCTCATCGGAAAAGATGATAAGCTGATGTTCTCTTGCAACATCGACGATCTTCTGAAGCACTTCTTTCGGATACAGTGCCCCGGTCGGATTGTTTGGGTTGATGATAACGATGGCTTTCGTACGGTCGGTGATCTTTCTGCGGATATCTTCAATGTCCGGATACCATTCCGACTGTTCATCGCAAATGTAATGTACAGCCTTTCCGCCGGCAAGTGTGGCACAGGCGGTCCACAGCGGATAATCAGGGGAAGGGATCAGGATCTCATCTCCGTCGTCCAGGAGTGCCGACATGCAGATGTTGATCAGCTCGCTGACACCGTTTCCGGTGTAGATGTCCTCTATGGCAATATTCGGAATTCCTTTCAGCTGTGCATACTGCATAATAGCCTTTCTGGCTGAGAAAAGCCCCTGCGCATGAGAATACCCTTCACATTCCGTCAATTGCTGACGCATATCATATATGACTTCGTCCGGCGTGCGGAAACCAAACGGTGCAGGATTCCCGATGTTCAATTTCAATATCTGTGTGCCGGATTCCTCCATCCGTGCAGCTTCATCAACGACCGGTCCTCTTACATCATATAAGACATTATCGAGTTTTGATGATTTCTTGAATGTTCGCATTTGTCTTTCCCCCGTTATTTTATTATTTCTATAATTTATATGGCTGTCCTTTTTTGGAGTGCCGGCAGGGTCGTCTCCGCCGTCGGCGCCGGCTGAACCGGTGAAAGAGGCGGCTTCAGATGCTGCTTCATCACCCCGCAGCCAGTTCTCGTCTACCTGAAGTGTATCCGCGAGAAAATGCAGGATATCGGGACGCGGAAGCGTTTTTCCACTTACATACTGGCTGATGTGGCTCTTCCCGAGCTTAACTCCCTGCTCAGATGCTGCCCGTATCAGATCGACCTGTTTTTTTCCTTGCTGTGCCATGGATGCCTTCAGGCGCAATGCAAAATTTTCTTTAGACATATTCGTTATCTCCGTAAGTTCAAAATAAGAAAAGTTCAATTTGCGTTGCGGATACTATAACACAAATCCAGAAAAAGTTCAATATAATATTGAAAGTTCAAAAAAGAGAAAAAAGTTCAATCTGCTTAATTGAAAAGAATATGCGGATATGAAAGCAGGGGTTCTACAGATAGTGAAACAGCTTAGGGATAAGTAGATGGAGTCAATAAAGGTTTGTGGGATAGCAGGAACTTTGGGATTGTGCCTGAACCACTAATTGATTATCGTACTGCGCCTGCTTCATCAAATGTCAAGAGTATGTCAAAGCGGCTTGAACTAATGCGTTTTATAATAAGAAAACATAACCAGTCTTACCAGGCTCATATAGAAGATGCAATATTGGGGATCGAAACCATATCCATGTCAAGACTGGACGGATGGGAAAATGAAATATGCAATACCTTGAAAGAAAAGAAAATTTTAAGCCAGGCATCTGTAGATTTTATCAAAAGCCCATCATATGGTGACGGCGGGATGGCTGCTGCTGTTCGCATTGTATCAAATTGTAAGAAATGAAAGCGGTTAGTCTTATAAGATTGACCGTTTTTCTGCACTTAAATTTAAGATTAATGTCTCCGGCTTTACAGGACTGAAAATTTTTTAATAATTAGCACTCGGCACTTGACGTGGCTAACAACATCTGCTATATTACTACTAGAACACGAAAACCAAGTAGTGTCTGCTGATCTGCCCGCCGCAACAGGACAGAGTTATGAATCCGGGCGATATCGGGCAGACTTCAATGAAGGAGGGAACAGCCATGAATATTAATAAATTTACACAGAATTCATTACAGGCTGTACAGAACTGCGAGAAGATCGCCGCGGATAACGGCAATCAGGAACTGGCGCAGGAGCATCTGCTCTATGCGCTTCTAACGCAGGACGACAGTCTGATCTTAAAATTGCTTGAAAAAATGAGTATCCAGGGACAGCTCTTCATAAACAGTGTGGAGCAGCTGATCGGTAAGCGGCCGAAAGTCCAGGGCGGTCAGGCTTATGTAGGACAGGATCTCAACAATGTACTCATCCATGCAGAGGATGAGGCGAAACAGATGGGGGACGAGTATGTGTCTGTCGAGCATCTGTTCCTTGCCCTGTTAAAATATGCAAGTAAAGATATGAAACAGCTTTTCCGTGAGTATGGCATCAGCCGTGAGGGATTCCTGCACGCACTTTCAACCGTGCGGGGAAACCAGCGGGTGACCAGCGACAATCCGGAAGCTACCTATGATACGTTAAATAAATACGGACAGGATCTTGTGGAGCGCGCGAGAGAGCAGAAGCTTGATCCGGTCATCGGCCGTGATGAAGAGATCCGCAATGTGATCCGTATCCTTTCCCGTAAGACGAAGAACAACCCGGTGCTGATCGGTGAACCCGGCGTCGGTAAAACGGCAGTGGTAGAAGGACTGGCGCAGCGTATTGTCAGCGGAGACGTGCCGGAAGGGCTGAAAGAGAAGACGATTTTTTCCCTTGATATGGGAGCGCTTGTTGCCGGTGCAAAATACCGGGGCGAGTTCGAGGAACGTCTGAAAGCAGTTCTTGAGGAAGTGAAGAACAGTGATGGAAAGATTATCCTGTTTATCGATGAGCTGCACACGATCGTTGGTGCGGGCAAGACAGACGGCGCTATGGACGCCGGCAATATGTTAAAACCTATGCTGGCGAGAGGAGAGCTGTACTGCATCGGCGCGACGACGCTGGATGAATACCGTGAATATATTGAGAAAGACGCGGCTCTGGAACGTCGTTTCCAGCCAGTCATGGTAGATGAACCGACAGTGGAGGATGCAATCTCTATCCTGCGTGGCCTGAAAGAGCGGTACGAAGTATTCCACGGCGTAAAGATCACGGACAGCGCGCTTGTTGCGGCGGCAACACTTTCGAACCGCTATATCTCCGACCGTTTCCTGCCGGATAAGGCAATCGACCTTGTAGATGAGGCCTGCGCCCTGATCAAGACAGAACTGGATTCTATGCCGACGGAGCTTGACGAACTGAGACGTAAGGTTATGCAGCTTGAGATCGAGGAGTCAGCACTTAAGAAAGAGGAAGACCGCTTAAGTAAGGAGCGTCTGGAACATCTGCAGGAGGAGCTGGCAGGGCTGAAAGAACAGTACGCCGGCAAGAAAGTCCAGTGGGAGAATGAGAAAACCTCTGTTGAGCGGGTGCAGAAGATCCGCGAGGAAATCGAGCAGGTCAACAAGGATATCCAGAAAGCCCAGAGAGAATATGATCTGAACAAGGCAGCCGAATTACAGTACGGCAGGCTTCCACAGTTGCAGAAACAGCTTGAGGAAGAAGAGGAAAAGGTAAGAGAAAAAGATCTTTCCCTTGTCCATGAGGCTGTCACAGATGATGAGATCGCGCGTATTGTTTCGCGCTGGACGGGAATACCAGTGGCAAAATTAAACGAGAGCGAAAGGAACAAGACGCTCCACCTTGCGGACGAACTGCACAAACGTGTCGTCGGTCAGGATGAAGGTGTTGAACTCGTAACAGAAGCGATCATCCGTTCCAAAGCCGGGATCAAAGATCCGAGCAAGCCGATCGGTTCGTTCCTGTTCTTAGGACCTACCGGAGTCGGCAAGACGGAGCTTGCAAAAGCACTGGCGCAGAGCCTGTTCGATGATGAGAACAATATGGTGCGTATCGATATGAGTGAGTATATGGAGAAATATTCCGTCTCCCGTCTGATCGGAGCGCCGCCGGGATATGTAGGATACGATGAAGGCGGACAGCTCACGGAGGCAGTCCGGAGAAAACCGTATTCCGTCGTACTTTTCGATGAAGTCGAAAAAGCACACCCGGACGTATTTAACGTACTGCTCCAGGTGCTCGACGACGGGCGTATTACAGACTCTCAGGGAAGAACGGTAGACTTTAAGAATACGATCCTTATCATGACTTCCAATATCGGTGCAGGTTATCTGCTGGAAGGCATCCATGATGACGGGTCCATAGATGAACAGAGCCAGGAGATGGTCATGAACGATCTGAAAGCCCACTTCAGACCAGAATTCCTGAACCGTCTGGATGAAATAATTATGTTCAAGCCATTGACGAAACAGAATATCCGTGCCATTATTGACTTACTGATAGCAGATGTCAACAAACGTCTGGCGGAGAAAGAGCTGACCATTGAACTGACAGAAGCGGCAAAAGACTTTGTAGTGGAAGGCGGTTATGATCCGATGTACGGTGCAAGGCCGCTGAAGAGATATCTGCAGAAGAATGTGGAGACGCTGGCGGCAAAGCTCATCCTTGCCGGAAATGTGGGCAGGGAAGATACGATCCTGATCGATGCAAAAGACGGAAAACTGACAGCAGAGGTGAAAGGTCAGATCGTTACAGCGGAGTAATCCGGGCAGCCGGCGTGAAAGGACGATATTTGGATGGCACCCATCATCTTTCATATAGATGTAAATTCGGCTTATCTTAGCTGGACTGCGGTAGAACAACTGAAAAACGGAGCCACAGTGGATCTGCGCGAGATACCTGCGATCATCGGCGGAGACCAGAAATCCCGCCATGGCGTAGTGCTCGCCAAATCTCCTGCGGCGAAACGATATGGCATTCGCACGGGGGAACCTGTTGCGAATGCTTTTCGTAAGTGTCCGAATCTCGCAATGTATCCTCCGGACCACAAGATGTACCGGGAGAAGAGCAGGAGGCTGATGGAGTATCTTCGGACATTTACGAAAGAGATCGAACAGGTCAGTGTGGACGAATGCTATATGGATTTCACCGGGATAGCCGGCCGTTATCATTCTCCTGTGGACGGCGCTGCGGAGATCAAGGACGGGATCAGGGATAAGTTCGGATTTACCGTGAACATCGGCATTTCTACGAATAAGCTTCTGGCAAAAATGGCGTCGGACTTTGAGAAACCTGACCGGATACATACCCTGTACCCTGAGGAGATAAAGGAGAAGATGTGGCCGTTGCCGATCGGTGAACTTTATATGGCAGGGCGTTCCAGTGTGGAGGTACTGAAAAAACTTGAGATAAATACAATAGGAGATCTGGCGCAGGCAGATCTGAAACTGATCATGCTCCATCTGAAGAGCCACGGGAAGATGCTGTGGGAGTTCGCAAACGGTATCGGAACATCGGTCGTACAGTCAGAACCGGATGAGGCAAAAGGGATTGGAAACTCTACTACTCTCAGCGAGGATGCGGCGACCATAGAAGAAGTTACGCCTGTATTTGAGAGGCTTGCGCAGAGTGTGGGCAGCAGGCTTAAGAAAGCGGAAAAGAAAGCCGGAATGGTCAGTATGGAGATTAAATACTACGATTTTCGAACCGTGTCTCATCAGATACAACTCGATAAGCCATCCAATGATCCGGAAGTGCTTAAAGAGACTGCCTGCAGCCTGTTTCTCGAAGTATGGAGTGGAGAACCGGTTCGGCTGCTGGGCATACGGACGTCAAAACTCTCGGATGAAACAGCTCCGGAACAGCTCTCCATCTTTGATATCGAGCTGCCGAAAGAGCCGGATGAAAAGCATAAACGGCTGAAAAAGGCAATGGATGAAATTAACGGCAAATTTGGCGAGGGAGCTGTCATGAAAGCAAGCCTGATGCCGAAAAAGCCGCATAACAAATGAGGGGAACTTTTATTATGAAAGAAAAGAATTATAATCTGGAACTGGTCAGGATGGTATCGTTCATTCTGGTCATCGCGATCCATGTGAGCAATTATTTCTGCCGCGCTTACGGAGAAATCACACAGGGAGAGTATCTGTTCTCTCTTGCGATCGATACAGCGGCGCGCTTGAGCGTACCCTGTTTTTTCATGATATCGGGAGCGTTACTGCTGGGGCGGGACGAGCCGATCAGAAAACATATACACCGGATCGTGCGTTTTATCATCGCACTGGTCGTATGGAGTGCAGTTTACTATTTCTGGAATATTTATTACATGGGATCGTCATTTGACTTAAAGGAGATACTC
The DNA here is from genome assembly GCA_019119675.1 of Candidatus Mediterraneibacter faecipullorum. Classification (GTDB taxonomy): domain Bacteria; phylum Bacillota; class Clostridia; order Lachnospirales; family Lachnospiraceae; genus Mediterraneibacter; species Mediterraneibacter faecipullorum. Next base: position 24,296 of record DWWO01000104.1, on the reverse strand, counting down.
TATGTTCCGGCAGAGGCGCATCTGTGGTATCTGTACGCTATGATTCCCATTTACCTCGTGCTGCCGTTTTTTCAGGTGATGTGCAGAAATATGAGCCTGAAACTGGAGAAAGTATTTCTTATCGTGACCACAGGCGCGGTCTTGTTTAATTATGTGCTGTGGCTCATGGGAGGAGAGGCATATTATGATCTGCCGCTGATCGGCGACAGGATTTATGCCTGGTATGTATTCGCAGGATATTATCTTTATAAATACAGAAGGCATATCCGGATAAGCCAGAGAGCACTGGTCATTATCTGTGTGCTTAGTATGGCTGCAACGTTCGGGATCACATGGGGCGTTACGGCGGTGACGGGCAACCATTATGAGGATGCACTGACTTACATCAGCCCGTTTGTGGCTGCCTCGGCAGTCTGCTTCTTCCTGTTCATGCTTCGCCTTGGAAATGCACATGTCAGACCGGGGGAACGCGTAAGAAAAGTGATCGATCTGTTCTGCGGATGTTCGTTCGGTATCTATCTGATCCACATCCTGTTTCTTGATAATTATAAGAAATATATGGAACCGTGGGATCTGTCAGCGTGGATCGCAGTACCGGGACTTATCGTGGTGATCGCACTTGTGTCATTTGCGTGCGTGTGGGTGATACGGAAGATACCGGGAGGAAGGAAGATAACATGAGGAAAATTCCGGATTTATCGGAGTGAGAAAGAGTCCGCCGGGAGATATGTATTGTTAGCGCACGCGTTTTCACTCGGTCGCGGCGTAACGGTACATAAGAGCGCAAAAGACGCGCTCTAAGTGCCGATGCCGCTCCAACGGTGCGTACACAATACATATCTCCCGGCTGCTTTCTTTCCCATCCCGAAAATCGAATTTCAAACGGAAGAAACAAGACCGGTACGCTCTCGACTACGGTCCCGTCCCGAATACGTGAGTCAATCCACTGTATCCGAGTGGTTTTCGGATATTTTACTGAGAAATGTCTCTCAGATAAATACGAAGTTTAGGTACAGTGCCGGAATGCCTTATCTGTTATGATCCTTGCCGCGATCAGCCCGAGCGGCAGTGCCATAATGATCATCAGTGCGGACACAAGCCATGGAGCAGAGAGCGTCAGTGACATCTCGCCCATGTTGTAGACTGCCCGGTACAGATACAGACCGGGAACCATGATAACGATGGATGGAACGGTCACGGAGATCCTCGGGTATCCCAGTTTTTTCATTAAAAGAGAAGCAAGGAGGCCTGCTGTCAGTGCTCCGATAAAAGCAGCGACTGCTGCAGGAAGTCCTGCCAGATCTACCAGCTCCAGTCTCAGTGTATTTGCAATTGCGCCGATGACGGCCGCTGAGGCTGCAATGGAAACCGGACTGTTGAACATGATAGAGAATCCGAAGACCCCGACAAAACTTGTGATCAGCCGAAGGACGAAGAGCAGTGCCGGCGACAGCCCCAGATCCGCAAAAGCTCCTGGTGACAGATTAAGTATCAGTGCCATGACCCAGGCTGTAATTGTTGAGATGACAACAATGATCACCGCATATGCAAGCCGTTCCAGGCCGGAACGCATATCCAGCTTCGCCAGGTCAATACCGCTTGTGATAAACGGAAAGCCGGGGATGATAAAGAGCATGGCACATATATATCCGACTTCATGCCCTCCGGCAATCGGAAAGGCCAGCTCGATCAGCCGCAGGGATGCAACGTAGGCCAGACAGGCCAGTGCGACAGAGGATACAACGCACAGATACAATGTATAGTGTTTCCCGAACAATTTGGAACGGAGGAAATTGCCTGCTCCCGCGCCGATAAAAGCGCACAGCATTTCGACCGGTCCGCCGCCAAGGAGAAAAGTGAAGGCTGCACAGGCAAACGCAGCTGCAAGACCGAGTTTTGCAGGTGTATAGAGCCCCCGGATCTTTTCAATCTCATCCAGTTCCTGATGGAGCTGCTCACCGGATTTGTGTACTCCCTCAGTTGGAAACTTCTTTACAAAGCGTTCCAGACGATCAAGTTTGGAAGTGTTTACGCCGGTGTTGTTCAGGCACAGGGAGTTTGTAAAAGTCTTGTGTCCGTCAAAACAGGTGTAGACAATAGTCATTAGTCCGATGCTGGAGGTGCAGGTAACTCCGAGCTGTTCGGAGATCGCGTTCATAGAACTCCTGACCCGCCATGCTCCTGTTCCGCAGGATAACAGCATCAGACCGACTCTGCCGATCAGGGCTGCCTTTACAGGAACGCTTGCCTCGGTAATAGGTTTGTCTTTCACATGTCCGGTATAGTCATGCCAGTAGATATCCATATGATTGGGAATAATATTATCTTTTACCATAAGAATTCCTTTCGATAACTGAGTTTTCATTGGTTGCTTATTACTACATATTCAGTATAGAGAGATATGAAGAAAAGTCAAGAAAAACAAATGGTTCCGATGTTTTGAAAAAACTGTGTAAAGGATTAAAAAACAATAAAATGTCTTGACCGGGAATTCTGGTGTGGTATGGTTTTATATAGTGGGATTTTGGCGGACAAAATCCGGAATGATAAGCAGATTAAGGAGAAGATGAAAATGAGCAGAGTGATCGGAATCGATCTCGGAACTACCAACAGTTGTGTTTCCGTAGTTGAAAATGATACGCCAGTGATCATACCGAGCGCAGCAGGGGCGACAACAACGCCGAGTATCGTTGCATTTACAAAGAACGGAGAGCGGCTGACCGGGGAGGCTGCGGCAAGGCAGGCAGTAACAAATCCCGAGAGGACGATCACATCAGTAAAAAGGCATATGGGCAGCGACTGGTCTGCGCGTATAGACGGGAAAGAGTATAAGCCGCAGACGATCAGCGCAATGATCCTGATGCAGCTGAAAAAAGATGCAGAGAAGTTTCTCGGAGAAGAGGTGACGGAAGCCGTTATCACGGTGCCGGCATATTTTAACGATATCCAGAGACAGGCGACAAAAGATGCAGGCAGGATCGCGGGGCTGAATGTGAAGCGTATCATCAACGAGCCGACGAGCGCCGCTCTTTCCTATGGTCTGAACCACGGCGAGCCCCAGAAGGTCATGGTTTATGATCTGGGAGGCGGTACATTCGATGTATCCATTATCGAGATCGGCGAGGGCATCATAGAGGTGCTGGCCACGTCCGGAAATAACCACCTGGGCGGTGATGATTTTGATGAGCGGCTTGTACAGGGGATCGTGCGGAAGTTCAAGGATAAGACACGTGTCGATCTGACAAAGGATTTCGCCGCTATGCAGCGGATAAGGGAAGCTGCGGAACGTGCGAAGAAAGAACTTTCTACCAGCGATACTACTCATATCATGCAGCCGTTTATCACTCAGGTCAAAGGAGAAGCGCTGCATCTGGATATGGTGATCACGCGGCAGGAATTTGAATCCATGATCAGCGATCTGATCCAGAAGACAGAGGACCCGGTGAGAAATGCATTGAATGACGCACATATCAGCCCGGCACAGCTTGGAAGAGTCCTGCTCGTAGGCGGTTCTACGAGGGTTCCGGCAGTCCAGAGGAAGGTGCGGGAGATGACAGGAAAGGAACCTTCCAGGAATATCAACCCGGACGAATGTGTGGCGAAAGGCGCGGCAATCCTTGGAAGTACACTTCAGGGCAGAGGACTTGTCGCTGCAGGGACAGGACAGGATCTGCTTCTTCTTGACGTGACGCCGCTGAGTCTTTCAATAGAGACGGTGGGCGGTGTGGCGACCCGGATCGTGCAGAGAAATACGACTCTTCCGGCAAGATATTCCCAGATATTCTCTACAGCTGCACCGTATCAGCGAAATGTGGATATCCATGTACTTCAGGGAGAGCGCCCGATGGCAAGAGATAACAAGACCATCGGAAAATTCCGCTTAAAGGGGATCAAGCCGGCGCCGGCGGGCGTGCCGCAGATCGAGGTTACATTTGATATCGATGCAAACGGCATCCTGAAGGTATCTGCCCGGGATCTGGACACAGGAAGAGAACAGTCCATCACGATCACTGCCGACGACAGGATGTCCGATATGGAGATTCAGCAGGCAATGCAGGATGCGCAGAATTATGCGTCTCAGGATCAGGTGAGAAAGGATGCGATCGAGCTGCTCGGGGATGCGAATAAGCTTCTTATCAGGACAGAGCGCTGCGTGAAAAATGCCGGGAAACAGCTTGATAAAGCGGTGAAAAAACAGGTAAAGACAGACACGGCAAAACTCCAGAAACTTGTGGCAAAATGCAGGCTTGACCGTGTGGATGCGAACCAGCTCTCTGAGATCAGGGCGGCAAAAGAACAGCTTGAACAAAGCGCGGGAGATATCCTGATGAGATATGACGGAGGGCAGCAGTAGAAGTTCAGCCAGCATCATTTGCAGACAAAATACTGATTGAGAAATAATTACAAACCAGTTATAATTAAAACAGAGAAATGATAATTTGCATAAAATGACAGAGAGAAGGCGGTGTATCATATGACTATGTTACAGGAACAGGCTGTTCAGATGATTCAGGATATGTCTGATGATAATGTAAGTTTTCTAATTGAAGTGATCCAACGGTTAATGCCGAAGAAATCATATACCAGTGCTGTTTATCCGTCTCAGAGACCAGATGAAAAGATGCAGGCGTTTAAGGAACTGGTGGCAACCAGAAATGAAGTTAAAGAGTATCTGCCGGATGATTTTGATCCTGATGAAGAGTTGAAAGCAGCAAGAAAGGAAAAGTATGGTATATCTTCAGGAAGATTCCGGAGGAGACAAGAAGATTATGGTTAGAAAAAATCTGTAAAATATTGAAGGTGGCATCTGCATCTCAAGAATCTGTTTTGAAAGCTATCAAAATGGATAATTTTACAGATTTCGAAGATTGTCTGCAGGATCGGTGTGCTGAAGAAGTATCAGCAAACTATATAATCACTCGAAATACCGCAGATTTTGAAACTTCGGTAGTTTCTGCCATAGAGCCGGATGAATGGCTGAAAAAATTAAAATGAATATAAAGTGAACGAAAGCGAGGATGCTTGACCTTAGGGAAAAGTGTCCTCGCTTTTGCTTTGCGGCAAAGGAGGTATAAGATAAGATGGGCGCATTTGACAAGATAAAAAGCGGGCTGCTGGGAATGGACGAACTTTTAAATTATATCCGTATGGTACACAAATCTGATGATGGGCAACTTTTTCCGCGTGACATGCCCTTATCTGTTCCAGCTGGACACGGTGGCATATTTCCCGCTGCTGCGGGGCAGACATTCCTTTGAGGCGGTTGAGCGCATCAGGGATACCACGCAGCTTCTCCTGGACGTATATCGGGGTGACCGGATCTATCTCCATCCTCTGAAAGTGTGGAATCGTTATTCGACAAGAATGTTCCTCCCTCATTCGTGCAGCCTTCAGCAGGGGGAAGAATATCGGTTTGAGACAGTGGACGGCGGCGTTGCCATGAGCCGGTATTATCAGCTTGTGGAGGAGGAAGAAGAAAAGAACCAGGATCAGAACTATGACAGTCATGACAGGTTTTTCTCCCTTGCGAAGCTGGATTACCAGCGGGGGATATTCAGCGGGGAGACAGAAAGACAGATTATAGAGAGTACGCTGACAACAGACCGGAGACTGCAGGAAATGATCAGGAAATACTTCAGGCCGAGAGATTATTTCCAGCTCCGGGACCGTATGGTCGGCAGCGGTTCCCTCGGCGGCAAAGCATGCGGCATGCTCTTGGCCCGGAAGATCATACATACAGAGCTTCCGGAGTACAGGAAATATTTTGAACCCCACGATTCCTTCTATATCGGGTCGGATGTCTTTTATACGTATATTGTATCCAACAACTGCTGGGAGACCCGGATCGGGCAGCGCACGGAGGAAGGATATTTTACGAAGGCGGAGGCACTGAAAGATGCATTGCTGTCCGGCACTTTTCCGCCTGATATCAGGGAGAAGAATGAACTGACAGAGACAGAGATTGACTCCATGCTGGTAAATCTCCCCCTCTGGTATAAGAAAGCCGTCATGGAGCGGGACTATGAGGCGGAAGCAGCATTGAAGCGGATGAACCGTCCGAGGCAGGTCTGGTTTACAACCTGTCAGGGACTTCTGGAGAACCGGGAATTTACGGAACTGATGCAAAAGATGCTCAAGACTCTTGGCCGGGTATATAGCAATCCTGTTGACATTGAGTATACGGTAAATCTGGATGAGCAGGGAGCGTTCGTCGTCAACCTGCTGCAGTGCAGACCGCTCTATACCGGAGGAAGGGGTACAGTCACAGAGATTCCGGAATTATCGGAGAAAAATATATTTTTCCGGCTTAAGGACTCGGCTATGGGAAACTCGGTGAAAGAGAAGATCGATGTGGTCGTGCAGATTGATGCAAGAGCTTATTATGAGTATCCGTATGCGCTGAAACCACAGGTGGCGGAAGCAGTCGGCGCTATAAATACGTATTATAAAGGGAAGAAAAAACATATCCTTCTCATGACTCCGGGAAGGGTGGGCACCTCCTCGCCGGAACTTGGAGTGCCGGTCAGCTTTGCGCAGATATCGGGATTCTGCGGGATCTGTGAGGTGTCGGATAACCGGGTGGGATATATGCCGGAACTGAGCTATGGAAGCCATATGTTCCAGGATCTGGTGGAGGCCGGAATCTTCTACTGTGCACTGTGGGGAGACGAGAGGACAGTAAAGTATAATGAGGCATTCTTTGGAGATCTTGAGAATCTGTTCCCTGTGATCTGTCCGGAACGAAAGGAACTGGCAGAAATATTCCGGGTGAGTGAACCGGAGGATCTGTGGTATTGGAACAATGAACAGACAGGGGAGACTGTGTGCGGGATATTGCATGAGAGAATCGGATAAGTCATCGGATAAGATGAGACGAAAAAGAGTTTCGTCCGCTTTCTCACTGTTCAATCTTCTGGAAAAAGACCTGGGGCTGAAACTGTTTATCCGTACACATCGGGGGCTTGTGCTCACGGAAGCCGGAAAGTCTCTGTACACGACACGGATATATGCTTCCAACACACTGTCTCCGGAATAGTAGTATGGAGTTCCATGAAAAAGAATACGAAACGGGGTTTCAGAGATTTCCGTTATCTGGAGTGCAGTGCATTTGCTGATTATCTCCATGAGATGTCGCTTAAAGGCTGGCATTTTACAAGCTGGAAGTTCGGGCTTATATTTGAAAAAGGAGAGCCGGAGGATATCGTATATGCTGTCGAAGTATTCTCCAAAGGCCGTGAGAATGACAGCCAGCCGGGGAAAGATGCAGAAGAGTATGCCGAATACTGTGAGGCGGCAGGATGGCAGCTCATCGACGGGCGGAGGCGGTTCTGTATATTCAGGCGAGTACAGGACGATGCGGTTCCCATCGTGACAGAAGAGGAGCGGTTTCAGAACGTGAAGAAAGCGGAGATAAGGCATTTTCTTGACCGTTCAGCCGGGTTCGCACTTCTGGCGGGATTGGACTGGCTTCAGTTTTTTACAATCAACTTTGACAGATGGGTCTTTTCACAGACGTGGCTCCTCCTTCTCGCGGGGCTGACTTTTATGTGCCTGTTTTATCTGCTGCAGCTTGGAGGACTGTTCGTCTGGAGCCGCCGGGCGAAACGGGAACTGGAAAGCAGAGGAAGCATTTATTACGGACAGAGAAAGAGTGTCCGGGCAGCCAATGAAATCTGGACTCTGGTCATAATGGGACTCCTTATATACTGTGCGGGAGACATTATGAGCAGAGACAGTATTATTATGCTTATCATTGCGGTCATGATCGTCTTTGGCGTGCGTATTGTGATGATATATATGCGTCCGTCATGGGAGGCGCAGATCGCCGTATGGACGCTGATCCCGTACTGTTTCATCATAATTTTTGTGGCAGGTATCGTGTCGGATGTGATACAGATGGAAGAAGGAGATTATGACTTTTCAGATGTGCCGCTTGTCCAGTCTGATTACCGTGAGATGGGAGGGGAGCGGAAATTACCTCGTAATGTATGATGAAGTGCTGCTCGTGCTGAGTTCGGATACGGAACTGGACGACGCTCAGATACAGACCGTGAGGGAAAAACTGGGGGTAATGTAATGGCAAGAGAACAATTTCAGACATTGACAGAACCGATGTATTATATCCTTCTTGCCCTGACAGAGGAATGCTGCGGTGTGGACATTATGGAAAAAGTCCGGCAGATATCAGGCGGAAATCTTATATCATAACCGACACCGGAAGACAAATGTTAAAAGATGAATATGAGAAGGTGGAAGAACGATGATTAACTTTGCAGTGAAGCTGCCTTAATATTTCAGGCAACTCAGCAGAGGAGAAGTGTACGGCACTCTTCCTCTGCTGTCTGCATATGGGATATGGAAGCTTCAACCTGTCAGCTCCTCAGATAATCAATGATATTTTTCTGGCGGATTCCCGCTCTGTTTATATGGAGCAGGGTGTCAGTTGAAAGCACGATTTTTTCATAGTTGTCGCTGATCGTTTCCAGCGGCCTGAACTCACGATCTGTGTTTTCTTGTGTGAGTATATAGCAGATCTGGAGATAAATTCTTTCATCACAACGGTCTGCGACAAAATCGACTTCTGCAGCACCCTGCTTTCCAATCCGGACAGTATACCCATTTCGCAGCAGCTCCAGATAAATAATGTTTTCCAGAAGTCCGCCAATATCGTCATCATGATAGCCGATGACAGCATGACGGATGCCCAGATCCGAGAGGTAATACTTTTCCCGAGTTTCCAGCAGACGTTTTGCCTTGATATCATATCTGCTGACTTTATTTATGAGAAATGCATTTTCCAGTGCATGCAGATAGTTATATACGGTTTCTGTACTCAGTTTCCGTCCCTGATTTTTGAGAAAATCGGAGATCGTTTTTGCGGAAAAAGTATTTCCGATATTATCCATCAGATATTTGATGATATTTTCCAAAAGTGCTGTATCACGGATGTTGTTTCTTTTTATTACATCCTTGAGCAGAACAGAATTATAAATGTCACACAGATATTGATAGATGCGTTCTTCATCCCATTTCATCTCATGGATTCCGGGAAGCCCGCCATAGCGGAGATAGTTCGCAAAATTTTCCTGAATACTCAGACTCTTTTCCTCTTCGTTTGACTCCGCAAACGCAAGATATTCATTAAATGAAAGCGGATAGATATGGATTTCCACATATCTGCCGGAGAGAAGAGTTGCCAGATCTCCGGCCAGCAGTCTGGCATTGGAGCCAGTTATATAGATATCACAGTCAAAATCTACCCGGAAAGAGTTAACTGCTTTTTCCCATCCTTCTACTTCCTGCACCTCATCCAGCAGTATATATAGGCGTCCGTCAGATTTTCGCACAGCATCGGTAACGGCTTGATAAAGACTCCGATAGTCTTTCAGATTTTCATATTTCAATGATTCAAAATTGACATAAAAAATCTGTGTTCCGTCAATGCCTTGGCAAAGAAGAAGTTCCTTTATCTGTTGAAGGATCACACTTTTTCCGCAGCGCCTCATGCCGGTTATAACTTTTATGACCGGTTTATCGATAAAGTCTTTTATTTGATTTAAATATTTCTCGCGTGAGATCATAAGCACCCCTCCTTCTTTCTTTTATTATAGAATAATCAGAAAGAATGTCAAATAGTTTCTTTTATAAAAGAAATATTTAATGTGTTATGCTGCATAGTATGAAAGATTCCCCTCTGGAAATTTCCGCAGAAATGTGCTATATATTTATGCTGTAGATTTTTGGATAACAGCGTGAACTATATCAGACATCTGTGTGAAATCTGGAGGGATCATAAATGTGGATCGCAGACAAATATATTGACTATGTAAAAGAACAGACGGCGGCTCATCCCGGTCAGAGCTGGGATCAGATGCTGCTCGGATTTAAGCTGAACAAGCTCCGCACCAAGGTGCTTCCGAAGAAAGGGATATCCAAAGGATACCAGAAGCTGGAATCCATGATGATGTCCTTTGTGGCTGATTCGCTTGGCCGCCCGGATCGCTACGTGTGGGGCAATATTTTTTCACCCTGTGAGATCATCGGGTGTTTCGGACTTAACACACTCTCTATCGAGTGTCTTTCCTGCTATTTCAGCGGGTATCATCTGGAAGATTTCTTTATCGACTATGCGCAGAATACGGGAATTGCGCCGACCCTGTGTTCCTACCACAAGACATTTGTGGGAGCCATTGACAGCGGCGCGGTGCCGGTGCCGGAGTATGCCGTGACGACTTCTCTCTCATGTGACGGGAACCTGAATACATTCCGGTATCTGGAGAAGAAGAAAGGGGTTCCGTTTACATTCCTCGATGTTCCGTACCGGGATGACGAGGCGTCGGTCAATTATCTGGCGGAACAGTTGAAGGAGTTCGCATCAGAGCTCGGGAGACGATTCGGAAAACCTTTTGACGAAGAAAAACTCAAACGGGCAATACGCATCGAAAATGAGACGAGAAAAGAGCTGATGCGCTTCTTCAAGCTCCAGAGTGAGCGGTATTATCCGGGTGAGCTCATCAGCCATCTCTATATGATGATGGGGATGCATCTGCTCATCGGAACGCAGGAGTTCCTTGACCTGATCCGGTTCATGATAAAGGATATAGAGAACTATCCGAAATTCGACGGAAAGAAGATCCTGTGGATCCATCTGCTCCCGTTCTATCAGGAGACGCTGCAGAGTTACTTCAATTCAAACCGGAAGTATCAGATCATTGCCAGTGATATCATCATTGACTCTATGGAGGAGATGGACGAGACGAGGCCGTTCCACGCGCTCTCTAAGAAGATCATCCGGAATCTGTATAACGGCTCTTACTCCCACAAGGCGGAGATGGTCGAACACCTCGCGGATACACTCCACCCGGACGCGGTCATCCAGTTCTGTCACTGGGGCTGCAAGCAGTCATCGGGCGGCAGTCTTTTGCTCAAGGAGAAACTGCAGGAGAGGGAGATTCCGATGCTGATCCTGGATGGCGACGGCATAGATAAGCGCAACAGCCATGACGGACAGATCAAAACACGTCTTGAAGCATTTCTGGAAATGCTGGAAACGGGAGATGAGGCAGAGACAGCCGGCAAAGGCGGAGCAGGCTATATGAGACAGACAGCAGAGGAGGAGCAGGAGAGAGCATGCTAGGTTATATATGTAAATATGCTCCTGTGGAAGTATTTGAATCCATGGGAGTTAAGATGGAGCGGATCGAACCGGACGTGACAAATTTCAATCAGGCGGAGATCCGGATGCACCCGAATATCTGCAGCTTCGCAAAAGGTGTGTTGGAAGAGGTCATGAACAGCGACTACGAGGGCGTGATCCTGACCACATGCTGCGACAGTATCCGCAGGCTCTATGATGTCCTTAAGGAAGAGTTCCCGGACAAATTCATCTATATGCTGGATACGCCCCGGATCACGAAGGACGCGGGTATCACGCTCTATGAGCAGCGTATCCGGACGATGATCGAAGAGTATGAGAAGTTCTCGGGGAATACATTCGATGAAGAGAAATTCTGCGGATTTCTGAAAGGAAAAGAGGAAGAACAGCAGTATGCCGTGAGGGACAACACGGTCAACATCGGCATCATCGGCGCCCGGGCAAACGAGAGCATTAAGAAGATCCTGGCCGAGAACGGTGCAAATGTGGCGTTCGACCTGACCTGCACCGGACTTGGGAGAAAGATTCTTGTGGACGAGACAGACGTCATGACGGGATATGCGAGAGGGCTCTTAAGCCAGTTCCCCTGCATGAGGATGGAACAGGCTGCGAACCGGGACGAACTGATCCGGCGCAGCGCAGACAGTGTGGACGGCATCATCTATCACACGGTGCAGTTCTGTGATAATTATGCTTATGAGTATGCGTGGCTGAAAGAGTGGCTGAAGAGGCCGCTGCTCCTTCTGGAGACAGACTACACGAAACAGAGCGGCGGACAGGTGCGCACGAGGATCGAGGCATTTCTCGAGTCACTGACAGCAGAGAGAAAGACACCGAAAAGACAGAGAAAGGGAGACGGCACAATGTATGTAATGGGTATAGACAGCGGTTCCACATCGACCAATGCGGTCATTATGGATCAGGACAGAAAGATAAAGGCATTTTCCGTAGTGCGCACCGGTGCGAAATCCGGTGTCAGTGCGGACAGAGTGCTGCATGAAGTGCTCGAAAAGGCGGGGCTTAAGCAGGAAGACATCTCGTGGATCGTCTCCACCGGATACGGGCGCGTGAGCATTGAGTTTGCAGATGAAAATGTGACGGAGATCAGCTGCCACGGCAAGGGCGCGCACTATTTCAACCCGAAGATCCGAACGATCCTCGATATCGGAGGACAGGACAGTAAGGCAATCCGTTTAAGCGATACCGGTGAGGTCAAAGACTTCGTCATGAATGATAAATGTGCGGCGGGAACGGGACGTTTCCTCGAAATGATCGCCCGTACGTTGGAAGTTTCTCTGGATGAACTGGGCGCCATCGCCCTGACTTCAAAAGAGAAGATTGAGATCACGAGCATGTGCTCAGTATTTGCAGAGTCCGAGGTCATTTCCCTGATCGCGAACAACAAGGAAAAGGCGGACATCGCGGACGGAGTCTGCCACGCGATCGCCAACAAGGCTTCCGGCCTGCTGCGCCGCGTGGGTATGGAGCCGGAGTTCATGATGACCGGAGGCGTGGCGAAGAATCCGGGCGTCGTGCGCGCGGTGGAGGAGAAGATCGGCTCAAAACTCTACATCTGCGAAGAACCGGAGATCGTTGGTGCGGCAGGAGCCGCAATCTACGCGCTTGAAAAGATGGGCGTCTGAGCCTGTATCTATGAGACGATCGAAAGTAAGCATATATCCCAGACCTTCTTTTACAAATACAGAGCCGTTGTAGGCAAGGTTTATCGTGCCGGAGAGATTCGGCGGCTCTACAATGACGGCAAAATCGATCAGTCCTCTGTCCAGACGCTCGGTTACCTGTTCTGTATTTCCGCTTGTGAGGTGATACCGGAACAGAGGGACTTTTGCTTAAATTCTTTTATCGTCTGCGCCAGATATTTTATCTGGAAAGATTCTGCGCAGCCGATATGCACTTCGCCTCCGGTGATGTCGTCCAGAGCCCGGAATTCGTCGGCTGTCTTATCCACCATATCCAGAATATCTTCATCAACTGCTGCTGTCATTTTCAGGATCAGCGGCTTTGGTCATTAGCAACATTGGGATGTACTTCCTTACGATGAGTACGCCGCTCCGGCCTGCTCGACATAGAAGACAATTTTCGTGATGTATTCATTTTCATCGTGAGAAGTAAGATAGTCATTGATGCAGAATTCATATGCATCTGACAGAATTTTATAAGAATTATTTTTGCAATAACTCAGCAGTTTCTGGTACGAGCGTCCGATGGAGAGATAATCTCCCACATGGTAAATACTGACGCATTTCCCTGCCGGAAGCTGTTTTATATTTTCGGCTCTGTCGGTTTTCTCGATAGGCAGAAAAGCCATTACAGCCTCAGTAAAGCGTCCTTCTCTAATATGCTGCAAAGGGACGATCACACCGCTCTGAAAGAAGATTGGCAATTGTTTCTGAAAAGAACTGGCAAAGCATTTTTTGGTCGCAATACTTATTTCTTTTAATGTATACGGCTTTTCTACAGGCTGAAACAGAATATACTGAACGTCCATATCTTCAACAATAACGGTATTATCATTTTTGCGATATGTCTTAGAAGCTTCCATCTGCTCACATCGATGCAGCACTCTGCTGCGGATCAGACGCAATTCTTCGATCTTCCGGTCAATCACACTGATCTGATTTCTTAAAGCAGTTAAGCTGCTGTCAATATTGTAATGCTGCATGTGTGTTTTGATTTCATTCAATGAAAACCCTATTTTCTTCATGATCAAAATAGTATCCAGATAATCGATCTGACCGGCACTGTAATAGCGGTATCCATTGTCAGGATCTACATAAGCCGGGCGAAACAGACCGATTTTATCATAAAAAATCAAAGTCTGCTTGGAAATATTCTGATACTTGGATACTTCGCCGATTGAAAATAAATTTTCCATGTTCTGCTCCTTGACATTATAGTTACTATATTCTTTATTATATCTTTGAACGAAGAGGTATTCAAGGAGAGAAAGAATGATGATAGGAAGAAAGATGACGGATTTATTCAGGAAGGCAGCCGAAGGGGTGACTGTCGGGAAGATCATGGCTATTGTGGCCGGTGCAATGATCTGTTCTTTCGGTATCCATAATATACATCAGCAGACTGGGATTACAGAAGGGGGAGTAATCGGACTGATGCTTCTGATCGAGCATTGGTGTGGTTTTTCTCCGGCGTATATTACACCAGTATTGGATATTGCATGTTACTTGTTGGCGTTTAAATATTTGGGCGGAAGATTTATAACGACATCAGTCATATCAACTTCGTGTATTTCTCTTTTCTATAAGGTCTGGGAAATGTTTCCGCCGATGCTGCCGGATTTATCTGAATATCCATTACTGGCTGCTGTCAGTGGAGGCATTTTTGTCGGAGTCGGAGTCGGGATGATCATACGGCAGGGCGGGTCAAGCGGAGGAGATGATGCGCTGGCTCTCACTATTTCACGCATTACCCGATGGAAGTTATCCCGGTCGTATCTTTTCACGGATCTGACAGTGTTAGGTCTTTCACTGACATATATTCCTCTTTCCAGGATCATATATTCTGTTATTACAGTTACGATCTCTTCTTTTCTGATCGACAGGATACAGAATTATAACAAACTTTAAATACTTTTTATCTTATGCTTTTTGAGCATGAAAAGACATTAAAACTAAGTATTGGATATATCAGCGCCAAAGAACTATACTTTACCTGAAAGAAATATCATCTGGCGGTGAAGTCCAATGAAACAACTTATATACCGGCTCACAGAGCCCGCTGAGACAATACCGGAGGAGCGGAAGATATTTTCCAATCACGATTTAAAAGGTCTGATTCTTCCTCTTTTTCTTGAACAGCTTCTTGAAGTCCTTGTGGGAGTGGCCGATACATTTATGGTAAGTTATGCAGGGGAGGCGGCCGTATCGGGCGTCTCCCTTGTCAATATGTTCAATACTGTATTTATCTTCCTGTTCTCCGCTCTGGCATCCGGCGGCGCTGTGGTGGTGAGCCAGTACATCGGGAGCCGTAACCGGAAGAACGGGAATCTCTCGGCGGGACAGCTTGTGATGATATCCGCTGTATTTTCCGCAGCGGCTATGATCTTATCCCTGATATTTAACCGGCAGCTCTTAAGGCTTCTGTTCGGCGAGGTTGATCAGGATGTGATGACAGCATGTGTCACCTATCTCAGGATTTCCGCTTACTCTTATCCTGCGATCGCCGTCTACAATGCGGGGGCGGCCGTCTGCCGGAGCATGGGAAAGACAAATGTAACGATGAACATTTCTCTTGTGGCAAACGGTATCAATATCGCCGGAAATGCGATCGGCGTGTTCGTGTTCCACGCCGGAGTGGCGGGGGTTGCGTATCCGTCACTGATCGCCAGATCGTTCTCCGCGGTGGTCATTCTGATCATATGTTTCCGGCAGCAGGAACAGGTGAGGCTTCAGTGGAAGAATATCTTCCGGTGGGAAGGACAGATGGTGAAACGCATCCTCGGGATCGCCGTGCCGAACGGTATCGAGAACGGACTGTTCCAGCTAGTCAAGGTAGGCTTAAGCAGTATCACCGCTCTCTTCGGGACGGTGCAGATCGCGGCCAACGGCGTGGCGCAGAGCTTCTGGTCTGTGGCGGCGCTGATGGGGACTGCACTTGGGCTTGCATTTGTCACAGTGATCGGGCAGTGCATGGGAGCGGGAGACACAGAAGCCGCGGATTATTATATGAGAAAACTGCTCCGGATCACAGTACTTGCATCCATAGTCTGGAACGGACTGATCCTGCTGATCACACCCCTTGTGCTCAGAGGATACGCGCTCTCGGTCGAGGCGGCACATCTGGTCGTGATCCTCGTTGTTATACACAACATTTTTAACGCGCTGTTTTACCCTTTCTCGGGCGCTCTCGCGAACGGGCTGCGGGCGGCAGGTGACGTGAAATTCACGATGTATGTCAGTATCTTCTCCACCATCGGCTGCCGCGTGGTATTCTCGATCCTGTTGGGCATCCTGCTGAATATGGGAGTGATCGGCATTGCCCTCGCAATGTGTCTGGACTGGATGATCCGAGCGCTATTCTTCTGGGTGAGGTTCCGGAGTGGGAAATGGAAAGAGTTCCGGGTGATCGGATAGAAAACGGCCGGGCAGATAAAATGGTATCACCCATTGACCTGAGAATGATTTGCGGTTTGCCTGCTTCGGAAATTGTAGTAAAATAGAAAGCATGAAGGTGAAGGAGGCTGCATTATGGAGATAAGGGTACTGCGATATTTTCTGACGGTAGTGAGAGAGGAGAGCATCACGCGGGCAGCGCAGGTGCTCCACATCACACAGCCTACATTGAGCCGGCAGCTCTCGCAACTGGAGGAACAGATGGGCGTGAAGCTGTTCATAAGGGGAACGAGGAAGATTTCCCTGACAAACGAGGGGGTTCTGCTCCGACGCAGAGCGGAGGAGATCCTGGAACTGGTCGATAAGACAGAGCGGGAACTTATTGCGCAGGAAGAGCAGGTGGAGGGTACTGTATCGATCGGATGCGGGGACTTAAGAGCCGTGCAGCGGCTTCCTGAGCTGATCCGCACCTTTCATGAGAAATATCCTCTTGTCACATTTGACCTGTATACGGCGACGGCGGATCATGTGACGGACCGGATGGACCGGGGGCTGACCGATATCGGTCTGCTGCTCGAGCCTGTTGATCTGGAGAAATATGATTTTATCCGTCTGGCAGGGAAGGAAACCTGCGTGGTCACCATGCATCCGGATGCACCGCTCGCGGCAAAGGAGTATATCACGCCTGAGGATCTTGTGGGCGTACCGCTGATCATGCCGAGAAGGGCAAGCATACAGAGTGAGGTCGCAAACTGGTTCGGCGAGTATTATGACAGGCTTAATGTGCTGATGACAAGCAACCTGCCCGCCGGAAGCGCGGTCATGGCAAATCAGAAGCTCGCATATGCTATCAATACATGCGGTTCAGTAGACTTCTGGGATCAGACGAAGCTGACCTATCGTCCGCTGCGACCGGAACTGTCCGCCACATGCGCGCTTGCATGGAAGAGGCAGCAGCCGTTCGGCATCGCGGCGGAGAAGTTCATCGCACATGCATGGCAGGCATTGCAGCAGGATAGAGACTAGCTGACTGTCAGGAAGAACAGTGTCAGCCGGATAAGAGGCAGGCTGGGATGCCTGATCCTCGGAGGGAAAGTCATTCATGAGAAATGGCGAACCGGATAAGAGATAAGTTTCGATACTTATTTCTTATCCGGTTTTTTGCTTTAGTAAGTGAATCACAGGAGGATGAGAAAAATGGATTTTCTGAATGGAAAGATCAAAACGATCTAGTTTAAGTATCTGTCGGCGGCATTCGGCAGCGCACTGATCACATCTATCTATTCCATCGTGGATATGGCTATGGTGGGGCAGTATCACGGGCCGGAGGGCTCCGCGGCGCTTGCGGTGGTGGCTCCGGTATGGAACATCATCTACAGCCTCGGACTTCTGATGGGAATTGGAGGCTCGGTGCTCTTCAGTACGATCAGAGGGAAAGCCGACGCAGATATTAAGAAGTCGAATGAATACTTTACGGCATCGGTGATCGGTTCTGTCATACTGGCGGCAGTCGTCTGGCTGATCATAATCCTGTTTGACAGGCAGCTCCTGATCGTGTTCGGCGCACAGGACAATACGCTCACTCTGGCTAGAGAGTATGTGCTCCCGATCAAATTTGCGATCCCGTTCTTCCTGTTCAATCAGATGCTTGCCGCATACCTGAGAAATGACAAGAACCCGGCGCTTGCAACAGGAGCGGTGCTTGCGTTTCTGTATGGATTTTTCTCATATCCGTTATACAGCTATGCTATGATAGCAGAGATACTCCTTGCGGTCATCCTTCTGGTCGTGATCATGATTCTGGGCATGCGCAAACCTGTGCGGTACATCGGCAGGCTGAAAGCGGAATGCGAGATTCTGGGGAGCGGGGATCTCGATTATCAGGTCACGGTGCAGGGCAAGGATGAGCTGTCTCTTCTGGCACGCGGGCTTGACAACATGCGTATAGCACTCAGAGAGAGTAATGAAAAGGAGGCAGAGCTTACGGCCGCCAACCGCAGGATGATAACTGAGATGTCCCACGATCTGCGTACTCCGCTGACCTCACTTCTCATTTATACGGAGATACTCGGGAAGGAAGCGGTAAAAGACCCGCAGCAGCTTATGGAGTATGTCCGCAAGATCGAGAAAAAAGCGCGACAGATCAAACGGCTGTCCGACAATATATTTGAGTATGCACTCATCACGGAGGAGACAGAGGCAAAGCTCGGGGAGCCGCAGACGTTGTGGTCACTGTTCTATGATCCTCTTTCGGAAATGACAGCTTATCTTGAAGAACGCGGATATACGGTGGAACTGCAGACGAATTGGGGGCCAGCCAGCAGTTCAGATAGCGGGGGAGACAGCAGACCGGACGACGATTCAGACAGTGACGGGAGGCAGATCCGTGTGAATGAAGAATATATCAACAGGATCATGGACAATATTGTCTCCAATATCGAAAAATATGCAGATAAGAGTATGCCTGTGAGAACAGAAGTCGTGTACACGGAAGAGTACGGAGGTCTGGCCTTCCAAAACGGAACCGCCTGTGATGCCAGGGACAGAAGAAAGACAGAGGGCAGCACAAATATCGGACTGCACAATGTGGAGAAAATGATGAAAAATATGAACGGATACTGTGGGGTTGAACAGACAGAACGGACATTTGAGATCTCGCTCATGTTTCCTTGGATGAAATAAAAATGTAATCAAATGAAAACAAATGTAAATAACTGCGATATAATACTATTAGAAAGAAGACGGTATTATGTCAAGTACATTAATTCAATTTCGCACAGATGATGCATCGAAGATCAAAGCATCCAGTATTTGTGAGCGGCTTGGAATAGACCTTCCGCCCTATTATGATGGCAGCCGTATTCTGGATATGATAGCGCCGGGAGGAGAGCATATGGAATGTGCGGAAGTTCCGGTGAAGACAAACTTCGCTGACACAGTTCCGGTCGCAGACGGTATCGCATGGAAAAATGAACTGATGGAGCAGCAGAGAACAGCCTACGCGATCTGTGAGGAGAAAGATCCGGACAGGATCATTGTGCTTGGCGGAGACTGCTCCGTGGAACAGGCGCCTTTTGATTATCTGCACGGAAAATATCCGGAGGACACCAAACTATTGGATGTGAAGAAATAGAAAGAGAAAAAGGCCTCCTGATCAGGAGACCTTCAGCTTTTGTCTCTCTTTCCACAGGTAATATCCGATAAATGCCAGAGCGGTGATCACCCAGGTCACGGGATAGCTGAATATGATAGCGTGGATCGTAGGTGATATTCTCAGCACACCTGCGAGCCAGATGATCCTTAAGACACAGACTCCGAGGAGGGTGATCACTACAGGGACGATTACATTTCCACGTCCTCTGAGCGATCCGCCGAGTATCTCGATAAACACATAAACGATATACCATGGCGTGATGAACAGGAGCATATCAGAGCCGATCTGCACGACAGATGCATCCGCGGTAAACAGGCGGAAGAGGAGTCCTCTTGCCCCGATCAGAACAGCGACAAGGATAAAGGACACGACCAGATCCATACACAGGCATACCCATGTGCTCCTTCGCACACGATCCATCTTGCCGGCACCGTAGTTCTGTCCGACAAATGTAGTGATGGAGATACCGAACGCGGTGCTGACCATCCAGAAAATGGCGTCCAGTTTGCCGAACGCGGACCACGCTGCAGCGGTATCTGTACCGAATGTATTGATCGAGGCCTGAATGGCGATATTCGTGATCGCAAAAAGGACGGACTCAAAGCCGGTAGGAATACCGAGCTTTAACTGCAGCTTCAGGAGCGAGCCGTGGAAACGGATCTTCCTCAGAGAGAGATGGAGCAGTCCGCCGGAACGCATCAGTTTATATGTCACGAGAAAAGCGCTCACTGCCTGGGCGAGCAATGTGGCGATGGCGACTCCCATGACGCCCATATGGAAGACAAGGACAAAAACCATGTCCAGAATGATGTTGATGACACAGCAGATGATCAGGATGTACAGCGGATTTCTGGAGTCCCCGGTGGCGCGCAGGATAGCGGAGCCCATATTGTAGACGAGCACGAACAGGATACCCCCAAAATAAATCCTCAGATAGATCAGGGAATCCGCCATGATCTCTGCAGGCGTATTCATGAGACGGAGCATGAAAGGAGCGGCCAGTATCCCGATAAATGTGAGCGCGATCCCGCCTGCCACAGCGATCGCGTATGCATTGTGAAGACCTGCATTAGCAGTATCCTCTTTCCGTGCCCCTGTAAACTGAGCGATGGTGACGGCAGCACCAGAGGAAAGCCCTGTGAAGAAGCCGACTACAAGGGCGACGATCTGTGCGGAGGAACCGCCCACACTGGCGAGCGCCTCCTTTCCTACAAACTGACCTACGATCACACTGTCGATTGTATTATAAAGCTGCTGGAAAAATGTTCCGAGCAGGATTGGGAAAAAGAACAGCAGAAGCTGTTTCCAGATGACTCCATCTGTAATTTCATTTTTAGTCTGACGTACATTTTCCATAAGATAAGATTCCCCTCTTCCGTATAAAACAGCGTAAGTATATGTATTATAATCTTTGTTTATAAAAAGAGCAAGAAAATATAAAGAGAACACTTGTTCGAAAACAAAAATTATGATAAACTTAATCTGTAGCAGGGAGGCGGACAAGATGGATAAAAGAACTTATATTGCGATTGACCTGAAATCATTTTATGCCTCTGTAGAGTGTATGGAGCGGGGGCTGGACCCGATGACAACAAATCTGGTGGTAGCGGATAAGAGCCGGACGGAGAAAACAATCTGTCTTGCGGTCTCTCCTTCTCTCAAGTCCTATGGAATCCCGGGCAGGGCGAGATTGTTTGAAGTGGTGCAGAAAGTCGGGGAAGTCAACGCACTGCGCCGTCAGAGAGCACCGGGGCATAAGTTTAGCGGTGCTTCCTGCCAGGACCCGGAGCTGAAAAAGGATCCGGCGCTGGCAGTGGATTATGTGGTCGCTCCGCCACAGATGGCACATTATATGAAGATCAGTGGTCAGATTTATGAGATATACCTTAAGTATATCGCTCCGGAAGATATCCATGTTTACTCCATAGATGAGGTGTTCATTGATGCTGCATCTTATCTCAGGACATATCAGATGACTGCCCGGGAACTGGCTGTAAAGATGATCCGCGATGTACTTGATACTGTAGGCATTACTGCCACCGCGGGAATTGGTTCCAATCTGTATCTCTGTAAAGTGGCTATGGATATCGGGGCAAAGCATATCCCGGCAGATGAGAACGGCGTGCGTATTGCCGAACTGGATGAAATCTCCTACCGGCAGCAGCTGTGGGGGCATCGTCCGCTCACCGACTTCTGGCGGGTCGGGAGAGGATATGCCAGGAAGCTGGAAGAGTGCGGGCTCTTTACTATGGGCGATATCGCCCGCTGTTCTCTGGGAAAACCGACAGATTATCATAATGAAGACCTTCTGTATGGACTGTTCGGCGTCAACGCAGAGCTTCTGATCGATCATGCATGGGGCTGGGAACCTTGTACCATTGCTGATATTAAGGCATACAAGCCGCAGAGCAGCAGCGTCGGTTCCGGTCAGGTGCTGCAGTGCCCGTATCCGTTTGAGAAGGCAAGGCTGGTAGCGAGGGAGATGGCGGATCTGCTGGTGCTGGATCTGGTAGATAAAAGACTCGTCACCGATCAGATCGTCCTGACAGTGGGATATGATATTGACAATCTGAAAGATCCTGATCTGCAGAAACGGTATCATGGAGAAATCAAAACAGACCGTTACGGAAGAAAGATTCCAAAGCATGCCCATGGCACGATCAATCTGAAACAGTATACATCGTCCACCCGCCAGATCGTACAGGCGGTGACAGAACTGTTTGACCGGATCGTAGATGAAAAGCTGCTGGTGCGGAGGCTCAGCATGGCTGCCGCACATGTTATCCCGGAAGATGAAGCTGCAAGTAAAATGCAGTTTGAACAGATGGATCTTTTTACAGATTATGCTGCCCTTCAGAAAGAACAGGAAAAACAGGCGGCAGAACTGGAGAGAGAAAAGAAGATGCAGAAGGCTGTTCTGGAGATCAAGAAGAAGTTTGGCAAGAATGCGATATTAAGAGGGATGAATCTGGAAGAAGGCGCGACAGCCAGAGACAGGAACAGCCAGATCGGAGGTCATAAAGCATGAAGGTCCGGAACGGAGATGATGAACTGTGAGTATTGAGGATACAATGAAAAAATACGGTGATATTATCCGGCTTCCCCATCATGTATCTTCTGTTCATCCGCATATGCCGGTATCTGACCGGGCAGCTCAGTTTGCACCTTTTGCTGCCCTGACCGGATACGGAGACGTGATAAAGGAGACGGCGCGGCAGACGGATGCCAGGCCGGAACTCTCAGAAGATGAAAAGGAAGCACTGGATTATAAAATCCAGCTTGCATGCGGTCTCCCCGGAGACAAGCCGGAGATTACAATTACTTATTTTGTACCGGATGAGAAAAAATCCGGAGGAGCATATCATACAGTTTCAGGCAGGATCCGGCGGATCGATCCGGATGCGGGGCAGCTCATTCTGGAGGACGGGATTCGAATCAATCTGGAGTATATAGTAAATATTTTGTTCTTTTAAGAAATGCTCCTTGAGCATAGTAAACCATGAACTCTAAGTATTTGAAGCATTTCCGATTTTGTGTCAGAATAAAGAAAGTAAAAGAATATGATACTGATTATTACCAGCTATCGCAGTATGAAAGGAGAAAGAATGATGCAGTACACAAAATTAGGCAACTCGGACTTGAATGTATCCCGCATTTGTATGGGCTGTATGGGATTCGGAGACGCTGCGAACGGGCAGCATACATGGACGATAGATGAGGCTCACACTCGTGAGATCGTCCGGCAGGGACTGGAGTCAGGCATCAACTTTTATGATACGGCGATCGGGTATCAGAGTGGTACGAGTGAGCAGTATCTTGGGCGTGCGCTCAAAGACTTTGCAAAGAGAGATGACGTCGTAGTCGCTACGAAATTCCTTCCCCGCACACCGGAGGAAATCGAACAGGGCGTGCCCGCGCAGCAGCATATAGAGATGATGATCAATAAGAGCCTTGAGAATCTGGGAATGGATTATGTAGATCTGTATATTTACCATATGTGGGATTATGCCACACCGCTTTATGACATTATGGAAGGGCTGAACAATGTGGTGCAGGCAGGCAAGGCGAGATACATCGGCATCTCCAACTGTTATGCCTACCAGCTCGCCAAGGCGAACGCTCTGGCAGAAAAAGAAGGATTTGCGAAATTTGTGTCCGTACAGGGACATTATAACCTGATCTTCCGCGAGGAAGAACGGGAGATGTCAAAACTCTGCCGTGAGGACAACATCGCCATGACGCCGTACAGCGCACTGGCGGGCGGCCGTCTCTCGAAGAAACTGGGAGAGACATCGAAGAGACTCGAGGAAGACGATTACGCAAGGCTCAAATACGACGGGACGGCGAAAGAAGACGGCGTGATCCTCTCCCGTGTGGCAGAACTGGCAGAAAAACGGAGCGTGTCAATGACAGAGATTTCACTTGCGTGGCTGCTTACAAAAGTGACTGCTCCTGTGGTGGGCGCAACGAAGCTCTCTCATGTGGAGGGAATGGCGAAAGCGGCAGATATCTGCCTGACGAAAGACGAGATCACATATCTGGAAGAGCCGTACGTTCCTCACAGACTGGTAGGAGTCATGGCGCAGAATACAGCGGACCAGGCGAAGGAAAAACATGTCTGGTCTACAGGGAACCAGAAGCTGTAATGGTAATTATCCGTACAGGGCGGAAAAGGGAGCACCCCCAGGGTTGTTTCATGAATAAAAATTAAATATGGAGAATCCCTTGAAAAAGCTGGAAAATATAGAGCTATACATTTGCTTTATATTTCTGGCTTTTTTTGTATGATAGGAGTATAATAGACTTATAGTATCAGTATATTATACCTCTATCAGAAAGGAGGAAATTCATGGAAAACAAAACCGTATACCCGGAATGGGTGCAAAACTATCGT
>DWWO01000103.1 GCA_019119675.1 Candidatus Mediterraneibacter faecipullorum | reverse complement strand
ATTACATGGTGTTTGAGACCAAGCAGCCGGACTATCCGGGAGCATATTCCTTGGAGCGGTTTATGGAGATTGTGAAGGGATTGTAACACCCCAAAATATATGTTGGAGGTTTAAATAATGGGAACCATTAAATCAGAAATAAAGAATCTCTTTCTGGCCGAACATCCCGAGCAAGAAAGTATCCTGAAGCCTTTTCTAAACGGTTTCGACATAAATTATGCGGAAGTGAAGTCCATTAATAACACTGCAATCTTTTCATATATGATAAAGCCAGAAGACTTTATGAAAGAAGCCTTTGGCCTGGAGAAAGAAATATTATTGGTATATTCGCCTTTTGATACTTTAGAGCCACGAGCTCTACAAGCTGCAAATATGTTGTTTAAAATGTTCCCATACATGAACCGAATAGATACACTTAACTTTTTTATGGTTTCCAAAGATCCTGCAATACAAAATTATGCAGGAATAATGTCTTTTTCTGAGGAAGAATCTCGTTCGCTAGTTCCCTTTTTATATTCTGATTTAATTTCAAGTACTAGCGATAACTGGTATGTTAGAAAAATCTTAAAGAAAAACTTTTATGACGTAGATTTGTTTGGTTATACTCTTCCGATTAGAGATGAGTCCTCCTTTTTTGGGCGGCACCAAATTGCTGCACGATACATTGATGCGATTCGCCGATGCGAAAACCGAGGTATCTTTGGACTACGCAAAACAGGTAAAACATCCTTTTTGTTTAAGATTGATCGAATTATTCGAGAACAGCATCTTGGGTTTGTATTTTTTTATGATTGTAAGTCTCCATCATACAGAAAACTTCACTGGAACGAGCTCCTTGGAGAAATATGTAGCAATATAGCCAATCGATTAAAAATACGCATTAGAAAAGAATATGATGAACAAAACATCATTAAGAGTTTTCGATATGTTGTGAAATCGGCATCAGATAAGAACATAAAGATTATTATTATGTTTGACGAAATCGAATATATTTCGTTCAAATCTCCGCTTGATGAACACTGGAAGACGGAATTTATAGACTTTTGGCAAACAATTTGGTCTGTTCAAAGCCTTCATCGGAATCTTGTGTTCATATTATCTGGTGTTAACCCAAGTGTTACAGAAATCGATACAGTTAATGGCGTTCAAAATCCACTATTTAGTATCGTGCAATCAGAGTATTTACATGGATTATCTGAAGATGAAGCGAGAACTATGATTCGGACTTTAGGGCGCAGAATGGGTATCAGATTTGAATATGATTCTGTGAAACTTTTATATGATCAATTTAATGGGCATCCTATGCTCCTGCGCCTAGCGTGTAGCTACATTAATCGTCAATATAATGATCCAGATAAACGGCCCATTACAGTTACGGCAGATAACTTAAAAAAGCTACAAGATGATATTGATGTAGAATTAGCTTACTATTTCCGTCATATTGTCTCAGAAATCCAAAAATTCTACCCCGAAGAGTATGAGATGTTTGAGTTGCTAGCTTCTGGACAAACATCGGATTTTGTGGAGTTATCTGCAATTACAGAGTATACAAAACATCTGTACAGTTATGGCTTAGTTGGTCGTGAGAATGGAAAGTTGCCATATGTTAAAATGCCTGTAGCTGGAAGATACGTAGCTATGGAATTAGCCAAGAGGGAAAAGAGAACAACCCTATATCGAATTGTTCCTCTTGAAAAACGAAATCAATGGGTCGCGCAGCGTGTGAAGTCAATTATACGTGATTTGCGTCAACTAGAAACAGCAATATCTAATGCAGGAACGTGCAAACTTTTTGGCGAAAACTCTTTCCCCGAGGCAGATAGATTTGTAAATGTAGGATCAGTGTCTAACGAGCCAGAATTTGAAAATTTCTTCAATATCTGTAATCGTTGCTTCGTTGAGTCAATCGAAAAATACGGCAAATCATTGGGGAAAAAGAAATATTTCTGGAATGAAATCAAGTCAACTTATCCGGCTTTGTTTGACGTACTACATCGAATAAAGGTTTATCGCCATTCTAGCGACCACCTAGAACTAAACCCCGATGTCGCCAAGAAGTATAAAGAATTTTGGAATGAGGATACGGCTGGTGTTACCGACTTTGAAGAACAACGGTTTGTGATTCAACAAAAGCTATTAGAAGCCTTTTTATCTGCAATTCAAACAGAAATAGATTCTATATCCTAAACAATACTCCGCCCAAAGTGTGCTTTGGGCGGAGTATTGTTTATTTTGCACTGAAGTTATTATTTAGTATCTGCTAAATTATTTGAAAATGCTTTAGTGCATCTATAATTACCTCTTCCTTTTCCAGTGGGCACTGCGGCACTTTGGCATCCTCTTTCTTCGACAGATTATAATTTTGACCAATTTCCAGCCCACATTTCCGCTTGACTTGAGAAATATACAGGCTGGATACCTTCAAACCGTGTTTTTCCAGTACATACGCCTTAATCTGCTCATAGGTCGCACCTTTCTGGAACCCGGACATATCCACATCCTCCAGCGAGAACTCCACACGAACTTTCTTGGAGTCGATTTCTCCCTTGGAAAGCAAAACAACCGTCTCCACATGTGTCGTTACCTTCTGGTGAACACATTTCCCCAACCTCGTCACCTCTTAATGAGTACATTTTTTCATTGTTCAATGCTTCTAAAATTTCCACTTTATTCTGCTCCATTATGACACCCTCTCTTTCTTGTGATTTGCCTTGTAGTCTGCTTTCGCATCCATTATATTTAAGTTCTGATCACATTTCAGGATAAAGGTTAACTTGTACGGTGTCGGGTTTCCGTCTTCATCATACCCGCCGACAATTACCTTTTCCACAATACTCTCAAACACTACACGGTCAAATTCATCCATTGTTTCTTCATTTTCCAGTGTCTTACGGAGCTGCGCCATACGCTTGCTGACATTCTTCTGCTGTCCGATATTCTCTTCCAGATATGCTTTTTCCTCTGTCAGCTTATGAAGTTTACGGAGAAAACTGTTATTCTTTTCTTCGTATGCTTGCTGTTCTATTTTACCATCAATCAACAGATCTGTTAACCTGCTTTTTCTTGATTCTACATTATTGATTTCCTTTTCCAGCTGTTTCACTCGTTTTAATTCCGTATCGTCATTTAATACTTCCTCTATGGTATGCAGTACCGAATCCAGCACATCATCAAAATTATCGGTTAGTAGCCGGAAAGCTTCCAGAAATGCTCCCTCGATAATTACTTCATCAATGGCTTTACAATGTGGGCAACTTTCAATTCCGTTCTTTGTGGCATTCATACACTGCCATACCGGTTTTTTCGTTACAGTGGTCTGATGCCTTGTTCTTCTGGAAAGTTTATGTCCACAGTATCCGCACTCCAGCATACTGCTGAAAGCAAACTGTCGGGTGTAACGTTCCCGGTTTCCGGTAGTAGGTATTACTTTAGTTTTTACCCGCTCGCTGTGGATAGCTGCTACCCTGTCCCAGATTTCTCTCGATACAATCGGCTCATGATGATCCCTGATATAATATTGTTCTTCTTCTCCTCTGTTATCAAGCCGTCTTTTCGATATGGGATCAAGCGTAAAAGTTTTCCCTTGAAGAATATCTCCTTTATACTTCTCATTTGTGAGAATTCCCATCACACTGCCGCCGTCCCACCTAACTACACCTCTTTTATTTTTAATTTCCATTTCTGTCAATCTTTTCGCAATGGTGGTACTGCCATATCCCTGTATATACATATCATACATAAAACGCACTATTTCCGCTTCTTTTTCATTAACGGTAAGACTCTTATCCTCTGGGTGATAATCATAGCCGAAGCACCCATTGAACCCTACCAGTTCTCCTCTTTTCATCTTCATTTTAACTCCCATCTTTACATTACCGGACAGAGATTCCACTTCCTGCTGTGCCAGTGAACTCATAATTGTCAGAAGAAGTTCTCCGTTCATATCCATTGTATTGATATTTTCTTTTTCAAATATAATGGGAATTCTCTGATTCGTAAGCATCCTGACATAGTTCAATGTATCCAGCGTATTTCGTGCAAAACGGGAAATTGATTTCGTAAGAATCATATCTATTTCGCCATTCATACATCTCTGGATCATTTCTTGAAATCCCGGTCTTTTATCTGCTTTTGTTCCGGTGATCGCTTCATCCGCAAAAATTCCGGCAAGTGCCCACTGGGGATTCTCTCTGATTTTATCCTCGTAATAGGCTTTCTGGGATGCAAAACTCCCCAACTGCTCATCCCCGTCTGTAGATACCCTGCAATATGCAGCTACCCGGATTCTGTCAATCTGCACTCCTGCTCTTCTTCTCCCTCTTCCGTTGGGAAGTGGTTTTGTTGCCTGTAAAATTTCAACCTGTGTGTTTCTCATACATTTCCTCCATTTCTCTCACCGAGCGGTCTCGGAAACTCAATATAGCCCGTATTTCCGCCCCTTTTTCTTGTTCTTCATTTCTGTTTCCCTCCATATTTCGGGAAACAATTTCATAAAATTTTTTAATAACTATTGACATTGCCTCTGAATTGTGCGGCGCATTTGATAACTGTCCCAGTTATCAAATGCGCCCTTGTAATTAAGAAGTATTCCACCACAACTTACTTACAAGGAGGTTCCGCACTATGATAAAACACTGGCAATCCATGCAGGACTACAAATGTTTTTTCCTTAATTCCAAGGTCTCTTTCGATTCCTCTGAAAGGACCAGGCTTCATACTGACCTTTGGATCCCCTGGCAGAAACTACATCTTTTCGACACTGATATCGCCATGGGGGTCCTCCTGCCTTTTTATTCCTCTACTGGCAGACCCGCTAAAAACCAGCCTCAGATCCTGCGCTCTTTCATCCTCTTTTTCCTTTTGGTCTCCATGGGCCTTACGCCGCCTTCCCTCACCCTCTGGGTCTCCAGGCTCTCCCATGATCGCCTCCTCGCCGCTCTCATCGGCTGCCCTCTGGATTCCCTCCCGCCCCTCGGCTCTTATTTTGATTTTATGGACCGCCTCTGGATCCATGCCGCCACGGATCTTTATTCCCGGAAGAAACTTCTCCCCGCTTCCTGGAATTCCTCCAGGCCTGACAGGCCGAATGGGAAGCATCAGAAAGCTGTCGAAAGATCCATCAACATCACGGAAAGGATTGTCTCACGTATTTTAAATCACAAGGAGATCCTTTTTAATTTTGAAGCCAGGCTCCAGGCATTTTTTTACCATGTGGCCGTCCTTCCTTCCATCCGCTGCGGAGTCATCCCTTCTGCTCCCCTTACTGTCTCGGGCGATGGCACTGCCGTACATACTCACGCAAACTCACGGGGCAAACATACGAAAGAGCAGCGTTCTTCTCTTTCTCCGGAGGAACTATCCACCGCACCCCGACACTATTCTGACCCGGATGCCAGCTGGGGATGGGACTCTGCCCTTGATAAGTATTATTTTGGTTATACCCTGTTCCAGCTCTCCTGCTATAACAGTTCCCTCTGCACGGATGTTCCCCTCCTGCTTCGTTTTACCAGTGCAAAACGACATGACTCCGTCAGTTTTCTTACCGCTTTCCAAGAAATGGAAAAACATATGCCTGGCCTTTCGGTTAAAAATATGTGCCTGGATTCTGCCATGGACAACATGCCCACTTACCGCCTCCTAAAAGAACGCGGTATCAGCGCTTTTATCGATCTTAACACGAAATGCGGCAGGCCAAAAATAATCCCTGACACCATCCGGATCGATAAAAACGGGACGCCCCTATGTGATGCCGGTCTCCCTATGGTTCCGAATGGGCAGGACAGGCGCACTGGCTATCTTATGTGGCGCTGTCCTTTTGGCAAAGACCATGGATCCATGTGTTCCCGGATCTGTTCCAATGCGAAATATGGCCGTGTCATAAAAACCAGACCGGAATGGGATATTCGTTTATATACGGATGTTCCCCGCGGTACAGAGGCCTACAAGAGAATCTACAGACAACGTACAGCAACCGAAAGAATCAACAACCGCATCCTGAATGATTACAGGCTGCACCACATGATGATACACCGTAAAGACCATTATTCTTTTTATGCCACAATGATCGGCATCTGCATCCATCTGGATGCCCGGTTCAAACAACAGACAGCGGTTTGATGACCGCTTACTTCATAAGACCTTTCTTGGATCTCCTGTCCCTTGGAGGTCTTAAAGTTATGCCCGTATCAACCGGTAGTTCTTCGCTATACACTCTGAAGTCTTTCCTGATTGCTCAAGCATCCCCCTTTTCTGACTCAGTCTCAAATTTTCTCAATTGTTTATTGAGTTTCCGAGACTACTCTCACCTGCCACATTTTTCTTATGGCTTTTCTTCGTTTCTGTGTTGTTATCATACATCTAAAATAAAATATGAACGATTGTTGAAATATTTTCTCTTCCATGATTATTTCCTCTTTCATTTTTCTGGTAGTGTCAAAACTACCTTCTTTTTTTATTGTAAAAGTTACGTTTTACCTTGATTTTCGGAGGTTTGCAAATAAAAAGAGCATTG
>DWWO01000102.1 GCA_019119675.1 Candidatus Mediterraneibacter faecipullorum | reverse complement strand
CACCACAGGACAAAACCACCCCAAACGAGCCAAGAGGTGAGTACTAATTCGAAAATATATTTGAACACCTTCATTCAAAACTATATCCAGGAGCTTTGTACAACATTTCTCTCTTATTGGATATTTCCTTTTTCCAGACTATATTTTCCCATTTTTCCTCAGGTATTTCTTCTATTACTATGGATATCCCCTCTTCCCCCGCTTCCATAATTTCCATTATGTCTTCTGTTATTTTCTCTGCCAATTTCCTTTTCTGCTCTTCTGTTTTTCCCGGATAACATTTTATATTTACATGTGGCATATCGTTTTCTCCTTTCATATTTTAATAAATATAACTTAAAACCCTGAAGCGAACCTGCTTCAGGGTTAAATAATCAATGATATCTACATACCGTCAATTTCCGCAGTATTATTCTCCATCTTTTCTGGACCGGCTGTAAATCATTTTCTGTGTTGCAATAAAAATCACCAGAGCAGAAAGTACGATTGCACCTCCTACAAGGAAGACATTCGCATATGTAGATGCAGCACCTGCCTCTGTTCCTGCAATACTTCCTCCTGACATCACACCTGCTGTCATCATTTTTCCAAATACTGCTACACCTACAGATCCTGTTATAGCCTGAATCAGGTCATTTGCTCCAAGAACTCGTCCAGACTCTTCAGGAGATACAGTAAGCGTAGCTGTATCTACGATTGGAGAATAGAAGAACGATGTTCCATAATAATACAGACATGGTGCAACTGCAAGTGCTGCAACACTTCCATGCGGAATTGCAAATGCGACTGCAATTAAGCCAAGTCCCATTGTCAGAAGCGCCATAATAATTGCAGCTGTACGTCCAATCTTTTTAACAACGGGCCCGCAGACAAATCCAAGTACCGCAGCCAGAATAATGGACCAGACAAGTAAGTTAGAAACCTGGGCAGAATCCAGACCGAATACATCAAGGCCGATTGCATTTATTCCGGCATTCAGTGTATAACTGAAGAAATATCCTACAAAGATGACGATCATTGTTGCCACAAACGCCGGATTTTTAAAGAATTCCGGTGTAATAAACGGATTTTTAGCTTTATTGATATAAACAATGAATGCAATCAGTGTCACAATAGATGCGATCGTCCAGAATGTATTCATATCTGTAAAGAACATTGTAATCGCTCCGGCAAATGCACCAATCAGCACAAATCCCATGCCGTCAATTTCTGCACCTTTTGCGTGCTCATCCGGGAGATTCTTGGCAAGGAACGGGATAAACACAACTACAACTACCGGAATAGCAAACATTAGACGCCAGTCGATTTTTGTAACATATCCAGCTGCAAGCACGCCAAGTGCAGCAGAGAATCTGAATACAGCAACAAAAATACCATAATATACAACTCGTTCTCTCTGAGAAACATATTTCGACACAAGCACAAGGAATACCGATCCGGATACCTGGCT
Organism: Candidatus Mediterraneibacter faecipullorum; assembly: GCA_019119675.1. GTDB lineage: Bacteria > Bacillota > Clostridia > Lachnospirales > Lachnospiraceae > Mediterraneibacter > Mediterraneibacter faecipullorum. Next base: position 22,988 of record DWWO01000102.1, on the reverse strand, counting down.
TCCAATTGACTGAAGCATACGTGCAATAATTACAAACCAGATATTCATTCCGCCGCAAAGAGCACCCAGCAGAGAACCGATTGCAAAAACGATAACTCCAAGTATTGTCATTTTTTTCAACGATACGAAATCTCCAAGAGAACCGTAAATAACGCAGACAATTCCAAGTGCAATACCCGGAAGAGATGTAATAAGCGGAGCCAGTTCCGGAGTTCCAAGCTCCTGACCGATATTAACAAAAATCATGCCAAACGCCTGCTGCTGAAGGATACTAAAAGTAAAGATGATCAGTATAAGCGGTATCGCACGCCTTGCCATACGGTTCATCTTTTCGAATTCCGGAGTCCCCTCGACCGGTACCGGAATTCCATTTGTTTTTGGTTCATTTGTACTAGCCATTTCTCATACCATACCTTTCAAATAATTTTAATAATTTATATTTACTAACGTGTGATATCTGCCACTCTTTGTACATAGCGTCTGCGGAAACGCTCAACATCCACATCGACACAGACTTTTGCATTCCTTTTCTCGCACAATGTTCCGTCATAATCTACAACCGTCGCGCCGATTGTCAGTGGACTTGATATCTCAACGTCAATAAATGCATCTTTTGTTTCGAAGAGTTCGGGTTCCATCAGATACATCGCTGCTGATGGGTCATACATTTTCACTCCCTCTTCCACATGTCCGCCATCATAAGAGCGGAACAGTGAACTTATCATCACTCCCGGGTCTCCGCTTTGTTCAAGCTCTTCAAGATCCTCCACCAAAAGTCGGGCTTTTCTTCCAATATCCAGACCGACCATTGTAATCGGAATACCTGAGCGAAAGACGATTTTCGCTGCTTCCGGATCAATACTCACATTAAATTCTCCGTATATTCCAATATTTCCCCTTTCTGTAGAACCTCCCATCATAATAATCTCTGAAATTTTTTCTTTGACTTCGGGAAATGTAGAAATCAGCAGTGCAATATTGGTCAGCGGTCCTAATGTAAGAATTGTTACTTTTTCTTCTGATTCCATTAAAATTTTGTATTCATTCATCACTGCATTATTTTCCAGCAGCAATTCTTTTCTGGGTTCCGGAAAATCAAATCCCCCCATACCAGACATGCCATGAGCATTTGTTGCAAAGCGGTTTTCTCTCATCAAAGGCGCTGCCGCCCCTTTTGCCACAGGAATATCTTTTTTAAGAAATGCAAGCAGTTTCAATGCATTATTTGTTGTATGTTCTATTCCCACATTACCGGCAACGCTTGCAATGAGCCTCACATCCAGTGAAGGTTCCGATAAAAGAACCGAAATCGCTGCCGCATCATCAATCCCCGGATCCGTATCAATAATCAACATTCTCTTTTCCATGATTCGCCTGTTCCTTCCCACTTTTTCTTGATTGTATATTTGCTTTTATTCAAAATCACATTTAAGTACTTCTTCCATCCACGGTATAGAAGGCGCGGCTCCTTTTCCCGTAACAGTAATGGCTGATGCTTTTGCAGCCAGTTCCAGAGACTGCTTTACCGGCATTCCCTGAAGTCTTCCTGAGATAAAATATCCTGTAAATGTATCACCAGCCGCAGTTGTATCAACAGTTTTTACTTTATAAGCTTTCTGGTACACAGTATTATTTTCATCCGCATATACTGATCCCCGCTCTCCTAATGTAAGAACAATGGTCGTGTGAGGGAATTTCTTTTTCAACTCATCCAGCAATTCTTCACCCTGTAGATCATTTCCTGCCAGTACCTTTCCTTCTCCTTCGTTTAGTATGAAACAATCCACATATTTAAGATTAATATCAAATATTTTTTCATTCATAGGAGAAGGATTTAAAACTACTTTCATCCCCTTTTTATGCGCGCATTCCACAATATATGGATTTTCATTTATCTCATTCTGAATTACCAGCCAGTCTCCGGATTCAAATCCTCGAAATACCTCTTCTACAAATTTCTTACTTATTGTCTGATTAGCCCCACCATACAAAATAATGCAATTATCACCCTGCCTGTCGTTTTGAATAATTGCATTCCCAGTTCTCACTGTTTCAGCTTGTTTTACATAATCAACTTTAACGCCTGTCTCTTTTAAAATTTCTTTAAGAAAAGTTCCGTCTGTTCCAATCATACCCGCATGATAAATATCTGCACCCGCTTTACTGAATGCAACCGACTGATTCAAACCTTTTCCACCGCTAAACACCTTTAAAGCTGTAGAGGAGATTGTTTCTCCTTTTTGCACAAAATGTTCAACATCATATACATAATCAATGTTTAATGATCCAAAATTTAATACTTTCATTTTATCCTCCGTTAAGGAAACTATTTTCCGAAACTGTTTTCTTAACTAGAATTTATCATTTATTTATAATTCTGTCAATACATTTTATAATATATGTGACTTTCCACAATTTTTGCACTTTGTTTTTAGTTATTTTTACCATAGTACAATCAAAAAGATGTCGGATTGCTAATCACATATCCAACATCTTTCTATACTCAAAAAGCTAATCTATATATATTTCTGCAATCTTCTCTCGTCAGCCTGATAAGTCCGCCAATAGACTGATCCTCTCCATTGAAGGCTATTCTATCGAGCATTTCTTCAATTTTATCCGTCGGAACATTAAACTCATGAAACGATACCGGCATCCCCATACTTCTGAAGAATTCCTCTGTTTTCAAAATCCCTTCATATGCCGTTTCCAGCGCGCTTTTCTCATCCCACGGCACGCCAAACACCTCATGAGCATACCTTGCAAAACGTTCTGGTTTTTTCTTGTACGTGTACCGCATCCACGCCCCCATAATTATGGATAAAGTAGCTCCGTGCGGTGTATCATATAACGCACTGAGTTCATTTCCTATTTCATGTGTGGCCCAGTCCTGAACCCTGCCTATACCAACCGTATTATTATGAGCGATTGTCCCTATCCACATAATCTCTGCCCGGTAAGAATAGTTGGAAAGATCATCAAGCAGTTTAGGTCCTATATCCACCAGCGTTTTCAAAATTCCTTCACACATCCTGTCTATAACGCCGATCTCATCGTCCGGTGCAAAATATCTCTCGCATACATGCGAAAACATATCCGTGATTCCGCACGCAGTCAGAAATTTCGGGAGAGAGCATGTAAGTTCCGGGTTCATAAATGCAATAGCAGGGCGAACAATAGGGTTGCTCACCAAAAGCTTCATTCCCAGTTCTGTATTGTTAACTACCGTTACCGCACTGGATTCACTGCCAGTTGCCGGACATGTCAGAATCACCCCCGTAGGCAGTGAATTTTCAGGCATACTCTCCCCTGTAAAAAATTCCCACACATCAACAGTTGATACTGCTCCCAACGCAATAGATTTTGCCGAATCTATTACACTTCCGCCACCAATTGCAAGAACAAAGTCTACACCTTCATTCCGGGCCAGTTCTATTCCTTCCCGCACAAGAGAAAGTCTTGGATTCGGCAATACCCCTCCCAGTTCCAGGGTACAGATTCCTTCCTTTTCCAGGCTGTTTTTCACACATTCAAGCAGCCCGGTATCATACAAAAATTTACCATCATCATGATGAATCAGTACTTTTTTAACTCCTCTTTTTTTTAATTCTACTCCTACTTGCTTATGCGCATCCCGCCCAAATACAAATTGAGTATTGATACAAATATTAAAATCCTGAAGCATTTCTATTCACCTATTCCTAATATTTTTCCTATTTCAAAAGCATTGTCTGCCACAAACGTGGGGTTTTGTTCCAACAGAAGCCTTGTTTCGCCATCTCCGTATGTAATTGCAATACTGTCAATATGGTTTTCTCTGGATGCCGCAATATCACTCCATGTATCGCCTAAATAGATATATTTTTTAGCGCCTGTCTCCGCAATAACATGTGAAATCAGCTCGCTTTTTGTTCTGTCTCTGTCATCAAAACTATCCGGTGAATACCAGCCATCAAACAAGCTTTCCCATCCTTTTTTCATCAGGATGCGTTCCAGCGCTTCCTGTGGCTTCATCGTGATAATATACTGTTTTAATCCATTCTCACTGATCTGATGAATTGTTTCCAGAATCCCCGGATATAAATACGTATCATTGTAATCACTTAATTCACGGTAATGCCTGGTTACAAGAGCATCAAACCGCAGAAAATTCTTCTCCCCGGGATAGGGATCAAGCTGCCTGTATATCTCCATTACCGACAGCCCAAGATTGCTGTCATTTTCCACAAAAGCTTTTGGGAAAGTTCCGCCGCACTCAGCTGCTGCATATTCCAGAGAATTCCATACATCTTTTCCCGTATACGCAAGTGTTCCGTCAAAATCCCATAAAATTACGTCATATTTTCCCATAACCTACCCCAATACCTATAATCTACCTAAATACCTTAAAACATGTTTTGCTCCATAACGTTCCTGCTACAACAAGAACCGATCCGGCCAGAATAGGAATTGTAACGCCAACTCCCAACATACACGAGGTAATAACCGATGATATGACAGGCAGGAAATTAGATACCAGCACCACAAGCAACATATTTCCTTTCTTAATCGCAAGATTCCAGAAAGTATTGGCTGCAGCCCCCACAACAATGGCTGCATATAGTATCTGTCCAATCATACTGACCGAAAACTCTCTTGGCTCATCTGCAAAAAGCGCTATTCCGCCCAAGACAATACCGGTAAGAATCATATATATTCCTACTCCGTCAACCTTTTTATTTCCGACATACTTTTTGGTCAAATTTGTATAAAGCCCCCATGAAACCGCTGAGAGCAACCCCACAACATAGCCGGGAATATCATTCCCGGTAAACATATTATGAAGGAAGCCGGAAAAATCAAATATATTTCCCCCTAATTTTACAACAGCGATTCCCGCCATGCTTACACCGATACCACATACCAGCCACCATGACGCCCGCGCCCCAAGAATTGGAATTGTAAAAACCAAGGTAAACAGCGGCCACAAAAAACGGATCAAAACGAGCGTAACTACAGCCTCGTCGCTCTGTACCATTCCCATAGATACATATGAAAGTGCCGTATAAAGAACAAAAAGAACACCACATGTAATCCAGTATCGAAAAGAAAGCTGTCGAACTTCTTCTAACCCTTCTTTTTTCACAAGCTGATTAATAAGAACGACAGCACCACCTATCAGATTAACTAATGCAGCAGATGTGTATGCACCGATATTCGTGCTCAGGTTTCTCGTAAAGACCGCACTGGTTCCCCAGATCAAAATTGTCAAGAAACCTAACAGCGTATACTTTTGGGAACCCGAATACATACACAACCCCCCGCATCAATTCATCATTTAATTATAATTTTCAAGTGTTTTATACAACAAATCCATAAATCCAGGGAAATCCAATTCCAATGCAGCCTCTGCATTCGGCTTCTTCCCTCTGAATTCCATCTGTGGTTCTCTGCACAGATCCACAGCCGGCTCTACTCCGCGAAGATGCCTGTAATCACATACCGTCATACCTCTTGTCAGTTCACCTTTCAGTTCAACATCAATATGCATTTCTGCCGATTTAATAAGCGACGGATCAATCAGCCACGCTACCGCACATGCATCATGCATATTGGCACCAGAAAGAGATGCACTTTTAATTGTCGTATCAATAAAAAATTCTGTAAGATCTGCAGCAAAATTTGCAGCTTTTGTCCCGATTTCACGGAACCTGGCCACGTGTTCCGCCGTCAGACAGCACTGACGTGTCAGATTGATACCCGACATTTTCACATGCATTCCTGAATTAAACACACGATATGCCGCTTCAGGATCAACATAAATATTAAACTCAGCAGCCGGTGTCCAGTTACCGAAAGTCACTGATCCACCCATAATGCTCAATTCTTTTACACGCTCAACGATTCTGGGTTCACGGTTAATTGCAGCCGCAATATTGGTCAGCGGACCTGTTGCAATCAATGTCACATCATCTGTATTCATCACCGTTTCCACAATAAAATCTACTGCATGCTTATTTTGCGGTTTTGCCACGGGCTCTGGAAGAACAGGACCATCAAGACCGGTTTCTCCATGGAACTGCGGTGCAGTCACAAGAGGCACCGTAGTCGGGCATGAATGTCCGGAAAACACGGGAATATCCGTTCTTCCCAGAACTTCAAGTACTTTCAGCGCATTTTTAGTCACATTCTCAAGTGTACAATTTCCACCTATGGTAGTAATTCCCAATACATCCAGATGCTGGACAGCAAGCATCATGGCAAAGGCATCATCATGCCCCGGATCACAATCCAAAATTACTTTTTTCATTTCCATTCCCTCCTATTCCGTCATATGTTTCTGCATAAACATATCGAGTTCTTCCCGATTAGGGCTGTTTCGTGCTCCCTTTTTAGTAACCGTATACCCTGAGACAGCATTTCCCATCACCAGACATTGTTCCAGCGTTTTCCCTTCAAGACACGCCGCAATAAAACCGGCATTATATACATCTCCCGCCCCAACCGTATCCTCTACAGTTACACGGAATGCCGGAACTTCTTTTGTTTCTTTCAAAGAGAAGCCATAAGATCCGTCTTTTCCATTCCGCACAATCACTGTTCTGTCAGCAGATACAAAGCTTTTTGCATTTTTTCTCCAATCTCTTTCAGTGCCCAGATACGTAAATTCATCCGTACCCGATCCAAGCAGGTATCTTGTATACTTAATAATTTCTCTTACAGCCTTCTCGTATTCCGGATCCAAAACTCCATTATCAACCCTTAAATTCAAATCAAAAGATGTAGGAACTCCTGCTTCGTATGCCTCTTTAAAAATTTCAATAATAGTACTTCTTGCTGAAGTATCATATACCAGGCACATTCCTGATGAATGTACCCAATCTGCACTCCTGATTTTTTCAAACGGAATTTTATCCCTGTCAAGCACTTTAAAGGACTGATCTACCCTTGGCCATCCCCAGAGATATCTTTCTCCCGTTTCATCTATAAATGCAAACACACCCACCGTATTCAGTTCCGGTGCAACAATCAGATCTGATATTCCCACACCCGATTGTTCAAAATCCTGCCTTATGTACTTTCCATACTGATCATTGCCAACTGTCCCAATAAAACTTGTTCCGACTCCAAGTTTCGAGAGGGCGACTGCCGTATTAGCGGAAGTTCCGCCCCCCTGCAATTCAGGGTTCGGATAGTCCACTAATGTTCTCTCTTCGTTTAAAAATCTGGGATATGGTACAATAATATCGACATTCGCATCGCCTATAACAATTACATTATGCATTTTTAGCCGCCTCAATAAACGCTTTTACTTTTGCCGGATCTTTACATCTGAGTGTATCAGCTCTTTCATCGTCATAATTTGTAAGGCTGAAAGAATCAACACCATATGGATGCGTAATATGAATAGCTTCAGCAACATTATCTGCATCCAGACCGCCTGCAATAATGCAGGGCACACTTGTACTTTCAACAATTGCTTTATCAATTTCACGGTCATGTGTCAGACCTGTCGCGCCGATATCACCGGCAGCCGGAGCTTTCGTATCGATCAGGAAGAAGTCAGATACCGGTTCATAATCCTTGATATACTGCATTACTTTCTGTTCCTCCAGCGGAACTCCTGCCAGAACCGGGATTGCCTGCATAATCTTCAGTCCCGGGAAACGGTTCTTCAGTTCCTGTACTTCAGCCGGTGATATCCCTTCAATATCGCCTGATAAGTGTAATACCTCCGGAAGAACTACTTTTAAATTCTCAGTAATTTCATCAATATCTTCAGAAACTGTAAGACCAATCTTTACAGCTTCCGGCTGAACGCCCTCAAAAATCTCTTTTGCCTGCTCACAGGTAAGCTGACCCGGGGTTCTTTTAATTTTTCCGTAAGAGACACCAATGTGATGGCCACCCATTTCAATAACCATTCTTGCATCCTCTACTGTTCTAATCCCATAAATCTGAATAATTACATCTGCCATTTTCACTTTTTCCTTTCTTCTTCAAATACTTTTATAAATGCTTCCGTTGTAAAAACGGTTTTTTTAAGTCCTGCCCCCTGCGCGACCTTTGTAATCGGCGGTGGTGTGACAAAACTTTCCTTTAAAACTTCCGTCTGAGCAAACACATCCTCTGTTTTCCCATCAAGAAGCACCCGGCCCTTGCACATAACAATAACTCGCCTGAAATTATCCACAACAAACTTCATATCATGGGAAATTGTAATGCACAATTTTCCCCGGGTATACAATTCCTCAATAATTTTCCGCAACCGGATATTCCCTTCTACATCCTGCCCGCAAGTCGGCTCATCAAAAATCAATGCTTTCGGATCCATCATAATAACAGCCCCTATTGTACAGAACTTTTTCTCTGTTGATGTCAGATCAAAAGGATGCATGTCCAGTTTATCTTCAAGCCCTACAAGCTTTGATACCCAGGCCATTCTTTCTTCAATTTCCTTCTGCGGAACGCCTATCTGCTGAGGCCCGAATTCAAACTCTTTTCGCACACTCTCAAGAAACAGCTGATCATCCGGATTTTGAAATACATATCCAACTTCTTTTGACCACTGTGCTGTAGAGCGCTTTTCTATACTTTCGCCATTAATGAGAACCTCTCCCGACGTCGGTCTTAATATACCGTTAAAATGCTTTACAATCGTTGTTTTTCCGGCACCATTCTGCCCGATTATTGCAACCGGCTCAACCCCGTCTATCAGAAGATCAATTCCTTTTAAAGCTTCATCTCCCGTAGGATACACATGCCTCATCTGTTTCAGTTCAATTCTCATGATCCCAGAGCCTCCTTTACCAGTTCTATCGTCGGCTCCTCTGTTACCTCAATATCGCAATCCGTATATCCTTTTTCCCGAAGCGCCTGGGTAATTTTTACATAATCAGGCACTCCAATATGATGTTTAACAATCTCAGGATTGCCAAAAATCTTTTTTGGTTCATCTATAGCAATGATCTCACCGGCATCAAGAACCATAATCTGATCCGCACATCTGGCCACACGCTCCATCTCGTGATCAACCATAATAACAGTAATTCCTTTACTGTTTAATTTTTTTACAATATCGAAAATTTCTTCGCTCCCAAGCGGATCCAGCTGAGTTGTACATTCATCCAGGACAAGGATTTTAGGTTCCATAATAAATGTTGAACCAAACGCAACCCTCTGAACCTGTCCCCCGGATAACTCCAGCGGATTTTTGTGAATGATATGATCTATTCTCATCAGCTCAGCAACATATTTGACTTTCTCAACCATCTCTTCTCTGGGAACGCCTCTGTTTCCCAGACCATAAGCCAATTCCTCGGCTACAGTTCCCGCTGTATAGGACAGCTGATTAAAGGGATTCTGAAACACAAGCCCGATTTCCGAAGAAAGATTAGCTATTGTGCTTTCCGCAACATTGATGCCGTTTACTTTGATCTCACCCGACATCTTTCCCACAAAATAATGCGGTATTAATCCCACCAATGCATTACACAATGTAGATTTGCCCGATCCATTCGCACCGATCACACACAGGAAACTGCCCTCTTCAACTTGAAAACTTACATTTTTAAGGGCTTTGCGTTTTGTCTGTCTATATTTAAATGAAAAATCTTTTACTTCTAAAACTATGTTGCCCATTCTCTCTTCCTTTCCTTTATAGAATGTTCATTTTCATCAGTACTGTAATCAACAGTACAACAACGAAAAAGAGAATTAAAAGGATGTTCAAAACTTTATCCAGACCAGATTTTTTCACTTCCACATACGTAGTCTGTTTTACCCCCGTTATTCCGAATCCCCGTGTCTCAAGTGTCATTCCCCGCTCCTGTGCATCCGTCAGAGAAGACATTACTACAGGTCCCAACAGAGGAATGTAAGCTTTTATCCGTGCCAGCATTCCACCCGCGGTTTCAACACCTCTTGCACTCTGAGCTTCCTGAATGATAGACATCCTTCTCTGCATCTGCGGTACAACATTCAGACTTGCCAGGACAAGATAGCCGGCTTTGGGCGGCAGACCACTGTTTGTCAATGCCGCCACCAGTTTCCCGGTATATGTTGTCTTATTCATAATATAAAATGTTCCCAGAAAAACCAGCAAAGTACTGATAATCTTCAGGGCGTAAAGAATACCTTCCAGCCCCAGTCTGGCAAATCCTAAATCAGCAATAAATGTCACATTTTTAGGGCTGTAACATCCCTGGATAAATATAAGCATTACCGTAATCGGTATTCCAAACCCAAACATGATTTTGACAAATTCTTTAAAAAGCTTTGCTGCAGCAGCTGCTCCGAACAATCCAACAATCACAAATAGCCCAAGCCATGAATTCGGAAAAATCAATGTACCCAATCCCAGCGAAAACACAGCCAATATTTTTGTCATCGGATTTAATTCTTCTATGACTGTATGTTTCGGAACAAACGAATTTGAAACTTTAGACATATTTATCCTCCCATCTTCCTGATCTGAAAATCAATCAGTCCTCATCATCATCTTCTTCTGTTGCATCCGATGCATATTGGCTTAAAAACCGTTTTGGAATCTTCTGAACAATTATGAAAGCTATGAAAAATGCAATGCCTTTATCAATCAGGTTTTCAAGAAATGATGAGGAAAATACTGCCATCATAATATCTCTTGTAGCCGCAATCAATGTGGCTGTAAATACGGAAGATCCCGTAACCCCTGTTGCTCCGCCATATACAAAAATTGTAATCAGTGATGCTGATATCGTATTCGTAACTGTACAGGCAAGCCAGATCAGAATAGTTCCCCATATTTTTTTGAAGAGTCCTGCTCTGACCATATAACCAGTTACAAGACCGCAAAGAATACTTACAACTGAATATGGAAGATAAACCGGATTTGCAACTAATGCAAGAAATACATTTGTCAGCAGTCCACACAGAGCAGACACCCATGGACCAGACAGACACGCAATAACTATTGTGCCTATCATATCAAGAAACAACGGAAGCTTTAACGCTGAACACAGCGTACCGCCAATCAGGTTTATCCCGACTGCAATTGGTATAAGAACCAACGACTTTGTTGAAAACTGAGCTTTTAATCCCTCCGCAAACGACATTTTTTTCTTTTGTGACATCTCTCTTCCTCCTTTTCTTCTGCTTCCCTCTAATATTATTATTGTTGGGAAATAGTTTTCCGAAACAGTTTTCTTGCATAGAATTTATCACTTATGACAACAAATTGTCAATATGTTATAATCTTTTTTGAGTAATACAGCATTTTGCACAATTTATATCCGTCTTTTTTGTTTATTTTTTACGTATTGGAATTTGTTGACATATTTTTTTGATTTCTTTATCATTTACATAAAAGGGGGAACGCATATGAACATCAAAGAAATTGCACAGCTTGCCGGTGTCTCAACCTCCACAGTTTCAAAAATAGTAAATCAGAAAGATTCCAGCATCAGCAAAGAAACCCGGGAAAAAGTCCTGAGGATCGTAAAAGAATATAATTATACACCATATTCTTCAGCAGCGGTCAGCACTCATCAGAAAACATGGACACTCGGCGTCCTGCTGCGTTCTTCTATTTCATTTGATAAAACACTTGACGGTTTAATTCAGACCGCTCAAGCCAAAGGATATACCGCTATTGTGTGCAACAGCTGTTCCGATTCTGAACAGGAACTGAAAAATATTACTTCTTTGTGCAAAAATAAAGTAGATGGCATCATCTGGGAACCCGTATGTGACCAGAGTCTGGAGAATGCTTTTCATATTGAGAAGAAAAACATACCTTATCTCACCCTCGGCCCATCTGGCAAAAAGGACCGGATTTCTCTTCCCTATGAAGAATTCGCATATCGTCTGACACGGGAGTTGATAAAAAACGGGCACAAAAATATCGCCTGTCTTTTGACTAAAGGCCGAAGAACATCAGATTTTTTATCCGGTTACAAGAAATGTTTATTTGAAAATCATCTTACGTTGAATGAAGATTTTATTTTTTATGAATTTACAGAATCGTTAATTTACAAAATCAATACGCACCAGATAAGCGCCATTGTCTCTTCTCACTACCAGAAAGCACTTGAGTTTTATCAACTCATGAACTCGCTCCACTATAGGATACCGGAAGATTTTTCATTGATTTCGTTAAAAAACGACACCTCTGAAACCCTGGTATTTCCGGATATTTCAACCTATACCGTATCAAATACAGACTTCGGCGCCTTTCTGTGTGAAAAGCTCATTAATCAGATTGAAAAAAACGATACTGATGAAATTTCCTTTTCCCAGAAATTTCAGTTAGACAGTACTTCCACAATTGGATCGCCATATACCTTTAATTCAGCGAAAATTACGGTTGTCGGAAGTATAAATATGGATGTTTACCTTAATGTCCCCCAACTTCCGCATACAGGAAAAACCGTCAGTACATCCGTTTTTTCTGTTTATCCAGGAGGAAAAGGTATAAATCAGGCCATTGGCGCTGCAAGACTGGGACACCATGTCTCATTAATCGGAAATGTGGGATCTGATATGGATTCAGATCAGATATATCAGACACTGAACGAAAACGGCGTAGACACTTCCGGAGTAAAACGCTGCACGCAGGCAGATACAGGAAAGGCATATATTTTTGTCGATTCCGTCGGAGATTCCATGATCTCAATTTTAACTGGAGCCAATGCACTTTTTACGCCACAGGATATCAGAAAAAGAAAACATTTATTCGAAAACACAGGTTACTGTTTAATCCAATCAGAAATTCCACCTGACACCTTGATGGAAGCCTGTCAGATCGCTCATGAACATAATGCCAAAACAATTGTTAAACCATCGGCCTGCAGCTCCATGACATGGGAAATGCTTTCCATGATTGATATCATTATTCCTAATGAAGATGAACTTTTTGAATTATGTTCTAAGTATTATCCCTCTATGGAAGCGCAGGCTGCATCTATGCTGGAATGTGGTATTCAGGTTGTAATTGTAACATTGAACGAACGCGGTTGTTATGTGAAAACCAAGGACTGGGATGAATATTTCCCTGCCGTACACTTTCCAGCGATCGACAAAACCGGAGCCAGTGACGCATTCATCAGCGCATTTGCCTCGTACCTCCTTTACGGCTATGAATTAAAATCCGCTGTTAAAATAGCCACATATGCTGCAGGATTCTGCATATCCAGAGAAGGGGTTTTACCTGCTCTAATAGACAGATCCAGCCTGGAGTCTTACATTAATCAAAATGAACCGGGATTGTTACATCTCCCAGCATGATCAGATTATTTGCAGCTTTTCTCTCATTTCAAAAATGAAGTTAAATCAAGAGGGTTGTGACTCACTTGAGTCGCAACCCTCTTCGTTATAAATAATATTTTTATTACTGTCCTGATTATCGTCCTCTTATCTGCCCCCTCCTTTTTCTCCCAAATTCCATTTACTCTACTTTCTCTTTTCTCCACCTGGTCAGTATCATCGGAAGCTGATAAAAAAGCATTGCGATCCATCCGATACAGTTTGCCCAGGCAAGGCATGCGAAACCTCCGACCATGATATGTATCATAATCCATGCAGACAGAAACCGGGCAGACATATTAAGCACCGTACTGATCAGCGTCACCTTCAGGTCTCCGAGCCCGCGGAAAAACCCCTGTATGATGTTTGTAGCCGAAGGCATGAAGTACATAAGTGCGATAAGCTGCAGATAAGATACGCCCAGCGTGATGACTTCCTCCGAGCCATCACTGACAAAGAGTTGCATGATCGGACGTGCCAGCACAAATACAGTAACCGCAATTACCGAGGTGTAAATCATCTGCAAGATAATAGAACTCAGAAATCCCTTTTTCATTCTCCGTATCTGACCTGCGCCTTTATTCTGCGCCATAAATGTTGTCGTCGCATGAGCGATATTCTGCTGCGGCGTCATAGCAAAGTCATCCACACGATTAATCGCAGTAAATGCCGCAATGAACGAAACTCCCTGCACATTAACAACAGTCTGCACACAGATTTTGCCGAGCTGAATGCACATCTGCTGTAATGCGCTTGTAATTCCATATGTAAATGTACGCCAAAGAATAGAGACGTCAAAAACTTTCCATTTCTTCCCCAGACATAATACCGGTATTTTCTTTTTAATATATATCATACAGAACAGACAGCACAGCGCCTCGCTGAGTACCGTTGCGGCGGCGCTTCCCGGAACGCCCGCCTTCAGAGCCACAACAAACAGAAGGTCCAGTACTACGTTCAGAAAAGCGCTGATAATCAGAAAATAAAGCGGTACTCTGCTGTCTCCCAACGCCCGAAGCGTATTTGAGAAAAAGTTGTAAACAAAGGTAAATATCAGACCCGTGAACACAATCCTCAGGTAAACAACTGCTGAATGAATGATATCCGCCGGGACCTGCAGAATTGTAAGCAGCGGATATGCAAACGCAACTAGCAGCAATGCCACCACAGCAGAAAACGCCAATCCGCCCAGCATGGTCGTGCTGATCTGCCGTTCAAGCAATTCATATTTCTTCGCGCCATACTGAGTGCTCATGAGTATACCGGCCCCCATGCACATCCCGCTGATAAAAAGAATTACCATATTCATCACCGGGCCGGCTGTTCCCACCGCCGCCAGCGCGCCGTCTCCCACAAATTTACCTACGATCATTGAATCCGCAGCATTGTAGGTAAGCTGAAAAAGATTGCCGAGGACAAGCGGTATTGTAAATTCAGTAAGCTGAGGGATAATTTTCCCCTCTGTCATATCTGTAGTCATTCTATCGTCCCTTCCAGTTTCCATTTTTCCAGCACTTTTCCAAACTGCTTTGCAATCAGTCCTACCAGCAGTGCCGCTGCCACAGTCCCTTCTCTTACGCCCTGCAGACGCCCTGTAAATACAAATGACATTGTACAGGCGATCACTACAAGTGTAACATCGAATGCTACTTTCATATAGCCGAATTTTACTTTCGGCAGTACCTTACAGATCGCAAGAATCACACCTTCACCTGCAAGCACTACCACACCCGCTTTGACTTCCAGACTGACTCCTGCTGCCACCAGCAGAATTCCCGCAAGACAAAGGAGCCACTGCTGCCAGTATGCAGTATATCCGATTTTCTGGACAGCCCACACTCCGAAATCCGTCAGATAACCAAAGAAAAATGCAACCGGAAGCTGCATAAGCTGGATCGGATGATAATTCCTTCTGAGAATCAGAATCTGCAGAGCGATAAACACACAATGCATCGTTATCGTTGCAGTCCCCACCGTCAAAGGCGTAAACAGACTGACAACATACGGCACGCTGGAAATGGGTGATGTTCCGAGACTTGCTTTGATTGAAAATGCAACACCAAAAGCCATGATGGTCAGACCGACCAGAAGCAGAAGATATCTCTTAAAAATACAGACAGGTAACTTATTCAATTCTATCATTCCTTTCTTCAAACAGTTCTATTATAACACTGTCATAAAGAATTTGATAAGATATAAATAAAAGAGAGACCTTATCCCTTCCCACTCCGCCTTATTGACAATCCACCCTTTTTGTGCTAATTTTCTATCATACATGTTAGCACTCCTTTCTTTCGAGTGCTAACAACTCTCATTTTCATTTTGTATACAAGGAGGGAATCCGATGTTTATTCAGCCAGTTTATAATATACTTCTCTTACCCGATGTAACCTACTATTTCAAAAAAGATTTCTTCTCCGTTGAGGCTGACAATGTAAAGGGTGATACTGATGTTCTTTTTCTCATGCTGAAAAATGAAACAGAGAACCGCTCCCCTGTGTCGGATGATTTCTATCCGATAGGGGTATCTGCAAGAATTGAAAGTGTCAGCGATGAGGATGTTGTTCAGGTCCGCACTTTAAACCGGATAGCAATTGATAATATGCGTATTGAAAACGGAGAAATTCTGGGGGAATTCCGTGAAAGACCGACTGTTGAGGATATGACAGAAGATGATCAGCAGGCGGTATTTACAGAACTTCGGACAGCTCTTCTGCGTTTTGTCCAGGGTTACCAGTGGGGGCTCTGGGCCAGAGGATATATTCTCTAGCGAAAAAATATAGATGACCTTGCTTCCGCGCTCTCCGAATATCTGAATCTGACTGTCGAAGAAAAATATCAGATCTTGTCAGCTGATTCTGTCAGGGAACGTTATACGCTGATTGAGCGGGCCATAAAGGAATTCATGGAGATCGCAAAAGTTTCTTCTGAGGCACAGGAGGCACAGAAAGGCGATCAGGAACAGGTTTACCGTGAAGCGGCCTTGAAGAAACAGATCGACTATCTCCAGCGTGAACTGGATGAAATGCACCCAGAAAATATTTCTGACGTAAGAAAATTTGAAAAGAAAATTGCCCAGTCCGGAATGAACGAAGAGGCACAGCGGGAGGCGGATAAAGTACTGAACCGCATGCGTCAGGAAGGCAAAGAGAGTCACGAGTACGGTCTTCTCTATGACTATCTTGACTTCGTCACCAGTCTCTCCTGGAAAGCGCCTCAGTTCACTCCCATCAACCTGAAACGGTCAGAAGAGATACTTGACGAGGATCACTATGGTCTCAAAAAGGTCAAGGATCGTATCATCCAACAGCTCGCGGTCATGGCTCTGAACCGAAAACAGTACGGTTCTATCCTGCTCTTCGTCGGCGCACCCGGCACGGGCAAAACCAGTATCGGCCAGAGCATCGCAAAGGCTCTTGGCAGGGAATACGTCCGCATCAGTCTGGGCGGCATCCGCGATGAGGCCGAGATCCGGGGACACAGGAGAACCTATGTCGGAGCAATGCCCGGCAGGATCATGGAAGCAATGAAGCGAAGCGGCTCCTCTAACCCGGTCATGGTACTGGATGAAGTTGATAAACTGGCGAAAGATTACGGTGGAGATCCGGCAAGCGCTCTGCTCGAGGTACTCGATCCGGAGCAGAACAATACATTTACAGACCATTACATGAACGTTCCCTATGACCTGTCAAATGTCCTCTTCGTATGTACGGCCAATACCACAGACACCATACCTGAACCTCTGCTGAACCGTATGGAAGTCATATCGTTCCCGGGCTACACAGCTGTTGAAAAATATCATATTGCAAGAAACCATCTGATACCAAAGGCGATGGAGGCTATGGGTATCAGAAAAAACATGCTCAAGATCACCGATGGAGCGCTGCGCCAGATCATCGATGAATATACGATGGAATCGGGCGTGCGGGACCTGAAGAAATGTATAGAGACTATCTGCCGATCCGCAGCTGTCGAACTGGTGAAAAATGTTCCTTCCGGAGATGATAGCACTGACGCTGTTTCTTCTGAGAACAGTATCTCTGTCACAAAGAGCAGCCTGACAGATTACCTTGGGCGAAAGCAGGTCCGCTCCGAACGTAAACTGAGTTCAAAGACTCCCGGCGTCGTGACCGGCCTCGCCTGGACACGCGCAGGCGGCGCGATCCTCTTCATAGAGTCAAAGCTGACTGAAGGGAAAGGTAAGCTAACAATCACCGGTCAGCTCGGTGATGTGATGAAAGAGTCCGTCCAGATCGCCCTTAGTCTTGTAAAGTCACTTTACCCGAAGGAATGTAAGGTATTTGAAAATCATGACCTGCATATCCACGTTCCCGCAGGCGCCGTGCCAAAAGACGGTCCTTCCGCCGGGATCACTCTCACCACAGCGATCGCCTCTCTCGTCACAGGCAAAGCTGTTGATACCGACATAGCCATGACCGGTGAAGTCTCCCTGCGGGGCGGTGTCATGCCAATCGGCGGCCTGCCGGAGAAACTGATGGCAGCACAGAGAGCAGGAATCAAAAAGGTCCTTATCCCCGAAGATAACATGGAAGATCTGGAAGATGTAGCTGACGAAGTAAAAGACAAACTGGAAATCATTCCGGTAAAAAAAGTAACGGATGTATTGAAAAAAGCACTAGGGTAAGCCCCGGTGCTTTTTTACTAGCGTCAGTGTTGACAAAAGCGGGAATCCTCCGTACAATATAAGTATCTTATTTGATTCTTTCAGGAGGGAATTCGTATGAAAAAACGAATGGATTATATTTATTCTGATGGTGAACAAAAAATATTGATCGAATCGCAGCAGAAGGACACGCGAAAATCCGTGATCGACCAGTATATCAGCTATCGAAAAAAACTCGGTATGACTCAGGCTGAACTTGCCAGACGCTCCGGAGTGCCAAGGACAAATATCACCCGGTTTGAAGGCGGTTCTTATAATCCATCGCTTGAGATGATGGTACGGATCGCGGCGGCACTCGAGATGAAACTACAGATTGAACTTGTGGAGAATTAAAATAACCGGCATAATAAGAAATAGCATCCCCCCCTTGACAAGTTGGATGCTATTCTTATAGCCTAAAATTTACTGAGGGCATCAGATTTTGTATCTGTTTCCTCTGCACCATTCGCAGAGTCGCCCCTACGAAAGCAGTTCTCTCACCATCTCTGCATCAAATGCCACGGAATCCACATGCTCAACTTCTATCTGATACAGTGCGTTCGCAGCAATGTGCTCTGCCGCCTGCTCCAGATCACGGATACCGCTCGTGTCTCTGTGCAGATCGATAACTGCATCGAGCCCGTCCGGCGTAAGGACACATTCATTCTCTCTCATGCCGATCCGCTTCAGGACTTTCGGAAGAGCATATTTTGAGAAAATGACTTTCTTCTCTTCCGGAGTATAGTCGGGAATCTCGATCACGGCAAATCTGGACATGAGCGGTGCACTGATCTGGTCTTTATCATTTGCCGTCGCGATGGGGTATACCCCCACAGTCGGGATCATACACTCAATATAGTTGTCCGTAAATCCGAGATTGTCAAGCAGGGTCAGAAGGACATCGGCCGGATTGCCGTTTCCTTTTCCTGCTGCCGCCTTGTCAAGCTCATTGATGATAAATACAAGGTTGGACTCTCCCGCCATGGAAAAGGCATCCATGATAATTCCCGGCTTTGCGTTGGCATATATTCTGGAGCTGCCGGTGAGCTGTTCCGGGTCGTTGATAGAGCTCATGTCAAGCGTCGTCCAGGGTAGCTTTAAGATACGCGCTACGGCATAGGCGATCTGGGACTTTCCGGTTCCTGCCGGACCGATCAGAAGCAGTCCGTATGCCGGCAGCGTATGTGTGCGGTTGATCTGGATGATCGTCTCGATGATCCTCTGTTTTACCCGTTCCATGCCGTACAGTTCCTCGTCGAGTATCCTGCGCGCTTCTTCGGGATCGATCGCCTCAAAATAGTTGCCCTTCCACTGAATATTCATCATGATGGAAAGCGCCCGCTGGGCATGCCGGCGCTCCTCCGCGGACACCTCGTGGGAACGTGCGACCGCCAGATTTCTCCGCGCCCAGAGCCTGATATTGTCCGGCAGAGTCCTGCCCGCGCAGTTCATAAAATCCGTGATGCTCTGGATACTGGTCAGCTTCATGCTGTCGCCGGTCTCCTCCTCATCCTCGTCCGGGATCTCCTCTGATGGAGCGTCGCTCGAGAGGAGGCGCTCGATCATAAACTGCAAGAACCCGTCCTCGGCAGAGAGCTTCACTCCGCCGCCGAACGCGATCTCACGGATCTTATATACTGCATATCCGTCTTCCCGGACCGCGCCGGAGAGCCGCACATTGATGTGATTCTCTCCGAGCCATTTCAGGAGGCTCACAAAGCGCGCATCGATCTGCAGGATGTCCGCGCTGACTGTCCCGTCCGCTCCCGCGAATTCAAAAGCAGTCCGTCTGATCGGATTTATAAAAACACCTGTGGAATGGTGCTTCAGTTCACCCGCACTGTTGTCGAGCACGAGGATCGGATGCTCCGCAGACGCCTCAGACTCATTTGAATAAAATACATTATAAGTACATACAGGATCTTTTGATCCTTCCGGTGAATTATTAAAATCAAAAACTGGCATAAAAATATACTCCTGACTTTTTCATAAAAATCTCTTACCAGTTTAGCATGAAAAAGTCAGGAGTACAATCAGGTCATTACTATAAATGCATCTCTCAGAATTGCTCCGCCCACTTCTTAAGAGCTTCCGTCGACGGATTTCCGTTCAGGAGCTTTCCTTCTTTGATCACAGCGCCCGGACAACTTCCCTCAAGATCTTTTGCAGACTTTCCGAGACCGCTGCCTCCGGAAGTTGCGAAAAGGATGATCGTCTTTCCGGAGAAATCATAGCTCTCCAGAAATGTATTGATGATCGTCGGCGCCGTATACCACCAGATCGGGAATCCTACGAATATCCTGTCATATGCGGCGATATCCGCATCTGTATCCGCCAGTTCCGGCCGTGACGACTTGTCTTTCATCTCGACCGTGCTGCGGGAATTCTTATCCATCCAGTTCAGATCCGCACTCGTATAAGGTACCGCAGGTCTGATCTCGTAGAGATCCGCCTCCGCCGCTGCGGCCAGAGTCTTTGCCACGCGCTCCGTCACACCGCTCGCTGAAAAATATGCAACTAATGTTTTACCCATAATCTTCCGCCTCCTGTATGGCATATACTGCCTTTTACTTTAGTGTAGCACCGAAACCGCCACCGAGCAAATATTTAGATTGAATATTCTCCCATGCCTGAAAGTTATATTTCCACTGTCACCTGCACTCCGACTTCTGTATTGGCGATCTTAAGCTTCATCCTGTGTGCACGGAAGATCCGGTCAGCCAGATACAGTCCGACGCCCAGATGTTTCTCCTGTCCGCCGCGGCTCTTATCCCCCGTATAGAAAAGCTCGCATACCCTTGGCAGATCCTCCGGAGATATCTTCTCCCCCGTATTTTCGATCACACATCGATTCTTCTCTATGTCTATGCTGATCTTCCCTTCATACCGGTTGTGATCGACTGCATTTGCGATCAGATTTCCGAAGGCTTTCTCAAGAAATCTTCTATCCCCGCTGATCACAAAATCTTCCCCGCAGCTTATCCTGACCTCGATCCGCTTTTCTTCAATCTGTGTATCGTATGCGGACTGAAGCTCCCCGATCAGTTCTCTGACAGATACCGGTTCCTTCACCGGCCGGTACTCTCCGGAATCCAGTCTGGAGAGAAATACCATCTCCTTTACCATGCCGTCCATCTGCTCCGTCTGTCCGATGATCTGATCCAGATAATACTTTCTTTTCTCCTCGTTCGCATTTTCCTCCAGATTCTCTGCAAATCCGCGGATCACGGCAAGAGGTGTCTTCATCTCATGCGCAATCGCATTGGTAAAGTCTCTCTGCTGTTCCTCCATCCGGGCACGTTTCCGAAATGTCGCCTCCACAATGCTGAGTACAAGAAGGACACACGCCGCCGTCAGGATGCCTCCCCACAGATAGATTCGGTTCAGAGAGTTGACTGCAGCCCGCCAGGGATGTTCTACTGACCTGACTACTAATGAAAATTCGGGCTCTAAATAATTCGGCCTTTCATTCAGATAAATTGGTGTCGCACTTGTCCGGTACGTCACAAAGTCCTCCATTATGACGGGATCATGATATGTGGACGGGTCATCCTGATAATCCATGGGAAAGTCCTGCAGATAGTCACTGTCGTTCCACTCGCGCCACACATCCAGTCCCTGTGTTATCCCTGGGAAATACACGGCAACATTTCCTACCGGACCGATCATCCCATCCTGCACGTCTGCCGGATCGTTTATACTCTCTTCTTCGTTCTCTGTACTTAGATCCGGATTCACCCACGACCACTCATACTCCGAATCCTCCGCACTCTTTCGTTCATCAGTGGAGTTGAACAGTCTCTTCACATATATGGCGGCCAGATCTTCTCCGTCTCCGGCCTTTTCCGCCTCTATGTAATATTTCGGATGCCCGCCATCCTTGACACTGACGGCGTATTCTGCAAGCTGCGCGATCTCTTCCTCAGCCAGATAATCCTCTAATTTCCAGTCTACCGCCTGCCGTTCAGAATTTTCTTTCTCTCTGTACTCGTAGTAAAATACATTCTCGTTTTTTGTCTGCAGGATGCCGTCCGCATTATATACGGCAAAAGAAACCATCTGGTTTTCCTCATAACTGTAATAATCTGCAAGCCTGCTCAGAATCCGCTCCATACTGCTGCCGTTGTCTTTCTCTATCTCACCAGAGACAAACGTCAGCATCCTTTCTACCCTCTCGCCATATTCACGCGTTCTTCCTGTCTGATCGATCCATGTTGCGAGGAGCATACCGAGCACATATACCACAGCAAAGGCACATACTATTAACGCCCTCAGTTTTCCTCCTGTATATCCGCCGAACCGCCATCTTCTTTTCCGTGCATCTGCACTTTGTTTCTTCTTCATACCGACACCTCCATCCTGTAACCGGATTTCCGCACGGTATGGATGCGGCACCTGCTGAACGCAAGTGCTTTTCTCAGCTTTTTGATGTGATTGTCCACGACGCGTTCATTTCCCTCGAAGTCATATCCCCACAGCCGGATCAGAAGCTGATCCCTCGTAAAAATGCGGTTCGGATTCTCAAGGAAAAGGACGAGCAGTTCGTATTCCTTCGGCGCGAGCGGACATGCTTCTCCGCCGATCCTCACGCTGCGCGTACGCACATTGACCGTCACGTCACCGCGCACAAGCATCTCACTCTCAGCCCCGCCCCGAAGACGACCGGTCATAGCCATGACCTTTGCATACAGCACTGGCAGCGAGAACGGTTTGGTGATGAAGAACACCGGCGTC
Organism: Candidatus Mediterraneibacter faecipullorum; assembly: GCA_019119675.1. GTDB lineage: Bacteria > Bacillota > Clostridia > Lachnospirales > Lachnospiraceae > Mediterraneibacter > Mediterraneibacter faecipullorum. Next base: position 328 of record DWWO01000102.1, on the reverse strand, counting down.
CCCGTCATCTCCCGGATCTTTCTGCACACGGAGAATCCGTCCCGCCCGGGAAGCATCACATCCAGAAGGATCATCTGATAAGACTTCTGTTCAGCTTTCTCCACCGCGCTGTCACCGTCATACACAACGTCTGTCTCCCATCCCTTTCCTGAAAAATAGTCGCTCACCGCCTCAGCCAGAAGCCTGTCATCCTCCACGATCAAAAGCTTAAGTTCCATATCCGTTTCCCCTCTCCGGTATATGGTAGTGTCAAAACTACCTTCTTTTTTTATTGTAAAAGTTACGTTTTACCTTGATTTTCGGAGGTTTGCAAATAAAAAGAGCATTG
>DWWO01000101.1 GCA_019119675.1 Candidatus Mediterraneibacter faecipullorum | reverse complement strand
GTGGCGGAATTGGCAGACGCCCGGGACTTAAAATCCCGTGGGTAGTAATACCCGTGCCGGTTCGACCCCGGCCTGCGGCATCAGGTAAAGAGACTAAGACATAAAAGTTTTAGTCTTTTTTCTTCCTCGTTTTCAGTCTTAATCTTCTGGACATTGCAGGATCAGTAATATATAATGAAACCATGCACGGGACAGAAGGATCTGGAAGTGCCCGGAATCAAGATACTGTCGGATGAAGGGGGAAGAGAGTATGGCAGGAGTAGGAGTAGCAGTAGTATTTATATTGATGTTTATACTGGTCGTCTTTGCAATATGCGTCGTTATGATCATTGCAGAGTGGAAACTGTTTAAGAAAGCCGGACAGCCTGGCTGGGCGGCAATCGTACCATTTTACAATGCATATGTTCTGACAAAGATCACATGGGGGAATGGCTGGCTTTTCCTGCTGGGATTTCTCCCGCTGGGGAATATTATATTCCTGATCTTTACATGGATCAAGCTGGCAAAAGCGTTTGGCAAAGGAGGGGGATATGCGGCAGGACTGTTTTTTGTTCCATTTGTATTCCTGCCGATGCTGGCATTTGGCGGCGCTGCGTACCAAGGACCGGATCAGGGCAGTAAGAAGGGGGCGCTCATTGCGTGCGCAGTACTTGGCGGCATCGGTGTCCTGCTTTACGGATTGCTGCTCATTACCGCAGTTACAGCCGGAGTGACCCAGATGAGAGATACACCGCCGGTGTATATGGAAGATCATGATGACATGGACGATCTGTATGAAGATGGTTATGATGACCAGGATGATCTGTACGAAGACAGTTATGATGACTATGATAATTATGACGATCAGGATGACTACGGCGATTATGGTGATATCGGTTCGGACGTGGAAAGGACTCCGATCGAAGGCTATAACTATTTTGTGAATGTCATGCTTGACAATGGTGATACGCAGGTCAGCGTACCCGTGCCGGACAGTGAGTACCTTGCCGCTTCAGGCGGAGCCGCATCAGCGGTTCTTGACGGTGTATCAGTTTCGGTTTATGCCGGGTATAAATACGCGGATCTCCCTGAGATGGTGAGTGACTCTGTCGAGAGTACCTGCGATCTTATGGAAAGCATGCCGGAATATTATGCGGATATCACGGTGGATGAGATGATAGCCGGAGACGGTTTCGCCCTCCAGCAGATCAACTACAACTATATTAACTGGGACGGCGAAAAAATACCGTGTATTGAGATCATTAAATGTGATCAGGTAGATGACGGCATGGTGATGCTGGATCTTTCTGTTGACAATTCCAGTGCAACGGAAAATACGCAGACGATTTTTGAAGAAGCGTGCGCATTGTACGGAATTGATTTTAGTTTCGACTGATGCATAAAAAATAAAATTCAGACAAGAAAAGGAGAATGAAAATGAGTACAGGAATGATTTGTAATTGCAAGCAGGTATCTTATGCAGATGTGGAGAATGCACTGCATCAGATGGATAAATTCGATGATGTTCTTTCAGCATTTGACGAAGTTCAGAAAATCACACATTGTTCTACGGGATGCGGCGGATGTCATGACAAGATCATGGATGCTATTTCGGAAATTATGATGGGATAATCGTGCAGATATGAGTATAAAGCATATTTTATTTGATCTGGATGGTACGCTGCTGCCTATGGTACAGGATGAATTTGTAAAATTCTATATGCCGCTTTTGGCAAAATCGTATACGGATGCAGGTGTATCGATCGATCCGAAGAAATTTATCGGTGCAGTATGGGCCGGATACGAAGCGATGGTGAAGAATGACGGGAGCCGTACGAATCGTGAGGCTTTCTGGAGCTACATAGAGCCGGAGCTTCCGCTCCCGACAGAGGAATCCGAGAAGATTGCCCTGAATTTTTACGCGGATGAGTTCAATCAGGCGATATGCACTACAAAACCTACGCCTGTGTCGGATCAGATCGTGAAAAGGGCGAAAGAGAGAGGGTTTGAGATTTATCTTGCCACCAATCCGGTATTTCCGCGATGTGCCACTCTTAACCGCATCCGCTGGGCAGGACTGGATGCAGAAGATTTCAAAGTGATCACTACATATGAGAAATGTACATACTGTAAGCCGAACCCGGAGTATTTCAGAGGGATTCTTGAAGAATTCCGTCTGGATCCGGCAGAATGTCTGATGGTGGGCAATGATGTGGGCGAAGATCTTTCGATCAGGACGCTCGGTGTGAAGACATATCTTGTCACAGATACGATGGAGAATAAGAAGAACCTGCCGATCGAATCGGAATACACAGGGTCTTTGAGTGATCTGCTTGAATTTATTGAAACACTGTAAAGTATGAGAAAACGGGAAGTCTATTTAACAGACTTCCCATATTTTTTGCATAGATCTATAAATGATCTCATGTTATCTGTAAGAAATTTGCTTTTATGATAGATAACATTCAGATTTCTCCGGATTGGCTGATCGAGAGGAACCTGCCGGACCGTCCCCTCTTCGATATCCTTTTTCACAAGAAGATAAGGAAGAACTGATACGCCGAGACCCTCGGCAACGGCTTTGACAAGTGCCTGTGTGCTTGTGCTCTCCCATCTGGGGGAGACTGTGATCTGCTGCAGGGAGAAAGCGGCGTCAAGCAGTTCTCGCCCGGCACTGCCTTTCTCGCGCATAAGGAAGGGGAAACGGGAAAGGCCGGCAAGGGATATGGATTTAGCTGAGGAGAGAGGATGGCCGGGCGGAATGATTACGCACATACTGTCTGTCATAAAAGGGACAGCGCGCAGATCGGGATGTGAAGGCTGCGTTTCAATAAGTCCCAGATCGATGCCGCTGTGGATGAGCTCGTCTTCGATCGATGCTGATCTGCTGACTTTGGCTTCAATCGTAAGAGCTGGAAATTTCTCCTGATATCCGTGGATCAGCACAGGCAGGATATGAGTGCCGATTGTGATACTCGCACCGACGCGGAGTGTGCCAAAAGTATCCCAGTTCCTCATTTTTTGCTCCATCTCGTTAAAAAGAGAGACAATATGGACGGCATATTCGTAGAATTCCTTTCCACATTCTGTAGGTGCGATGTGCCTGCCGATCCGGTCAAAGAGCCGGATGCCATAATATTCTTCCAGTTCACGTACGGCAAGGCTTACGGAAGGCTGGGCAAGATGCAGTTCCTGAGCTGCTTTTGTAATACTGTTCTTCTGGAATACAGATACCAATATTCTCATGTGGCGAAGTGTCATGTCAGATTTCCTTTCCTGGCTTCTCCCGGCCCAAAGAGGCGGAGAAAGCATATATGCTTAGTTTATATATAATTAAAATATTATATATCATATAGAATAATACTATTTTACATATGAATCAACTGCGAATATACTTAGGAACGGAGAAGGGAGATAAAGGCATGAATAATAAAAAAGAAGTCTTGTTGAAACTGTTTGTATCGACTTTGTATCTCAGTGCGTTTACATTCGGCGGAGGTTATGTGATCGTGACGCTGATGAAGAAAAAATTTGTGGATGAATATCACTGGATCGAGGAAGACGAGATGCTGGATCTGGTGGCGATTGCCCAGTCCTCGCCTGGTGCGATCGCGGTCAATGGTGCGATTGTAGTCGGATATAAGCTTGCAGGGGCGCCCGGTGCGCTGGTTGCTATTGTGGGCACCGTGATACCCCCGTTTCTTATCATCTCTGCGGTATCGGTATTTTATAATGTGTTCCGGGAGAATTACATTATCGCACAGCTGCTTGAAGGGATGCAGGCGGGAGTCGGGGCGGTTATCGCTGCGGTCGTGTTTGATATGGGCGAGGGTGTGGTGAAAGGGAAAAATGCCGGCTCGATCATCATAATGCTGGGGGCTTTTATCGCTTCCTGCATATTTGGCGTTAATGTCGTCTATATCGTGATCGCATGCCTTATGATCGGTGTTGCCAGGACGCTCATAAATGAGAGGGGGGAAAAGAAATGATCTATCTGGAATTGTTTTGGAGTTTTTTGAAAATCGGACTCTTTAGTTTCGGAGGAGGTTATGCGGCAATGCCGCTGATCCAGGAACAGGTGGTTTCTTCCCATAACTGGCTGAGTATGGCTGAGTTTACGGATCTGATCACGATCTCTCAGATGACGCCGGGGCCGATCGCGATAAATTCGGCTACTTTCGTGGGAATTAAGATAGCCGGGATACCGGGGGCTTTGGTTTCGACGATCGGATGTATCCTGCCGTCCTGCATTATCGTTATGCTGATCGCAAAGCTTTATCTGAAATACTGCACGGTGAATATGCTGCAGAGCGTACTGAATTCCCTTCGGCCTGCAGTGGTGGCTATGATCGCATCTGCAGGTATTTCAGTCCTGATCACAGCATTCTGGGGAAGTGCGGAACTGATTTCGCTGGCAGGGACAAATTGGATTTTGGTCATTATTTTTGCCGCATGCGTTGTTCTGCTCCGAAAATTCAGAATGAATCCGATCCTTGTCATGGTGCTGGCAGGTGTAGTGAAGGCGGGGGTATCTTTTGTGGGATTATAAATCCGTGCAGAAAGAGGATCCTAGATCAGGCACGGAAGACACCGGGACGAGATTGCTAGAATCTTGTTCCGAGATACAGAGTCATCAGAATTTCTATACATATCCGAATCGTTCCGAAACTGCGATGAGTTCTGTGCGCCAGACTGGATATAAACCCTTCCATCGGGAGAACTGCGAATTTTGAGTTAAGCGTAAATGAAATGCCGACGGCAAATACACCGCATGCCGCAGCGCTCAAAAGTACCCGTGACAACATGGAATCTGCCGGTATCATCTGAAACGGCATGGAAGTAAACTGAATGAACACGGAATAAATGACAGTCAGCGCCAGCTGCACGAGCTGCTTTTTTCCGCAGTGCCGTTCGACAAGTATTTCACATAGGAGCAGACCGCCGTTTACAACAAAATTAAAGACGGCATAGCTCGATGACGGGAAAAGACTGGTCAGTAAAAGCGCAAGGCTGCAGCTTGGAGCAACTCCAAGCGAAGCTTTCAGAAAGAGGTTTGATCCGCTGAAAGATAACTATTACTACCCAATATCGTTGATTTACCCCAGAAAAAAACAACTTACAAATGCTGAAAAGAACTTTGTAAAGTTTATTCAGGATTATAAGCAGTGAATCGTTATAAAATGTTACATATTTATTAAGAAAATATATTGACAAATGTATTTGGTGTGATATACTTTGAAAGTCAAAGTATTTAAGACTCAAAGTAATTTTATGTAACAGTTCACTATTCTGATGAACAGATGGCTGAACTGCTGCAATCTGAGAGATTTGGAGAACAGAAATGGTTGGAAAAATATGTGGAACCGGATCCTATGTACCGCCGCGGGTGATGGATAATAATGATTTGTCAAAAATCGTGGATACCAATGACGAATGGATAAGGGAGAGGACCGGGATTGGAAAGCGCCATATTATCGATGAAGAGACGACCTCCTACATGGCAGGGCAGGCAGCGCTGCGCGCCATAGAACAGAGCGGGATCGATCCGGAAGAGATTGATATGATCCTTGTCGGAACATCATCGTCAGAGACAGTATTTCCCTGTGCTGCGTGCGAAGTCCAGAGAATGATCGGCGCAAAGCGCGCGGTTGGATATGATCTGAATGCAGCCTGTACAGGATTTGTACTCGGATTTAATACAGCCCAGGCATACATAAGTTCCGGATTCTGCCGGACAGTCATGGTGATCGGCGCTGACAGCATGAGCAATATGGTAGACTGGAAGGACAGAAGCACATGTATTCTGTTCGGAGACGGAGCGGGCGCAGTTATTCTAAGAGCAGAGGAAGGCGCGCCGGTATACATGGCAGCCCATTCAGACGGTGTGAAGGGACCGGCGCTGACAGGGCTGAGCAGGCACCGCAAAGACTGGGAGAAAGAACTGGAACCCGGTGCGGTGAAAGAATCTTACATTCATATGGACGGACAGGGTGTATTTAAATTTGCTGTCCGGAAAGTGCCCGAAATTATAGAAGAAGTTCTGGAAGAAGCAGGAAACTCACTAGACGACATTGATTATTTTGTTCTCCATCAGGCGAACAGGAGGATCATTGAGGCGGTAGCAAAGAGGCTGAAGACAGACATCTCGAAGTTCCCGATGAATCTTGAGGAGTATGCAAATACTTCCGCAGCGACAGTGCCGATCCTCATCGATGAGATGAACCGAAAAGGAATGTTCAGAAAAGGCCAGAAGATCATGATGGCGGGATTCGGTGCAGGGCTTACATGGGCGGCAAGCCTGTTTGAGTGGTAATCGCCGGCTTAAGCCGGATTACAATACATTCTCTCCGCATGGCGGAGCGATATAACATCCCGTGAAGGGAAAATATTTTCAAGTAAGAAAGGAAAAAGGAACCATGTTAGAGAAGATCAAAGAAATCGTAGCAGAGTCATTAAACGCAGACGTTGACACACTTACAGAGGAGACATCTTTCAAAGATGATCTTGGAGCTGATTCCCTGGATCTGTTTGAAATGGTAATGGCATTCGAGGAAGAGTTCGAAGTTGAGATTCCGTCTGAGGATCTGGAACAGATCAACACGATCGGCGATGTTGTAAAATATCTTGAGGCACACAAATAAGACTGATTCATTTTAAAAAGAAAGGTTGTAGAGTATGAAAACAAAAGTAACCGAATTATTAGGAATTGAATATCCGATCATTCAGGGAGGAATGGCCTGGGTTGCTGAGTATCATCTTGCAGCCGCCGTATCCGAAGCCGGCGGCTTGGGACTGATCGGTGCTGCGAGTGCGCCGGCTGACTGGGTGCGTGAACAGGTCAGAGAGGCGAAGAAACTCACTGACAAGCCATTTGGAGTAAATATCATGCTTATGAGTCCGTATGCGGACGATGTGGCAAAAGTTATCGTGGAGGAAGGCGTGAAAGTCGTTACGACAGGCGCGGGTTCTCCGGAGAAATACATGAAGATGTGGAAAGAAGCCGGAGTCAAAGTCATACCGGTGGTTGCATCTGTCGCGCTTGCAAAGCGTATGGAGAGATGCGGAGCCGATGCACTTGTTGCAGAGGGAACCGAGGCCGGCGGACACATCGGTGAGAATACGACAATGGTACTTGTACCGCAGGTCGTAGATGCAGTGAATGTTCCGGTCATCGCAGCGGGCGGTATTGCTGACGGAAGAGGAATTGCGGCGGCATTTATGCTTGGCGCCCAGGGTGTGCAGATGGGAACTCACTTTGTGGTTACGAATGAATCTCAGGTTCATGAAAATTATAAAGATATGATCATCAAGGCAAGGGATATTGATTCCAGAGTAACAGGAAGATCCACAGGTCATCCGGTACGTGCCCTGAGAAATCAGATGACAAAAGAATACTTACAGAAAGAACAGGAAGGCGCTTCATTTGAAGAACTTGAGCACCTGACTCTCGGCGGCTTAAGACGTGCAGTCGTAGACGGTGATGTGAAGACAGGAAGCGTGATGGCAGGACAGATTGCAGGTATGGTCAAAGAGAAGATGTCATGTCATGACCTGATCCAGAAACTTGTAAAAGAGACAGATGACCTGATCGGAGGCAAAGGTTTCTATGAGTAAGATCGCATTTATGTTCCCGGGACAGGGAGCACAGAAAGCCGGAATGGGCAAAGATTTTTATGAACAGAGTGAAACAGCAAGGAAAGTCATCGACAAGGCGACCGAACTGCTGGACATAGATATGAAAGCGTTATGCTTTGAAGAAAATGATAAGCTGGACCAGACAGAGTATACACAGGCGGCGCTTGTGACTGTCTGCATGGCAATGGAACACGTATTGAGAGAGCACGGACTGAAAGCTGACGTGACGGCCGGATTAAGCCTCGGCGAGTACTGCGCCATCGCATCGGCAGGCGGCATGAGCACGGAGGACGCCATCACCACAGTGAGAAAGCGCGGTATCCTTATGCAGAATGCAGTGCCGGGCGGAAAAGGTACGATGGCGGCGGTGCTGGGCATGAAAGGCGAGGATATCGAGAAAGTCGTCGATCCGATCGACGGCGTTACGATCGCCAATTACAACTGCCCGGGACAGATCGTTATCACAGGATGGAAAGAGAGCGTTGAGAAGGCTTCGGAGGAACTGAAAGCAGCCGGGGCAAAGCGTGTAATGCCGCTGAATGTAAGCGGGCCGTTTCACTCTCCGATGCTGGAGGAAGCAGGAAGAGAACTCGGACAGGTGCTCGCAGGTGTACAGCTCTCCGAGCTTGAGATCCCTTATGTGACAAATGTAACGGCAGAGTATGTGACAGATATCTCCGAGACAAAAGCGCTCCTTGCAACACAGGTGGCATCATCTGTGCGCTGGCAGCAGAGCGTGGAGAATATGATCGCTGACGGCGTGGATACATTCGTAGAGATCGGGCCGGGCAGGACACTGGCAGGATTCATGCGCAAGATCAGCCGTGACGTGAAAGTGTACAATGTCAGTACATGGGAAGATGTAGACAAGGTGGTAAGTGAATTATGTTAAATGGAAAAGTTGCTGTAGTAACAGGCGCTTCCAGAGGAATCGGAAGAGCGATCGCCATAAAACTTGCATCCGAGGGCGCGACGGTAGTGATCAACTACAATGGTTCCAAAGACCGTGCCGAGGAAGTAAAGAAAGAAATTGAGGAAAACGGCGGAATAGCCGAGATCAGACAGTGCAATGTGTCTGATTTCCATGCCTGCGAAGAGATGTTCAAAGAGATCATCGCCACATTCGGACGCGTGGATATCCTTGTAAATAATGCAGGTATCACAAGAGACGGGCTGCTCATGAAGATGACAGAGGAAGACTATGACGCAGTCCTCGATACAAATCTGAAGGGAACATTCAACTGTATCCGTTTCGTTGCGCGCCAGATGATCAAACAGCGCGGCGGACGCATCATCAATATGGCGTCTGTATCCGGAGTGCTCGGAAATGCAGGACAGGCAAACTATTCTGCATCAAAAGCAGGCGTGATCGGACTTACAAAGTCTGCGGCAAGAGAACTTGCAAGCCGCGGGATCACAGTAAATGCAATTGCACCGGGATTCATCAATACAGAGATGACAGAAGTGCTCTCCGATAAAGTAAAAGAGGGCGCTGTGGCCCAGATCCCGCTGGGCAAATTCGGCGAGACAGAAGATATCGCAAATGCGGCGGCATTTCTGGCAGGCGACGGAGCAAGGTATATTACAGGTCAGGTGCTTAATGTAGACGGCGGAATGGCGATGTAAAATCAACGCCTTTTATCGACAGGTTCGCAGGTAACCGTATATTTCATTTCTGCGGACGCGCTTTCGCTCGGGCCGGAACGCAGCGGCACATAAGGCCGCAAAGGACGCGGCCTAAGTGCCGGCGTTCCTCTACGGTCCTTAGAAACGACATATACGGTTACCTGCTAAACAGTCGAAAAAGGGAACTTGGTTTTAGTCGAAGGGGATGCAGAAAGGGAGCGTGCTCCTGTGGAAAGCAGGGACGTGTGAGATAGTATGGTTTGGAAGAGACGGATGGAAATCTCTGTCTCGGAAAGGGATAGATTTGGATATGGAGAAGAGAAGAGTTGTAGTGACTGGTCTGGGGGCTGTGACGCCGATCGGAAATACGGTGGATGAGTTCTGGACCGGTATTAAGGAAGGCAAGGTCGGGATCGGACCGATCACGAAGTTTGATGCTTCTGAATTCAAGGTGCAGATTGCGGCTGAGGTGAAGGATTTTGTTGCGAAGGAGCGCATGGACTTCAAGGCTGCAAAGAGGATGGAGCCTTTTTCCCAGTATGCGGTCGCAGCTGCAAAAGAGGCGTTTGAGGATTCCGGCATTGATATGGAGAAGGAAGATCCGTACAGAGTGGGAGTGATCGTAGGCTCAGGTATCGGAAGCCTGCAGTGCGTAGAAACCAATTATGAAAAGATCATGACAAAGGGGCCGAACAAAGTGAATCCGCTTATGGTTCCTCTTATGATCTCTAATATGGCGGCAGGAAACATTTCCATCCAGCTCGGACTGAAAGGAAAATGTACAAACGTTGTGACAGCGTGTGCGTCAGGTACACACTGCATCGGAGATGCGCTCCGTGCGATCCAGTACGGGGATGCGGACGTGATGGTTGCAGGAGGTACAGAGGCTTCGGTGTGCCCGACGGGAATTGCCGGATTTACAGCGCTGACGGCACTGTCTACAACTAATGATCCGGAGCATGCTTCCCGTCCGTTCGATAAGGACAGGGACGGCTTCGTACTCGGAGAGGGATCCGGTGTCGTTGTTCTTGAAGAACTGGAGCACGCAAAGGCAAGAGGTGCGAAGATCTATGCCGAGCTTGTCGGCTATGGTGCGACAGGTGACGCATATCACATCACTTCTCCGGCTGAGGACGGAGAAGGGGCAGGTATGGCGATGAAACTGGCAATGCAGGAAGCCGGTGTGACGCCGGAGCAGATCGACTACATCAATGCTCATGGAACAAGCACACATCACAATGACCTGTTTGAGACAAAAGCGATCAAATTCGCGCTCGGAGACGCGGCTAAAAATGTTTCCATCAACTCCACGAAGTCTATGATCGGGCATCTGCTCGGTGCGGCAGGCGGCGTTGAATTTGTAGTCTGCGTAAAGAGTATTCAGGATGGCTTCATCCATCAGACAGTGGGAACCGAAAATGTAGATCCGGAGTGTGATCTTGATTATACAGTAGGTGCTCCTGTAGAGAAGGATGTAAATTATGTTCTGACGAATTCTCTCGGATTTGGAGGACATAACGCGACACTGTTGTTAAAGAAGTATGAAGACTAAGAGGTATGTGCAATGAAAGTTGAACAGGTATTGGAATTAGTAAAAGCCGTTTCAGATTCTGAACTTACAGAATTCAAATACGAGGAAGACGGAGTAAAGCTTTCCCTTAAGAAAACGAGCGATAAGATTGTTCAGGTGCAGGCTCCGGCCGCACCGGTGGCAGCGCCTGTGATCGCACCGGCTGTTATGCCGGCAGCTCCGGCTCCGGTTCCGGCGGCAGCTTCAGCCACACCGGCAAATGAAGAGCCCGGCACAGCAGAGGCAGCAGCCCCGGCAGGAAATGTTGTGAAGTCACCTCTCGTCGGAACTTTCTATGCTGCCCCGGCAGAGGACGCAGAGCCTTATGTAAAAGTCGGCGACAGCGTAAAAGAAGGTCAGGTGCTTGCTATCGTAGAGGCAATGAAACTGATGAACGAGATTGAGAGCGATTTCACGGGGACTGTAAAAGAGATCCTCGTAGAGAACGGCCAGGGCGTAGAATTCGGTCAAGCGCTCTTCGTTATAGGCTAGTCCGCATGCGGATGTAAGAAAGGTCAGGTGCAGATATGAACAGTTTAACAGTTGAACAGATCCAGGAGATCATCCCCCACAGACACCCGTTCCTTCTCCTTGACAGGATCGAGGATTATGAGCCGGGACAGTATGCGGTAGGATATAAAGCAGTAACATACAGAGAAGACTTCTTCCGCGGACATTTTCCGCAGAAAGCGGTAATGCCGGGAGTCCTGATCCTCGAAGCTCTGGCGCAGACAGGAGCAGTCGCTATTCTTAGCATGCCGGAGAATCAGGGCAAGATCGCATTTTTCGGCGGCGTTCAGAAATGCCGTTTTAAAGGTATGGTAATGCCGGGAGATACGCTGAAGCTTGAGACGAAGATCATCAAAAGCAAGGGGCCTGTCGGAGTAGGACAGGCGACAGCTTATGTGGACGGCAAGGTAGTTGTCAGCGCAGAACTGACATTCATGGTAGGGGAGTAAATAAGAGATGATTGGAAAAGTATTGATCGCAAACCGCGGGGAGATCGCTGTGCGTATCATCCGCGCATGTCGTGAGATGGGGATCGAGACAGTCGCCGTATACTCGGAGGCAGACCGCGACGCACTGCATACGCAGCTTGCCGATGAGGCTGTATGTATCGGGCCGGCCCCCTCTTCCGAGAGTTACCTGAATATGCAGAATATCATCAGCGCCACGGTGATCTCCGGGGCGGATGCCATTCATCCGGGATTCGGATTCCTCTCGGAAAACAGCAGATTCGCAGAGCTGTGCGAACAGTGCAACATTACGTTTATCGGGCCGAAATCGCAGGTTATCCAGAGTCTGGGAAATAAATCCGAGGCAAGGAATACGATGATAAACGCCGGTGTTCCGGTCATTCCGGGAAGTAAAGATCCGATTTATGACGCTGAGGAGGGTGCAAAGATCGCAGATGAGATCGGCTATCCGGTCATCGTAAAAGCGGCGCTTGGCGGCGGTGGAAAAGGCATGCGTGTGGCGCAGACTCCGGAAGAGTTTGTCAACAGCTTTAATACGGCCCAGAAGGAAGCCCAGATGGCATTCGGCGATAATACGATGTACATTGAGCATTTTGTCCAGCATCCGCGACATATCGAATTTCAGATACTTGCCGACGAGCATGGCAATGTGATCCATCTCGGGGAGCGTGACTGTTCGATCCAGAGAAATCACCAGAAGATGATCGAAGAATCACCGTCCATCGCTCTTACTCCGGAGCTTCGCGAGAAGATGGGAGAGGCTGCCGTGAAAGCGGCAAAAGCAGCTCATTATACAAATGCGGGGACGATCGAATTCCTGCTTGAGAAGAATAATAACTTCTACTTTATGGAGATGAACACAAGAATCCAGGTGGAGCATCCGGTCACAGAGTGGGTGACGGGGATCGATCTGATCAAAGAGCAGATCCGCATTGCTGACGGCAGACCGTTAAGCTATAAGCAGGAAGATGTGCATATCACGGGACATGCTATCGAGTGCCGTATTAATGCAGAGAATCCGGCAAAGAACTTCCGCCCGTCACCGGGAACGATTACGGATATGTATCTGCCAGGAGGAAAGGGAGTGCGCATTGACGCGGCAATTTACAGCGGCTATACTGTTCCGCCGTATTATGACTCCATGCTGGCGAAGCTGATCGTGCATGCGAAGAACAGGAATGAGGCGATCCGTAAGATGCGAAGCGCTCTCGGAGAAGTGATCATTGAGGGGATCGACACGAATGTAGATTATCAGTATGAGATATTAAATCATCCGGATTTTATATCAGGAAATATTGATATCGAGTTTATTGAAAATTTGGGGTAACAGTCTGGTCCGCACGTTAGTGCGGCTTTGCGAATGATCCATGCCGGACAGTTACCATTTGTCAGAGTAATCAGACAATATCAGGAGGTAATCTCAGATGAATCTGAAAGATATGTTTAAAAAAACAAGCGGCAGATCCCATTATATCTCCCTTCGTAATTCACGGCCGGAAGTACCGACAGGCCTTCTGCGTAAATGTAATAAGTGCGGGGCGGCTATCATTGCCGAGGATGTGAAGAAAGGATACTATATTTGTCCGAAATGTCATGGATATTTCCGTGTGCACGCTTACAGGCGGATCGAGATGATCGCGGACGAGGGCTCGTTTGAAGAGTGGAATAAGGAGATGGATTTCGTCAATCCTCTGGATTTCAAAGGATATGAGGAGAAGATCAGGCAGCTGAAAGAACGCACGAACCTGAATGAGGCGGTTGTGACAGGCAAAGTCCTGATAAACGGAAATCCCGCGGTAGTCGGAGTCTGTGACGGAAGATTTATGATGTCCAGTATGGGATGGATCGTGGGCGAGAAGATCGCAAGAGCGGTAGAGCGGGCTACAGAGGAGAAACTTCCTGTCATTATCTTTACCTGTTCCGGCGGTGCGCGCATGCAGGAAGGAATCGTATCCCTGATGCAGATGGCGAAGACATCGGCGGCGCTTAAAAAACACAGCGATGCAGGACAGCTCCATGTATCCGTGCTGACAGACCCCACGACCGGAGGTGTGACGGCAAGTTTTGCCATGCTCGGAGATATTATACTGGCAGAGCCGAAGGCGCTGGTCGGATTTGCAGGCCCGCGTGTCATTGAGCAGACGATCGGACAGAAACTGCCGAAAGGTTTTCAGCGTTCTGAGTTCCTTCTGGATCATGGTTTCGTGGATCGCATTGTAGAGAGGGAGGAACTTAAAGATGTGCTCTCCCAGATTCTTGAGATGCATCACCCGGCAGATGCCGCTGCAGTAAAAGCAGCATTGAAGAAGGGAGAGAAAGATTCAGACCGTGACGCCGAGAGGCAGGAAAACCCGGAAGCTGTAGCAAGTGAAATATCAGACGACATCGCAAAAGAGCAGTCGGAAGCAGTTCATAACGGGCAAGCGGAAAATGCACTGAGCGCATGGGAACGAGTACAGATTTCCAGAAAGAAAGACCGTCCGGTTGGAACAGACTATATTGACGCTCTGTTCACAGACTTTATGGAATTCCATGGAGATCGTTATTTTAAGGACGACCATGCCATTGTCGGAGGCATCGCATATTTCCACGGGATTCCCGTGACTGTGATCGCTCAGGCAAAGGGAAAGACGACAAAAGAGAATCTGGACCGCAACTTTTCCATGCCGTCTCCGGACGGATACAGAAAAGCGCTCAGGCTTATGAAACAGGCCGAGAAATTCGGCCGTCCGGTCATCTGCTTCGTGGATACTCCGGGAGCATTCTGCGGCCTGGAAGCGGAAGAGAGAGGACAGGGCGAGGCTATTGCCAGAAACCTGTTCGAGCTCTCCGGCCTGAAAGTACCGGTACTCTCTGTGGTGATCGGTGAGGGCGGAAGCGGCGGCGCGCTTGCCATGGCAGTAGCAGACGAAGTATGGATGCTCGAGAACGCTATCTATTCCGTACTCTCACCCGAAGGATTTGCAAGTATCCTCTGGAAAGACAGCAAGAGGGCGAGCGAAGCGGCTGAGGTCATGAAGCTGACAGCGGGAGACCTGAAACGCCTCGGAATCATTGAGCAGGTCATTGCGGAGCCGGACGAGTTCAGTGATGCAACCATGGGAACGGTATGTGAGGAACTCGACGGAAGAATTGCGGCATTCCTTCAGGAGTATACAGGTTACAGTGAAGAAGAGCTGACAAAGAACCGGTATGACAGATTCCGCAGGATGTAAGTGCGGCTTTGCGAATGGCGCATGCTGAACTGCTGCGTAGGTAAATTTAAGAGGGTTAATATGAAAAATCTGAAGATTGGCGATAAGCTTACCCGTGTCCCTCTGATCCAGGGAGGCATGGGCGTTGGGATAAGCCTCGGCAGACTGGCGGGGGCGGTTGCGAAAGAAGGCGGTGTGGGCATCATCTCCACTGCACAGATCGGATACAGGGAAGAGGACTTTGACGCAGATCCTGCGGCCGCGAATTTAAGAGCGATCGAGAGCGAGATGAAAAAGGCCAGAGATATCTCTCCGGACGGGATCATAGGCTATAATGTGATGACAGCCCTGAAAGAACATGCAGCCCATGTAAAAGCGGCTGTAAAAGCAGGAGCGGACATTATCATATCGGGTGCCGGACTTCCGACAGATCTGCCGGCGCTTACCGAGGGAAGCAGTACGAAGATCGCTCCCATTGTATCGACAGACAAGTCTGCAAATGTGATCCTGAAGTACTGGGACAGGAAATATAAAAGGACAGCGGATCTGGTCGTGATCGAGGGGCCGGAAGCCGGAGGACATCTGGGATTTAAGAGAGAAGAACTCTCAGAGTATACTCCGGAATCCTACGGAGAGGAAATCCGGCGGATCATCTGCACCGTGAAGAAGTACGGAGAAAAGTACGGCGTCGATATCCCGGTCGTTGTGGCAGGCGGCATCTATGACAGCAGTGATGTAAAACGTGTGATGGATCTGGGCGCTGACGGTGTACAGGTGGCGACACGGTTTGTCACAACGGAGGAATGTGATGCGGATATTAAATACAAAGAAGCGTATATACATGCTTCACAGGAAGATATCCGTATCGTGAAAAGTCCGGTGGGAATGCCCGGACGCGCGATCCTCAATCCATTGATGAAGAGGGTGGCGGACGGCGTGAAAATCCCCCACACTCCCTGCCACAGATGTCTGGCGAAGTGCAGCCCTGCCGACATCCCGTACTGCATTACGGACGGACTGATCAATGCCGTAAAAGGAAATATAGAGGAAGGCCTGCTCTTCTGCGGCGCGAAGGCGTGGAAGGCGCAGAAGATAGATACTGTAAGAGAAGCGGTTCAGGAATTGTTTGCCTGACAGAAAGGAGAGTAACCGGATGAACCCGCGCGATACCATCAATGATGTTCTGGTAAACCTGTTCAATGAAATATTGAAACTGGAAGAAGAGGCGATCATCACCGATGAGTTTAAGGATATCACAAATAATGATATGCATATCATAGAAGCTGTCGGGCTTTCCGGCGAAAATACCATGTCTGTAGTGGCAAAGAAACTGGGGATCACGGCAGGATCGCTCACTACGTCAGTCAACAGTCTGGTCAACAAGAAATATGTGACGAGGCAGAGAAGTGATGAGGACAGACGTGTCGTGTTTTTAAAACTGACTGACAAGGGAAAGCGGGCGTATGAGCATCATCGTGAGTATCACAGTCAGATGACGGAAGCAGTGATCAGCAGACTGGATGAGGAGGAAGTACCGGTTTTAATAAAATCATTGACCGGATTGTCAGAATTTTTCAGGGGATATAATGATCAGATAAATAATTGAGCAAAAGAAATAAAAAAATTTGACCTTTTTCTAAAAATGAGGTACAATCCCCTATGGAACTTGAGGATTGAGTTGAACATTTTAGGACACGACTGTAAAAGGCCGGAGTCGGAAATACTTGGTAAGTTATTTTAGGAGGGACAAGTATTATGGCAGTAAAGAAGACAAATTCGACAGTAAAGACAGCAGCTAAGGCTGTAAAGGCAGAGCCTGTAAAGACTGAGAAAAAAACAGTTAAGGCAGAGCCGGCTAAAACAGAGACAAAGGCTGCAAAAGCAGAAACTGTAAAAGCGGCTGACAAGACAGTAAAGGCAGAAAGCGCGAAAGCAATCGAGACAAAGAAAGACACAACGAAAAAGCTTGAGACAAAAGCAGCAGTTTTAGTAGATACACCGGCAGAGAAGGCAGAAGAAAAGAAAACAACTACTGCAAAGAAGACCGCAGCAAAGAAAACGACGGCAAAGAAAACAACAGCAGCGAAGACAACTGCGGCAAAGAAGGCGACAACAAAGAAAGCAGCTGCAAAGAAAGCTGAGATCAAGACAGAGATGTATCTCCAGTTTGCAGGAAAAGAATACTCTCAGGAAGAGATTCTTCAGAAAGTAAAGGATATCTGGACATATGACCTGAACCAGAATGTGGATGACATCAAAGATGTTCAGCTGTATCTGAAACCGGAAGAATCCGCTGCTTACTATGTTGTAAACGGCGTAGAGAGCGGTAAGGTCATCCTGTAATCGCCTCAGAAAGTGAACTTTAAAGAGAAGCTGTTACACAGCCATGCGTGAAATGCGATGCGGCTGCGGTAACAGCTTTTTTGAATATAGAATATTTTTGTGTCTTTTTCTTCCGGACATGATAAAATATGCTATAGAGTGAGAAGAAACGGAGATGACAATGATGGAAGAGAAAAATCAGGATTATATCCATGAAAGAGAAAGGCTCGGGCAGCAGATCAGATTTATCCTGGAAGTTGACAAAGTGAAAAATATCTTCCGGCAGACCTATCTGGCGGACGGGCAGAGAAAGGAAAATGACGCGGAGCATTCCTGGCACCTTGCGCTGTCTGCCGTGCTTTTAAAGGAACATATGAAAGAAGATGTGGACCTGACGAAAGTGATGATCATGGTTCTGATCCACGACCTTGTTGAGATAGACGCCGGAGATACTTACGCTTATGATTCGGCGGGCGCAGCCACTAAGAGAGAGCGGGAAGTGAAGGCTGCCGACCGCATTTTCGGACTGCTCCCGGAAGATCAGGGCACATATTTCCGGAAATTGTGGGATGAATTTGAAGAGTATGAGAGTGCGGATGCGAAGTTTGCCCATCTGCTCGATAATTTTCAGCCGCTGCTGTTAAATGACGCGTCGGACGGCAGAAGCTGGACAGAACATGGAGTACACAAATCCCAGGTATGTAAACGGAACGAGAGGATTCCGGAGACATCGCAGATCGTGTGGGAAAAGATGCTTGAGATCATGGATAAGCATATCGAGAAAGGTCATCTCAAAGCAGACTGAGAGGCAGAAAAGGATATGCCAGATGCAGTGATCCGCTGATCAGGAAAGGGGCAGACCATTATGTATGAAAAAGAAATTGAACAGCTTCAGAAGATTATAGACGACAGCAGCCGTATCGTATTCTTCGGCGGGGCAGGAGTGTCAACGGAGAGCGGGATACCAGATTTCAGAAGTGCGGACGGTATCTATCATCAGAAGTATAAGTATTCGCCGGAGCAGGTGGTAAGCCACAGCTTCTTTATGAAATATCCGGAAGCCTTTTATGATTTTTACAGGGAGAAGATGATGGCTCTGGATGCAAAGCCGAATCCGGCACATATAAAACTGGCGGAGCTTGAAAAAGCCGGCAGGCTTACTGCGGTAGTGACGCAGAATATAGACGGCCTGCATCAGGCGGCAGGCAGCAGGATGGTCTATGAGCTGCACGGAAGCATTCACCGGAACTATTGTATGGAATGCGGGAAATTCTACGATGCGCGTTATGTAAAAGATGCAGACGGCGTGCCGCGCTGCGAATGCGGCGGGCTTATCAAGCCGGATGTCGTTCTCTATGAAGAAGGACTTGACCAGAATGTGATACGAGGGGCAGTAGAGGCGATCGCGTCTGCCGATACACTCATTATCGGGGGAACATCGCTCGTGGTATATCCGGCGGCAGGATTTATCGACTATTTCCGGGGAAAACACCTGGTCGTCATCAATAAATCGGCTACCGGAAGAGCTGTCCGCGCGGAGCTTTCCATCTCGGCGCCGATCGGGGAGATCATGAGCGGTATTGAAGTAAGGTGAAGACCGCATACAATCCCGGAATGTGCCTTTTGGCACTTCCGGTGATTTAAAAGAGGTATGTGTAAATAATGTCTGCGATAAACAGAACCAGAAGGATCAGGCTGACGGTATATAGTGTCCGGTCGGACATCTTGCCGGTAAGTTTTTTAAATAACGGCTGCAGCAGATAAAGGAAGACCATTCCGCCGATGCCGAAACGGATACTCGGATTCAGTGCGATCCTGCCCTCAAAATTAAATGCAAACCGGGTGTAATCCCACTGCCATCCGCCCTGAGTGAATTCCATGATATAACTGGCAATAAGTTCTACAACAGTAGTGATGACTACGATTCCAATGAAAACAAGTACCGGTGTGACAAGAACTTTTCCCAGATACAGCCGCTTCTTCTGAAGCCCTCCCAGAGAGAAGATCAGAATAAGCGCTCCCACTCCGTAGATGATACAGTACGGACCGAAGAGCACGCCCCGGTTAGAGAAGCCCCAACGGTATACGACAACTTCAAGAAACACTTCGTAGATCCATCCGATGATGGAGTACATCATAAAATAAAGATAGTATTCTGCAAACTTTTTCTTTATGTTCTGATTCATATTTTCCCCCCTCCTGTAAAATGTAAGAAAGTATCAGCTCTCCCAGCGTCCGGATGCGCCGCAGGGAAGCACCAGTCCGGATCTGGTTACCGGAAGACCGATCTCCTGTGATTCCACATGTCCGTTCCATGGTTTTAATTCCGTGGCTATCATGTAGGTGAGTACTGCGGGCGCAAGTCCTGTCGTATATGAGTTGACAAGGAAGAACAGGGCGTCTTTCGACAGGATCTTTGTGCACAGTTTAATGAGCGGATGGATCATATCTTCGATCTTCCATATCTCGCCCTTTGGCCCTCTTCCATAGGAGGGCGGGTCCATTATGATGGCATCATAAGTATTTCCGCGGCGTATCTCACGCTCAACAAACTTTACACAGTCGTCCACAAGCCAGCGGATCGGGGCGTCTTTCAGCCCGGAAGAAACTGCGTTTTCCTTTGCCCATGTTACCATACCTTTTGAGGCGTCCACGTGAGTGACCTGGGCTCCCGCGGCTGCCGCAGCCAGTGTGGCGCCGCCCGTGTAGGCGAAAAGATTCAGCACTTTGACCGGACGACCGGCATTTCGGATCTTTTCAGAGAACCAGTCCCAGTTAGTCGCCTGCTCGGGGAAAAGCCCCGTATGTTTGAAACTGAATGGCTTCAGATTAAAAGTAAGAGATCCGTACCGGATCTGCCACTGTTTCGGCAGACTGAAGAACTCCCATTCACCGCCGCCCTTTTTGCTCCGGTGATAATGCCCGTTCATATGTCTCCATCCACGGTCGTCTTTTGGCGTATCCCATATGACCTGCGGATCGGGGCGGACGAGGATGTATTCTCCCCAACGCTCCAGTTTTTCTCCTTTTGAGCAGTCAATGACTTCATAATCTTTCCATTTATCAGCAATCCACATAAAATGTTTCCTTTCTGATCTATACTATAAACCTGTCAAGTGATTATAGCACAGGTAGGCAGGAAGGGCAATGGACGGAAAAAAAAGTATATGATATACTTAGCTGGACAGGCTAATAAGAAGACAAGGAGGTTGACAATGATGATCACGGTAAATGCAATAGGCGATATATGCCCGATCCCGGTGGTAAAGACGAAGAAAGCTCTCGGAGAGCTGAACGGCCCGGGGGAGATTGAAGTTCTGGTGGACAATGAGACAGCGGTAAAAAATGTAACAAAGATGGCGAAAAGTTCCGGCGCATCGGCCGGGTCAGAGCAGCTCGGGGAGAAGCGGTACCGGGTGCTGATCACAGTGGGCGAAGCAGCGGCACAGCAGCTTCAGAGCGCAAAGAACTCCGCCGCACAGCCTCAGGGACAGGATCAGCAGGAGGCGGCAGCGGGATGCCGGACATGTGCCGGTACGGTTGTAGCAGTCGGCTCTGACAGGATGGGAGAAGGAAGTGAAGAGCTTGGGCGTATCCTCATAAAAAGCTTCATCTTCGCGCTGACGCAGCTTGATGATCTGCCGGATAAGATCCTCTTCTACAACGGCGGAGCAAAGCTGACAGTCGAGGGATCGGAGAGTCTTGAAGATCTGAAGACGCTTGAGGAGCAGGGCGTGGAGATCCAGACGTGCGGTACTTGCCTTGATTATTATGGAATCAAGGATAAGCTTGTCATCGGAGGCGTGACAAATATGTACAGTATTGTAGAGACGCTGCAAAATGCAATAAGCGTGATCCGTCCTTAATGAGGCGGCTGATGGGAGGTGCAGAAAATATGCCAGAAGAGATCCGTCTGACACAATTTGCAAAGCACGGAGGATGCGCGGCGAAGATCGGGCCGGACACCCTCTCTCGCGTACTCGGCCGTCTGCCGAAATTCAGTGATCGGGATCTGATCGTGGGATTTGAGACGTCGGATGACGCCGCAGTTTATAAGATCACGAACGACGTGGCAGTGATCCAGACACTGGACTTTTTCACTCCGGTGGTGGACGATCCATACACGTTCGGACAGGTGGCGGCGACGAATGCCCTGAGTGATGTGTACGCCATGGGCGGCGAACCGAAGATCGCGCTGAACATTGTATGTTTTCCGGGAGACCTTGATCCGGATATTCTGGGAGAAATATTAAGGGGCGGCGCAGATAAAGTAAGAGAGGCGGGGGCTGTCCTTGTAGGCGGGCATTCAATTCAGGATGACGTGCCGAAATACGGACTATCCGTGACCGGGATCGTGCATCCTGACCGCGTATATAAAAACTTCGGATGTAAGAAAGGCGATGTGCTGATCCTTACAAAACAGCTCGGCAGCGGGATCATAAATACTGCGGTAAAAGCACAGATGGCATCACCGGAGGCGGAACAGGAAGTGATCCGTGTTATGACGACACTGAACCGGAAAGCAAAAGAGGCTGCCGCGGATTTTACAGTGCATGCGTGTACGGATGTGACCGGATTCGGTCTGTTGGGGCACTGTTCAGAGATGGCAGAAGCCAGTAAAGCGGTGATCGAGATCGGAGTGGAAGGCATCGCCTTTATGCAGGGCGCAAAGGAGTACGCCGGGATGGGGCTGATCCCGGGCGGCGCATACCGGAATCAGGAACATGTGAGCAGGCTTCTGGATGCAGGCGATGTGGACGAGGTGTATGTAGATCTGCTCAGTGATCCCCAGACTTCGGGAGGTTTATTGTTTGCCGTGCCGGAAGAAGAGGCAGAAGAGATGCTAAGAGTGCTTGTGTGCGCGGATCTGGGAACAAAGGTATCCGTAGTCGGAAAAGTGATCGATCACGGCGTGGATCGTCCGTGTATCAGGCTTCGTGACAAGGTGGAAATGAGATGAATCTGAAACAGTTGGAGGCATTTGTGCGGGTGGCGGAGACGAAGAGTTTTTCGGCTGCCGCAAAGCAGCTTTATCTGACACAGCCGACGGTCAGCGCACATATTGCTTCTCTGGAACGTGAACTGAATACCTGTCTTCTGGTAAGGAATACGAAAGGTGTGGCCCTGTCTGAATCAGGAAAGGAACTGTATGCTTACGCGGAGCAGATGCTTGAGCTGGAACAGAAGATACGCGACAGGTTCGGACTTACGGGGAAACAGTCGGGCAGCGTGCTCAGGATTGCTGCTTCCACTATCCCGTCACAGTATCTTCTCCCGGATATCATGGCGCAGTTCCGCAGAGAATATCCGGAAGAACAACTGAAGCTTTTCGAGACAGACAGCGAAGGAGTCGTGGAGATGATCCGGTCTCATAAGGCGGATGTGGGATTTACAGGAACTGTGATTGAAAAGGGAAACTGCACCTATATTCCGTTCTATCAGGATGAGCTTGTGATCCTTACACCCGCGACAGAACAGTTCAAAGCGCGGAAAGATGCAGACGCGGCATCATGGTTCCCGGAAGAGCCGGTCATTTTAAGGGAAGAGGGATCGGGAACGAGAAAAGAAGCCCTGCGTCTTCTTGAGCAGATGGGGATTGACATTTCAGCGCTTAATGTGGCGGCAGTAATGGAGAATCAGGAGACGATCAAGCGTTCAGTGAGCAGCGGCATGGGAATATCCATCCTCTCCGCACTGGCGGCAAGGGAAGAGATCAGCAGCGGGAGGCTGCTCGCGTTCCCACTCGGAGAGACCGGCGGAAAGCGGAATATCAATATGGTCTTCGACGCAGGATATCCCAGTCTGCCCGCAGCAGAGAAATTTATAAAAACAGTAAAGCATATATATCTGTAGGAATGTGGTGACTGAGGTTGTTGTTTATAGATGTTTTCTATAAGTGGCAGCCTCTTATTTCTGTTTTCGATTAGACGTTTTCCGACAGGAGCCATATACTTAAAACAGAGCAGAAAAGGAGAGAAAATCAATGATCTACATGGATAATGCGGCTACTACATTACACAAGCCGGACGCTGTCAAGGCGGCAGTTCTCGCAGCATTTGACACGATGGGGAATGCAGGCAGAGGCGCATCGGAGCCGGCACTGGACGCTTCGCGGGTGATCTACGGGGCGAGGGAGAAGCTGGCGTATTTTTTCAATGCAGAATCGGCATCCAGGATCGTATTTACCGCCAACTCGACGGAGAGTCTTAATATTGCCATAAAAGGGCTGTTCTGTCCGGGAGATCATGTGATAACCACGGTGCTTGAACATAACTCAGTCTTAAGACCGCTGTATGAATGTCAGGAACGCGGTGTGGAACTTTCAATCCTTGGATGCGATGAAAAAGGAAATATCTCATACAAAGATATGGAAGGCGCTGTAAAAGAGAATACGAAAGCCATCGTCTGTACGCATGCGTCAAATCTGACAGGAAATATGATCGACCTGACCAAAGCGGGAAAAATTGCGAAAAGGCACGGACTTCTTTTTGTTGTGGACGCCTCTCAGACTGCAGGTGTATGGCCGGTCGACGTACAGAATCGGGGGATCGATGTCCTCTGCTTTACCGGTCACAAAGGCCTTCTGGGGCCACAGGGAACAGGCGGAATGTATGTGAGGACAGGAGTCAGTATCCGTCCGCTGCTCTCAGGCGGAAGCGGGATTGATACATACAATCCCCGTCATCCGTCCCAGATGCCAACGGCGCTGGAAGCAGGAACACTGAACGGGCACGGTATTGCCGGGCTCGGGGCGGCGGTCAGTTATCTCGAGGAGACAGGACTGGACGTGATCCGGGAGAAAGAACTGTCTCTGATGCGCCGGTTTTATGAAGGTATTTCCTCCATTCCAGGTATTAAAATCTACGGAGATTTCAGCACTCAGAAACGTGCTGCCATCGTGTCGTTTAATATCGGGGACTATGACTCTTCGGAAGTCAGTGACGAGCTGAATGTAGAATACGGGATCGTGACTCGCCCGGGAGCCCACTGTGCGCCGTTGATGCACAAGGCGCTCGGCACTTTGGAGCAGGGAGCGGTAAGGTTCAGTTTCTCTCACTATAATACGGAAGAAGAAGTCGACACTGCCATCCGGGCAGTGGGAGAACTGGCACGGGAGTAAGAACTGTGCCGGCGGAAGAACCGGCGCGTGAATGAGAGACTGTGCCGGAAGATAAGCAGGAGGGAAAAGAAACATGAATTTAGCTGATTCAAAGAAGAAACTTGCGCTCGCAGGCGTTGTATGCGGTCTCGTGGCGGCATGTCTGGCGTATTTCGGCAATCCGGCAAACATGGCGTTCTGTATCGCCTGTTTTATCCGCGATACTGCAGGGGCTTTAGGACTCCATTCCACAGAGACTGTCCAGTATGCAAGACCTGAGATCATCGGACTGGTACTGGGAGCGTTCATCATCTCTGTGGCGACAAAGGAATACCGCTCTACAGCGGGATCATCACCTATGGTGCGTTTCGTGCTCGGCATGATCCTTGCTATTGGTTCGCTCGTATTTCTGGGATGTCCGCTGCGTATGATCATCCGTATGTCCGCCGGTGATCTGAATGCCTGGGTGGCTCTGATCGGATTTGTCCTCGGAGTGGGAACGGGCGTCATTGCCCTGAAGAAAGGCTTCAGCCTCGGGCGTGCACACCTGACGAACAGGATGAGTGGCGGCGTGCTGCCGGTACTGATGCTGGGGATCCTTGTACTGGCGCTTGCGACGACGCTGTTAAAGAGCAGCGAGAGCGGACCGGGAAGTATGCATGCACCGATCATCCTTTCACTGATCTGTGGACTGGTCTTCGGTATATTTGCGCAGAAATCAAGAATGTGCTTTGCAGGGAGCATCCGTGATGTGATCCTGATGAAGAACTTCGATCTGCTGACGATCATCGGAAGCTTCTTCGTTGTCATGCTGATCTATAATATCGCGACGGGTAATTTCACACTCGCATTTGATACTCCGGGAATCATCGCGCACTCCGAACACCTGTGGAATATCCTCGGGATGTATGCAGTAGGATTTGCCGCAGTTCTGGCAGGCGGATGCCCGCTGCGTCAGCTCATACTCGCCGGTCAGGGATCGTCAGATTCTGCCGTGACCGTGATTGGAATGTTCATCGGTGCGGCCCTTGCGCACAATCTGGGACTTGCGGCGAGCGCGACGGCTCTCAATGCAGAGACGCAGGAAGTGGTATCAGGAAGCGTGCCGCTGAATGGAAAAGTCGCGGTTATCATCTGTATTGTAGTATGCTTTGTCGTCGGATTTTTCAATAAAAGAAGTGAGAATAAATAAGACGGAAAAGAATAAAAGAAAGAAGGAATAAAAGATGAAAGAAGTAGATGCAAGAGGGCTTTCCTGCCCAGAGCCGATGATGCTCACAGAAGAAGCAGTAAAAAGTGAGAAAGGTGCGATCAGAGTTCTTGTGACAGAACCGCATCAGAGAATGAATGTGGAGAAATGCGCGAGAGACCACGGGAGAAAATATACTTCGACAGAGATCGAGGACGGATTCGCTGTTGTGATCGAGTAACGGAAGAAGGATGCTATGAGGAAGAAAGAACTGAAACTTGTCGTCACATTTCATACAACAGCAGACGCGATGGCTATGGAGAAAGCCTGCCGGGAAATAGGAGTTCCGGGCAGGCTGATCCCTGTGCCGAGGGAGATATCTGCAGGGTGCGGACTTGCATGGTGCGCGCCGCTCACAGAGAGAGAACATCTCGCTGCCGTGATGGCGGAACACGGGATCGAACAGGAAGCCCTGCATGAATGCATGCTGTGACCATTTCTTTATCACATTTATAACACAGAACGTTCACACAATGTTGTTACCCTTTTAACGTGTTTAAATATGTGTTTAGGAGGGTAAGGCTTTGATCGAAGTGAGGAATCTGGTAAAAAAATACGGGTCTCATCTGGCCGTAGACCATCTGGATTTTAAGATTGAATCCGGGAGGATCTACGGCTTTTTGGGTCCTAACGGAGCCGGAAAATCGACGACCATGAACATTATGACAGGATATCTCGGAGCCACGGAAGGTGAAGTGCTCATAGACGGGCATGATATCCTGAAAGAACCTGAGGAGGCGAAGAAGCATATCGGCTATCTCCCGGAACAGCCGCCGCTTTATGTGGATATGACAGTCCGGGAGTATCTGGAATTCGCCGCAGAACTAAAAGGTATCAGGAAGGCGAAAAGAGAGGAAGAGATCACAGAGATAGAGAAGATGGTGAAGATCTGGGAGGTGGAGAACAGGCTCATCAAAAACCTTTCCAAAGGTTACAGGCAGCGAGTAGGTCTTGCGCAGGCAATCCTCGGCTTCCCGGAGATCATCATACTGGATGAACCAAGCGTGGGCCTCGACCCGAAACAGATCATTGAGATCCGTGAGCTGATCCGGAAACTGGCGAAGAAACACACGGTCATCTTAAGTTCTCATATTCTTGCGGAAGTAAGGGAAGTCTGTGATTATATACTGATCATATCCAAAGGCAGACTGGTGGCCAGCGATACGCCGGAGAATCTGGAGAAGATGCTGGGAGAACATAATTCCGTTGAAATCGAGACCGGGGCATCACCGTCCGAAGTACGGCTGATTCTGAAAAATGTGCCGGGTATCGAAATGATCGAGACTCAGGAGAGCGGGGACGGACTGACACGGGCAAGGATCACGGAGAAGAAAGGCGAAGATATCAGGGAGCGGGTATTCACGGCGTTTGCAGCAGCGAAGACTCCTCTTCTGACATTGAAAACAACAGGGACGACTCTGGAAGATGTATTCATGGAACTGACCCAGAGTGACACTGTTCCGGAAGCATTTATATCTAAGACAAAATGGGAGGAGGTCGGAACAGATGCTGGCGATTTATAAAAGAGAGCTCAGATCATATTTTCAATCCATGGTGGGCCCTGTATTCATTGCATTTCTTATCGCATTTACAGGCATCTATTTCATGGCTTACAATCTGATGTCGGGATATCCGTATTTTTCCTATACGCTGTCAGGATCTCTGATCGTGTTTATTGTGGGAATTCCGCTGATCACAATGAGAAGTTTCTCGGAGGAGAGGAAAAATAAGACGGATCAGCTCCTGCTCACAGCTCCTGTCAGTCTCGGAAAAATCGTGATGGGAAAATATCTTGCCATGGTGACGGTGATCGCAATCCCGAATGTGATCTTCTGCATTTTCCCGCTGATCATAAAATCACAGGGAACGGCGTATCTTACAGTGGATTACATCTCGATCGCAGTCTTCTTCCTGCTCGGCTGTGTCTATGCGGCGATCGGTATGTTCCTGTCCTCCCTGACAGAGAGTCAGATCATTGCGTTCATCAGCACGTTCGGCATCCTGCTCGTTCTGTATCTGTGGGACGGGATACTATCCATGCTGCCCAGTTCCGCAATCAGCGGTCTTGTGGGAATACTGATCGTTGTAACGATCGTGGCGTTCTACGTCTGGCACATGACCGGAAATGCAGTCATATCCGGCGCGATTGAAGTGATCGGTGCGGCTGCGTCGATCATTGTATTTGTCGTAAAGCAGGAACTCTATGAAAATCTGCTCACCAATCTTCTGGGCAGACTGGCACTTGCAAATGTGTTCACGGATATCACGGAAAACAGTATTGTCGACGTGACCGGGATAGCTCTGTATCTGTCGATCATAGCGGTATTCGTATTTCTGACGATACAGTCGATCCAGAAAAGACGCTGGAGTTAGGAGGGCCGGAAGATGAATAGAATAAAATCGTTGAAAAATATATTTCGGACGTCGGGCACAAAGCACGGTGCATACAGCGTAGGGCTGACTGTACTTGTGATCGCTGTTGTCATCGTGTTCAATCTGGTCGTGGGGCAGATTCCGGAGGCTTACCGCAATCTGGATGTGAGCAGCACGAAGATTTATGACATTTCAGACACAACGACAGAACTTCTGGACAGCCTGGACAATGAAGTGGACATGAAAGTACTGGCAGTAAAAGATGATACGGACGAGCGAATCACAACATTCCTCAGCCGATATGCGTCTCTGTCAGATAAGATCAATGTGGAATGGATCGATCCGGTGCTCCATCCGTCCGCGCTGACAGATTATGACACGACGGAAAATACGATCGTCATATCATGTGAAGATACAGGAAAGACGACGACGGTTTCCTTTAATGACATTCTTGTGATGGATCAGTATTCTTATTACTATTACGGAACGACATCATATACGGAATTTGACGGAGAGGGACAGCTTACCGGAGCGGTGAATTACGTTACGAACGAAGCGGACCATACGATCTACCAGACTACCGGTCATGGAGAAAGCACCCTGTCCACCACGATCACAGATCTGATGGAGAAGAACAGCTATACGCTTTCAGAAGTAAATCTTCTGATGTCAACCTCGATTCCCGAGGACTGTGATCTGCTTCTGATGTATGCGCCGACAACGGATCTTTCCGAAGATGAGGCGCAGATGCTCCGGGATTATCTCGCAGGCGGCGGAAAGGTGATGATCCTGTTCGGAGACACCAGTTCTGCTGATCTGCCGAGTCTTGCAGGAGTGCTGAGTGAGTACGGCATCGAGGCGGCAGACGGCTATATTGCAGACCCGACGAGATGCTATCAGGGGAATTATTACTATATCTTCCCGGAACTCTCGGTATCAGGTGATATGGCAGACAATATTTTTTCGGAGATGGTGCTGCTCACCAATGCACACGGCATGAACCTGACTGATCCGGAGCGGGATACGATCTCGACTACTTCATTTATGGCTTCATCGGATCAGGCGTATGCAGTAACAGAAGAAACACAGCAGCAGGGCAGTTATACGCTTGGGGCTGTTGCCACCGAGACGATCGAGAGTGCAGATGAAGAGTCAACAGAGAGCAGACTTACTGTGATCTCAGCAGGCAGCCTGATCGACCAGTCGATCACGGATACTTTCCCGCAGCTTGAGAACACGCAGATCTTTATGAACGCCGTGACAGCTAACTTTGAAGGTGTCCAGAACCTTTCCATCGAAGCAAAGAGCCTTGGTACAGAGTATAATACAATGCAGCATACCGGACTGCTCAGCTTCCTTGTAATATTCGGAATTCCGGCTGTGATCCTGATCGGAGGCTTCGTTGTATGGTTCAGGAGGAGAAGAGCATGAAAAAGAAAAATAAGGGTGTTCTGATTCTGACCATTGTCCTGGTTCTGCTGCTTGCCATGTATTTCGGACTCAGGGCATGGAATGCCGGTCAGGAAGAAAAAGAGGAGGCGGAACAGGAAGCGGCGACCGTTCATGTGACAGATACAGCAGCCGGAGATATTGTTTCCCTGAAGTTCAATGTGGGAAACGGAGATCTGGAGTTCAGTAAAGAAGATGACCAGTGGTACTACACGCCGGATAAAGATTTCCCATTGCAGCAGAGCTATCCGGGAGATATGGCAGAGACAGTGGGCAGCATTACCGCAGACCGGGAGTTGACAGATGGGGATTCCGTTGACGCCTACGGACTGGATGATCCGGCATACACGATAGAGTACACAGATGCGGACGGTAATACGACAGAGCTCCTTTTCGGAGATATGACCGGAGAAGATTATTATGTAATGCTGAGTGGAAGCGATACCGTATATACCGTGAGCAGCAGTGTGATCGATCCGTTGAATTACTCTCTGGACGATATGGCGCAGCTTGACAATTACCCGAGCATCGGAAGCGGCAATCTTGTAAAAGAAGTCATTACTCAGAATGGTGAGACGACAACCTATGACAGTGAGGATGAAGACCAGGCGGAAGATATCGCAGCCGTGGCGGGAGGATTAGGCGCAGTGACACTTTCCGAGGCAGCAGATTATTCTGTAGAGGATGAGGATCTGGATATGTACGGACTGGATGAAGAGTCAAGAATCACGGTTGAGGCGACTTATACACAGGACGATGAAGAACAGCTCCTTACACTGTATATCGGAAATGAAGACGGAAACGGAAACCGTTATGTGATGATCAATGACTCACAAATCGTGTATCTGATCTCGGCTGAAATATGTGATAACATTCTAAATAATTGACAGCCAGATGTGTTGAACTGTTAATAAAATTTATAGGATTTTAATTGACTTTGCCGGACAAACAGAGGAAAATATATCCTGTATTTAATTTTGCGGGCAGTCTGCTGAAAACGGCTGCCGCACCGGAAAAGAAGATATGGGTGATATACCCGCTTAAATGAAAAAGGACGGATGGAAATGAAAGAAAGATTAATACGTTTTATGCAGGGAAGGTACGGAGTCGACCAGTTATCGAAATTTCTCCTTATTCTCGGTCTGGTCATTGTACTTGTATCAGCGTTTCTCGGAAACAATCCGATCGCATTGATTTTATATCTGATCGGCTGGGTTTTAGTGATCTACTGCTATTTCCGGGTGTTCTCAAGAAATGTGAGCAAGCGCTATTCGGAGAATCAGACATTTCTGGCAAAGACGTACGGGATCAGGAACTTCTTCCAGAAACAGAAGAATATATGGCAGCAGAGAAAGGTATATCATATCTATACATGCCCGTCATGTAAACAGAAGATCCGTATACCGAAAGGAAAAGGGAAGATTGAAGTGCGCTGCCCGAAATGTGGAACTACATTTATTAAGAAGAGCTGATCATGTAGCGAAGGGAGATAAGAAATGTCAGATCCATACAGCATATTAGGTGTGGACAGAAATGCATCGGATGAAGAGATCAAAAAAGCATACCGCAGGCTGAGCCGGAAGTATCATCCGGATGCTAATATCAACAATCCTCATAAGGATGAAGCTGAGGCGAAGTTCAAGGAAGTCCAGCAGGCTTATCAGCAGATCATGGACGAGAGGGAGCGCGGGTATGCTTCGGGCAGATATGGATCGTTCGGTGGTTTCGGTGAAGGAGATCCGTTCGGAAATTCTGGTTCATATGGTCAGGGAAGACAGCAGAACAGCAGTCAGTCAGAAGAGGATATCCATCTGCGTGCCGCTGCCAACTACATACGCAGCGGGCATTACAGAGAGGCTCTCAATGTGCTGGGCGGGATAAAAGACAGAGGTGCGCTCTGGTATTTCTACAGCGCATCGGCCAATTCCGGAGCAGGAAATAATGTGACGGCGCTGGAGCATGCAAAAGAAGCCGTAAGGCTTGAGCCGGATAACGTCCAGTACCAGATGCTTCTCCAAAGACTCCAGAATGGAGAGTCCTGGTATCAGCAGCGCCAGAGCGCGTATGGCTATCCCGGGACATTTGACTCAAGCTGCTGTGTAAAACTCTGCATGGCGAACCTGCTGTGTAATCTCTGCTGCGGCGGCAGCGGACTGTGCTGCGGCGGATATGGCGGCGGGTATTACATTTAAGTGTAAATAGGAAAATGGCTAAAAAACAAGTGAAAAAATGAGGAACTCGCAAGCTCAAACAACCTCATTTTTCCACTTAACACCATTTCCCTGCTTTTAACTTTTCCTAATTTCC
>DWWO01000100.1 GCA_019119675.1 Candidatus Mediterraneibacter faecipullorum | reverse complement strand
ATCAGATTAAGAAGAATGGGACAGAAGAAAGCTCCTTTTTATAGAATCGTTGTAGCTGATTCAAGGTCCCCGAGAGACGGAAGATTCATCGAGGAGATCGGAACATATGATCCGAACTGCGATCCGAGCGCGATCAAAGTAGATGAGGAAGCAGCTAAGAAATGGCTCAACAACGGTGCACAGCCGACAGAAGTTGTAGGAAAGATCTTCAAGGCAGCAGGTATCGAAAAATAATTTGACTTCGCGGAGGTGCGCGTAAGATGAAAGAATTAGTTGAAGTAATCGCCAAGGCGCTGGTAGACCATCCGGAGGAAGTTTCTGTAAATGAGAAGCAGGAGGGACGTACCACAGTGCTGGAGCTCCATGTTGCCGACGGCGATATGGGAAAAGTGATCGGCAAACAGGGCCGTATCGCGAAAGCGCTCCGCTCCGTTGTAAAAGCGGCGGCAGCAAAAGAAGATAAAAGAGTCGTTGTCGATATCGTCTAAAGGATATCGGAGCAAAAAGAAAGAGGGACAGTTTTCCGATCCGGAGAGTCTGCCCCTTTCTTTTTCCTGAATATAGGTTTGAAATAGAAAGGAAGCGGAAGAAATGGAACAATTTCTTCAGGTGGGAGTGATTTCTTCTACGCACGGTATCCGGGGAGAGGTAAAAGTATTTCCGACAACGGATGATCCGGCCCGATACAAAAAATTGAAAAAAGTGCTTCTGGACACGGGAAAAGAGCGGCTTGAGCTGGAAATCCAGTCTGTAAAGTTCTTCAAGCAGTTCGTGATCGTGAAGTTCAAAGGTATTGATAATATAAATGACGTAGAAAAATATAAAGGAAAGTCTCTTCTGGTAACAAGAGAGGATGCAGTGAAGCTTGAAAATGACGAATATTATATCGCCGATCTGATCGGTATGGAAGTGTATACCGAAGAGGGGCGGTTCGGGATTTTGAAAGATGTCATGGAAACAGGGGCGAATGAAGTGTATGTCATTGATTCCGATGAGCATGGAGAAGTGCTTGTTCCCGCGATCAGGCAGTGCATCCTTGACGTGGATGTGGAGAAAAAGATGATGAAGATCCATCTGCTGGACGGATTAGTATAAGAGGAGTGGAAGAGGATGAATTTTCATATACTTACTTTATTTCCGGAGATGGTGATGAATGGTCTGAATACAAGCATTATCGGACGTGCCGTCAATGCAGGGCATTTGTCTATTGAGGCGGTGAATATCCGTGATTATGCATTTAACAAGCATCAGAGTGTAGACGATTATCCGTACGGCGGAGGAGCCGGAATGCTCATGCAGGCGGAGCCTGTATATCTGGCGCATAAGGCTGTGGCGGAAACGATACAGTCCCGCATGTGCGACAGAGCGCAGGGCGAGGTGCCCGAAGAGTCACAGGCGGCGGGAGAGGGTGAAAACAGCCCGGCGGGGAGACGTCTCCGGACCGTGTACTTGTCACCTCAGGGACAGGTGTTCAATCAGAAGATGGCAGAGGAACTGGCGCAGGAAGAGGATCTGATCCTGCTCTGCGGTCATTACGAGGGAATTGACGAGCGTGTGCTTGAGGAAATCGTGACAGATTATGTCTCTATCGGAGATTATGTACTTACCGGCGGAGAGCTGCCGGCAATGGTCATGGTAGACGCAATCTCACGTCTGGTGCCGGGAGTACTCCATAACGACGTGTCTGCAGAGTTTGAGTCCTTTCAGGACAATCTTCTGGAATACCCCCAGTATTCCAGACCTGAAGAATGGCATGGAAAAAAAGTGCCGCCGGTCCTCCTGTCAGGACATCATGCCAATATAGAGAAATGGCGCCGGGAGCAGTCTATTATCCGGACGTATGAACGCAGACCGGATCTGCTGGAGAAATGCGAGCTTGCAGAGAAAGAAAAGAAATGGTTCAGGGAATGGAAGAAAGAAAATTCTCAGAATTAGTACTTGAAAATACTGTAGAAATATGGTAAACTACAACAGTTGTGAAAAGAAGAGCGATGGTCCTCTGGCACAAAAGGTGTTAAGAACGTCAAATATTAAGGAGGTCACACAAAATGAACGAGATCATTAAGAAGATTGAAGCAGAGCAGTTAAAAGAGAGTGTACCGGAGTTTAATGTCGGTGATACTGTAAGAGTACATGCTAAGATCAAAGAGGGTAACCGCGAAAGAATCCAGGTATTCGAGGGAACAGTCCTGAAGAAACAGGGAGGCGGCGCAAGGGCTACCTTTACAGTAAGAAAGACATCCAACGGAATCGGTGTTGAAAAGACATGGCCAATCCACTCACCGCATGTAGAAAAGGTTGAGGTTGTTCGCAGAGGTAAAGTAAGAAGAGCGAAACTGAACTACTTAAGAAAACGTGTCGGAAAAGCTGCAAAGGTAAAAGAATTAGTAAAATAGTAACCATGAGAGGGACAATTACAGAACTGTATATTGTCCCTTTTTTGCAAAATAGATTGGCTGATCTGGAGGGTGTATGCAGGGTTTAGATTTCCGCAGAAAGAGGAGAAACAGTAATAGCAGAAAGCCGGTAAAGCCGCGCAGAACGAGAAGAAAGGCATCCCGCGGCGGTCTTCGTTTTGAGGACGGAAAGGCACCTTTGCATTTCGCCCGGGAAAAACTGCACAGGAGCAGGGCCGGGGCAAAAGATGTTGTTATATGGGCTGTGGAGCTTCTTCTCGTCTGTATGCTGGCAGTTTTTCTTGTAGCGGCTTTCGGACAGAGAGTGAGTACGGCAGGGGATTCTATGGCTCCGGCACTCAGGAACGGGGATGTCCTGCTGATCAACCGTGCAGTTTATCATATCAAAAGTCCTGCCAGAGGGGATATCGTGGCCTTCCGTAAGGAGGAGAACGGGCATTTTTCCGTGAAGCGTATCGTCGGACTTCCGGGAGAAACGGTACAGATCACAGATGGAACAGTACTTATCGATGGTGAAGAACTGACGAACCAGATTTACGTATCGAATATTGAATATGCCGGTGAGGCAGAACAGCCGGTCGAACTGGGAGAAGACGAATATTTTGTGATAGGTGATAACCATGCCGCAAGTGATGACAGCAGACTGCCGGGTATCGGTGCAGTGACCAGAGATGAAATCTATGGTGAGGCTTGGTTTATCGTGAGCCCGGGCAAGGATTTCGGTTTTATTGGTTGAAGTCGGATCAGATTTGAACAGGGCTCAAGGCTGTTTTAAGATAAAGGAGGACAAACATGCATTTTCAGTGGTATCCGGGGCATATGACAAAAGCCCGGAGGATGATGCAGGAAAATATAAAGCTGATCGATCTGATCATTGAGCTGGTGGACGCGAGAGTCCCTCTTTCCAGCAGGAATCCGGATATCGATGAGCTGGGAAAAGGCAAGGCCCGCCTGATCCTTTTAAATAAAGCGGATCTGGCAGAAGACCGCCTGAATGACGAATGGGTGGCATATTTTAAAGAAAAGGGATATTCCGCGGTCAAAGTGAATTCGAGAAAAGGCGGCGGCATCAAATCAATCCAGTCAGTGATACAGGAAGCCTGCAGAGAAAAGACAGAGAGGGATAGAAAAAGAGGCATCTTAAACCGCCCCGTGCGGGCTATGGTAGTCGGCATCCCTAACGTTGGGAAATCTACTTTTATCAATGCGCTTGCAGGAAAGGCATGTGCGAAGACCGGAAATAAACCGGGTGTAACGAAAGGCAAGCAGTGGATCCGTCTGAATAAGAGTGTAGAGCTTCTTGATACACCGGGAATACTCTGGCCGAAATTTGAAGATCAGGAAGTAGGGCTGAAACTTGCATTTATCGGTTCCATTAAGGATGAGATCCTGCAGACAGAAGAACTGGCGGCAGAGCTGGTCAAGTTCTTCAAAGAGTCCTATCCGGGTGTGCTGGAAGAAAAATACAGTATCCCGGACGTACAGGACGCATATGAGTGTCTGGCGAATATTGCTGAGAGCAGACATTGTCTTGTAAGAGGCAGCGAACTTGACACAGAGAAAGCGGCTTCGATCCTGCTGGATGATTTTCGTGGCGGAAAACTTGGCAGGATTACTCTCGAAAAACCGGAATCATAAAGCAAACAGGGAGTTGCAGCAGGAAAGGCAGGCATATATGAAAGGCATAATAAAAGAGCTTCTGGGATGGCTTGTATTTATATTTATTGTTGTGGCAGCGTCCTATCTGGTCATCACATATGTGGGACAGAGGACAGAAGTAAGCGGTTCTTCCATGGAAACGACGCTTTCCGACGGAGACCAGCTTATTGTGGACAAGATATCATACCGGTTCCGTGAGCCGAGCCGTTATGACATCGTTGTATTTCCATACCGGTATGAAGAAAATACATATTATATCAAAAGGATCATCGGTCTTCCGGGGGAGACGGTGCAGATCGTGGACGGTGTTGTCTGGATCGACGGACAGCCTCTTCATGAACATTATGGAAATGAAGTGATGCAGGATCCAGGTCTTGCCGCAGACCCGATCACGCTGGGGGATGACGAATATTTTGTGCTGGGGGATAACCGCAATAACAGTCAGGACAGCAGGGCGGCAAATGTAGGACTGATCCACAGGGACGAACTGCTTGGCCGTGCATGGGTAAGAATCTGGCCTTTCAGCGAGTTTGGAGTGATCAAACATGAGTAAGAGCATCGCACAGATCAGGGCGGAGTTTGAAAATGCACAGGAGTCAGAATGGTCATCCCTGTATGAAAAATATGAAACAGATGAACGCGCTGGTGTTCAAAGTGTTATCCAAAAATATCAAAAGAAAGAACAAAGTTTACGGAAAGAACGTGAGCGCCTCATCGAAATGCGAAAGTATGAGGAACAGTATAAGGACTGTAAATTTATCTGCGGTATTGACGAAGCGGGAAGAGGACCGCTGGCAGGCCCTGTAGTTGCAGGGGCAGTTATTCTCCCGGCAGACTGCGAGATCCTTTTTCTCAATGATTCCAAGAAGCTGTCTGCCGCTAAGCGTGAAGAGCTTTATGATGAGATCATGGAGAAAGCTGTTGCCGTAGGGGTGGGCATGGCAAGTCCTGCGAGAATTGACGAGATAAACATCCTCCAGGCGACATATGAAGCCATGCGGACGGCAGTGTCTGAGCTTGGGGTGGAGCCCGATATCCTGCTGAATGACGCTGTTACAATACCTGAGATCACAATTCCTCAGGTGCCGATCATAAAAGGAGACGCAAAGAGCGTGTCCATCGCAGCAGCGAGCATTATCGCAAAAGTGACAAGGGACAGATTGATGGTGCAGTATGAAGAAGTGCTGCCAGGGTACGGATTTGCGAAGCATAAGGGCTACGGATCAAAGGAGCATATCGAGGCGATTCGCAGGCTGGGTCCGACACCGATCCACAGACGTACCTTTATTAAAAACTTTATTTAATGGATTCGGGAATGACCGGTCATTACAAGGAGAGCTGATCGAAGGTTTATGGCAGGAGCAGAAGAAAAGAAAAATAAGAGACAGACTGGTGCGTATTACGAGCAGGCAGCGGGACATTATCTTGAACAGCTCGGATATGAGATTCTCGAATATAATTACAGGTGCAGATCAGGGGAAATCGATATAGTTGCAAAAGACGAGGACTATATGGTATTCTGCGAAGTGAAGTACCGCGCGGACGGGCGGAAGGGAAATCCCCTGGAAGCAGTTGACGCCAGAAAGCAGAACGTGATCTTCCGCTGTGCTATGTATTATCTTACAGAACATCATATCGAAGATGTACCCTGCCGTTTCGATGTTATCGGAATTCAGGGAAAAGCCGGGATGAAAGGCGCGGAAATAACATATATTAAAAATGCATTTACAGGATAAGTATGTGCATGGACAGGTGAGGTACGGACATGGGTCTTGGTCTGAACTATAAAAACGGGAAACATATATTTAATGAAGTAGAAAAAGATACGCCTTATCTTTCTTATCCGCTGTTTGAAAAGACGGGGATCGTGAGACATGGATTTTCTACCCGGCTGGGAGGAGTCAGCGAGGGATATTTCGCTTCTCTGAACCTGAGCTTTGACCGGGGCGATGATAAAGAGGCGGTAATGGAGAATTTCCGGCGCATAGGGGAATCAATGGGAGTGCGATGTGAAGATATGGTGCTCTCAAAGCAGACTCATACGACAAATGTGCGTGTTGTCACGGAAGAAGACAGAGGGAAAGGGATTGTAAAAGAAAGGGATTATACAGATGTGGACGGTCTTGTGACGAATATCCCGGGGATTTGTCTTGTGACATCCTATGCGGACTGTGTCCCTCTGTATTTTGTGGACCCGGTACGGAAAGTGATCGGCCTGAGCCATTCGGGATGGAGGGGAACAGTAGGAAAAATCGGAAGGAAGACTGTTCAGCTCATGCAGGAAAAATTTTCATCTGATCCCGCGGATATTCTTGCGGCAGTAGGACCATCGGTCTGTATGGACTGTTATGAAGTGAGTTCCGATGTGATCGACAGGTTTAAAGAGAGCTTTGAGGAAAAACTCTGGGAGGAACTCTTCTATGAGAAGCCGGACGGGAAATACCAGCTGGATCTCTGGAAAGCGAACGAGCGGATCTTACTGGAGGCAGGGATCGTTCCGGAGCATATTGCCGTGACAAATGTGTGCACACACTGCAACAGCAGGATCCTTTATTCCCACAGGGCCACAGGAGATAAAAGGGGAAATCTCTGTGCATTTCTCGCGTTAAAGGAACAGCATGTGATGGAAACCGGTTAAAGCAATAACCAGGACGGAGGTGGAAGATTATGGCTTTTGATATCATGCATGCAGGCAGATATATCATGGCTGCGGCATCAGGGACAACGAATGTGGCGGATGAGTCGGTCAGCGACGTGATTGATTCGGCTGCTGAGGCAACAAATGAAGCCGCGCAGGAAGTAAACCAGTTTGTCCAGTTCGTACAGGATAATATACCGAATATCATAGAGTTCGGAATAAAGGTCATCCTTGCACTTGTTTTTTTCTTTTTGGGAAGCAAAGTGATCAAATGGATCAGGAAAATCGTACACCGGTCTTTTGAACGTACGAATGTGGATGCCGGCGTGGCTCAGTTCGTAGATTCTATGATAAAGTTTGGTCTTTATGCATTGTTGATCTTCATGATCGCAACGAATTTCGGGATTGAATCGTCATCCATTGCTGCGCTGATCGCATCAGCCGGTGTTGCAGTCGGTCTTGCACTGCAGGGGAGCCTCTCAAATTTTGCCGGCGGTATCCTGATCCTTCTCCTAAAGCCTTTTGCAGTCGGAGATTATATTGTGGTGACACAGGAGGGAATCGAAGGAACGGTAAAGGAAATCCAGATCTTTTATACAAAACTGGCAACCGTGGATAATCAGACTGTTGTCGTTCCGAATAGTATCCTGACTAGTAACAGCCTGACAAATGTGACGGCACGGCCGGAGCGCCAGCTTGACCTGAAGGTGGGGATCGGCTATGATTCAGATCTCAAGAAAGCCAAAAAACTGATCGAGGACATGTTATACAGCGATTCAAGTGTGATACAGGATGAAGACATCAAAGTATTTGTGGACTCGCTGGGGGCCAGTGCTGTGGTGATCGGACTGAGAGCATGGGTGAAGACAGAAGAGTATTGGGCCACAAGATGGCGTTTGATGGAGCAGATCAAACTCACATTTGATGCAGAAGGAATTGAGATTCCGTATAATCAGCTCACGGTAAATGTAAAATCAGGGCAGTCTGTGTGACCGGATTAAAAAAGTGCTGAAAAAGTATTAGATCAATTGAAAAAACAGTTGAAATTTATTACAAAAAGCGATATAATAGCTAAGGTTCGTCGAGATACGAACCATAAGCCGGAATAGCTCAGTCGGTAGAGCACTTCACTCGTAATGAAGGGGTCGAGAGTTCAAGTCTCTTTTCCAGCTTTTAAGAAAGAAAGCGTTTTGTTGTTAGCGCTTTCTTTTTTTATATCACCGGAC
>DWWO01000099.1 GCA_019119675.1 Candidatus Mediterraneibacter faecipullorum | reverse complement strand
TACATAGAATGGGGGTGGTGCTGATGGACAAGAAACCGTTTGACTTTAAAGATCTTATGGCTTTTGGAATGTTCATACTGGCATTGCTGACATTCGTATTTGCGAATTTGAAGTAGTGTGTTAAGCATAGAAAAACCACCCCGGTAACTTTGGCGAGTAATGAGGTGGTAATTCTATGTTATCTCTTTATTATTAGGTCAACCCCTTGTGGGCGGCTGCTCCTTTTCTATTAAGAATATAGCATATTCAGCAAAAAGATTCAAGATACAGAAAAATGGTTAGAATGAGCAGCCTTGTGTCTGCGTGAAAAGAGGATACAATATGATTTTCAGGAAAGAAGTCTATTTTACAAGAGATATGGGAGAATATAATCGTGCAAAAGCGGCTCTCGTGGATCATGGGATTGAGTACACATCGAAATCCAATCCGATGACAAATCCGGGCAGATCCCATGGAATGCCGTTTATTGATGCGTCAGCGGCATATGAGTATCATCTGTTTGTTGCAAGAAAAGACGAAGAAAAGGCAAAGCAGGCGCTTCGCAGCGCAGGAGTGAAATAAAGAAGATGGACATTAAAATCATACCTGCATATCATCACTCGCAGGAAATAAGAGAACTGTTTTCAGAATATACGGAAATGCTGATAAGCGGCAATCCTGCGTTTAAAGAGTATCTCGAGATTCAGAATTATGACGCTGAGCTGGAGCATCTGGAAGACAAATATGGTATGCCTGCCGGACGCCTTTATCTGGCATACTGCGACGGAAAAACGGCGGGCTGTATCGGCCTGAAGAAACTGGACGATGATAACTGTGAAATGAAGCGTCTGTATGTGCGACCGGAATTACGGGGCAGGAAGATCGGCGGCCTCCTTATTCAGAAGATTATTGATGATGCGAAAACAATCGGATATAAACACATGCTGCTGGATACTTTACCATTTCTTGAGAATGCAGTCCATATATATAAAAAATGGGGATTTTATGAGATTGGCTGCTATAATAACAGTCCGATGGAGTCCTCAATTTATATGCGACTGGATCTGGATGATGAAGTATTATCCGTTAATGGAAAAGCGTACAGGATATTGAAACTGTTGGGAAAGGGCAAAGGCGGATATTCTTATCTGGCAGAGTCTGATCAGGGAAAAGTTGTATTGAAGCAGATCCACCATGAACCCTGTGATTATTATCAGTTCGGCAATAAGATCGAGGCAGAACTGAACGATTATAAGCATCTCAGAAAAATCGGAATCGCTCTGCCGGAGCTGCTAGATGTGGATACAGAAAGTGAGCGTATCATTAAGGAATATATAGAGGGAGATACGGTTTATGAAATGATTTTAAAAGACAGACCGTTGGGGAAATGTCTGCGACAGGTAAAAGAGATGTGCCGTCTGTTGTATGCAGCCGATACAAATATAGATTATTTTCCCACCAATTTTATCATGCAGGACAGCGTGTTATATTACGTTGACTACGAGTGCAATAAATATATGGAGAAATGGAATTTTGAAAACTGGGGCATGAAATACTGGTCAAAGACGCCGGAGTTTCTTAAGTATGCCGAAGAACATTCTTCAGTTGTCGCAAAATTTACGACAACTGCGCAGACGAAAAAATTTATATGACAGAGCGTTATAATCTGGACGCTTACTATTAAACAGGAGTATGAAAATGAACGGCTATAACATCATAAAGATCAAAAATCATCCGGAGCTTATCAGCCGGGCTGCAGACTGGTTTCACGAAAAATGGTATGTTCCGGTAGAGGAATACAGGAATAGCATGGAAGCGTCGATGCAAAGTGGTGTCTCTGTACCACAGTGGTATCTGGTGGTGGAAGACAGCAGGATCATAGGCGGAGCAGGAGTGATCGAAAATGATTTCCATAAGAGAAAAGACCTTACGCCGAATCTGTGCGCTCTCTATGTGGAAGAGGACTGCCGCTGCCGTGGGATCGCGGGAGAACTGCTTCGATTTATATGCAATGACATGCGGGGAACAGGAATCGATACGCTGTATCTTATCACGGATCATACATCGTTTTATGAGAGATATGGCTGGGAATACTTCTGTATGGTCGAGGAAGATGAGGGCGGTATGATAAGAATGTATATCCACAAAGGAAAGGGCTAAGAACATGAGAAAGGTCATCCTATATATTGCAATGAGCCTTGACGGGTATATAGCAGATAAGAACGGCGGTGTGGACTGGCTGTCAGGACAGGGCGCAGAGGGAGCAGAAGAACTGACAAGTTATGTCATTACTCACAGAAATGAGAGGTCGACGGATAATATTAAATTTGTCGGGGAAGCCCCCTGTGAGTTGACCGCCCGGCTGAAAGAGATGCCGGGAAAAGATATATGGATCTGTGGCGGCAGCAGTATCATACAG
The DNA here is from genome assembly GCA_019119675.1 of Candidatus Mediterraneibacter faecipullorum. GTDB lineage: Bacteria > Bacillota > Clostridia > Lachnospirales > Lachnospiraceae > Mediterraneibacter > Mediterraneibacter faecipullorum. The sequence continues at coordinate 12,855 of DWWO01000099.1, read as the reverse complement.
CCGCTGATCCGTGAAAATCTGATCGATGAATACCGTGTTTCGGTCATACCAACGATACTTGGAGACGGAATCTTATTATTTGGGAAACGGGAAACAGAACTGCAGCTCCGGCTGAAAGAGACGAAAATGTATAATGGAATAACGGAGATTGTTTATACCAGAAGGTAATATATATTTCAGGATAGTTGAGGGGGATTATTATATGTACAATGATCGGATATTATACCGCGTTTCATATCAAATGACAGAAGATATATATCAGGAAGCCAATCACCTGCTGTACAGGAAGCGGATGCCGGGAATCTGTCTTGCGATCTTCGGCGTCGACATCATAGGGATGATACCCGACATAGTTGATGGAATTATGACAGGGACAGATATTCTGGATGTTATTGCGGAAGCTGTGTTTGTATTGTTTCTGCTGCTGTGTCTGGCTTTTGCTGTATTGTTTCTGGGAATGAAGGTGTTCATGAAAAGAGCTGTGAGTTCATCCTATAAGACTTATATTGGATTAAGCGGAAGGAGGCATAGTGTCTTTTTCTATGAGGATAAGGTCGTGTATCAGTCAGAAAACAGTCAGGCAGAGTACCATTACGAGAAGTTCTGGAAAATGATAGGAAACAAAAAAGTTGTCATCATGCTGACAGGGAGCAGATGGCAGCCGGGCATGATCATTCTGCCTGAAAACGGACTGTGGGAAAAGCGGGATGAACGAATGGAAAAGTTTCTCAGAGTAAAGTGTATCAATGTGAAAAAGGGAATAGAACATTTATGATAAAAGCGATATTTTTTGACGTAGACGGAACTCTTCTCTCTCATACAACAAAGAGCATCTCTCAGGACACGGTGCAGGCTCTCAGAACCTTACAGGATCAGGGGATTAGGATTTTTATGGCCACAGGAAGACATTCTGCGGAACTGGATCGCCTTCCAGTTCATGATATAAGATTCGACGGATATATTACTTTAAACGGGCAATTGTGTCTGGACAATCGGGGAAATGTGATATACGGAGCGCCTTTTAATGAGAGTATAAGGGAAAAGTTACTCTCTGCTTTTTGCGAGAGACGATATCCTCTTGCTCTGGTAGAGGCAGACAGAATTTATATCAATTATGTGAACGATACGGTACGTAAGGCTCAGCAAAGCATATCGACTCCCGTACCGGAGATCAGTACATATAAAGGCGGTCAGATCTATCAGGCGACCGCTTTTCTGACACGGCAGGAAGAGACGGAAGCTGAGAAATTTATTCCTTCCGGATGCAGGTTTGCCAGATGGTGTGATAACGGAGTTGATATCATTTCTGAGCAGGGCGGAAAAGTAGACGGGATAAAATATTTCTGCGATTTATATGGGATCGATTCAAATGAGATAATGGCATTTGGAGATGCAGAAAATGATATCGATATGCTTAAGACTGCAGAAATCGGAGTTGCCATGGGAAATGCCGTGGAGTGCGTCAGGAAATGTGCTGACTATGTGACAAGTGATGTGGATAACGGCGGAATTGTAAAAGCGCTGAGATATTTTCATTTAGTATAGGGGGGGATACGGGGACAAGCTACAGGTCAATGCCAATTGTCTGTATCGTAAAGAAAAGGAGGAAAAGTAATATGAATACACCGCGTCTTGAGACGGAAAGGCTGATATTAAGGAAGTTTACCGAAGACGATCTGGAAGCGCTGTATTACATTCACAGTGATGAGGAAGTGAACAGGTTTCTTCCGTGGTTTACGTTGAGAAATATGGAAGATGCCAGAGCATTTTACGAAGAACGGTTTATGAGCAGATACAGGGAAGAAAGGGCATATAATTATGCCGTCTGCATGAAAGAAAATGATTATCCTGTCGGGTATGTCAATGTCAGTATGGATGACAGCTATGATTTCGGGTATGGACTGAGAAGGGAGTTCTGGCACCGGGGAATCATCAAGGAAGCCGGGCAAGCAGTTATCGAACAGTTGTTGAGAGACGGAATTCCTTATATTACAGCGACTCATGATGTAAATAATCCGAGGAGCGGCAGCGTGATGAAGCGCCTCGGAATGAAATACAGGTATTCGTATCAAGAACAGTGGCAACCTAAAAATATTCAGGTCATATTCCGGATGTATCAGCTCAATCTTGACGGTAATGAATGCAGGATTTATCAAAAATACTGGGACAAATCGGAGGTTCATTTCATTGAAAGAGATGTATAAATTTCAAAGAATACAGAAGAAGTTAAGGAGGAACATATGGATTTCAGTAAGTTTAAATGGACAAGAGAACCGGAAAGCTGCACGATAACAGACGAAACAGTGGAAATCGTTACAAAACCTCACACAGATCTGTGGCAGAGGACATATTATCATTTCCGCAATGATAATGCGCCCGTCTTTCAGATGGAGACAGAAGAAAAATATTTCAGTTTCATAGTAAAGACAGATTTTGCAGAGAGTCATCACAGATTTGACCAGTGCGGCATTGTCATGTACCTGGACAGCGAGAACTGGTTGAAAGGATCTATTGAGTATGAGAATGAAGAGTATCAGCATCTCGGAAGTGTAGTGACAAATAACGGATACTCGGACTGGGCGACAACAGTCATAGGCGCCGATGTAAAGACCATGTGGTATCGCTTCAGCCGCAGGGAGGATGATTACTGCATCGAATGCTCTGAGGACGGGAGGCATTTTCAGCAGATGCGCATCTGCCATATGCACAGAGGTGACGGGAAAATACAGTTCGGTATCTATGCCTGTTCACCGGAGGAATCCTCATTTAAGGCTGTGTTCTCCCATATGAAGCTGACAGAGTGCCAGTGGAAAGCACATGACGGGCAGCAGCCGGATGAGTGTTAAGAGCAGGGCTTGCCGGAAGTAAAAATTGAGTAATAAGAAGGAGTACAGAAGATGATTATTGAGGGAAATCAGAAAGAACTTGACGCAATGAAAGAGTTTCATAAAGGAAACCGCAAAGAAGGGCTCAGGCTTCAGGAAGAATTTGCTGCGGAATTCAGAGAAGAGTATAAGGATAAAGATCACTGTCCCTGCAAGAAAGCCTGCCGCTATCACGGTAACTGCAAGGAGTGTGTGGCGATACACAGGGCGCATCAGGAGCACGTTCCAAACTGTATGAGGCCGCTGCTTAATAAGAAGATAAAGCTGCTTTCCGAGCTTACGGAACATACGATTGCAAATGAAATCGAGCCGCCGAAGGAAGTGCTGAGAAAAGAATTTCAACAGGATTAAGCGGTCGTTTGCGGAAAATTCAGAATAATGAAAAGGGAGACAGGAGCATGACATTCGATTTTTATCCGTGGATACTCGATATCGATGTAGAAGCTACAAAACAGCTGTATGCACAGAATGATTTTACAAAAGACAAAGCGGTAAATGAGAGATTTGTGAGTGCACTTTCGGCAGAGCAGAAAGAGTTTTTTGATTCTGTGGGAGTTGACCCGATGCGTGTGCGGGCAGAGGAAAAGGTGCATGATATACCGGATGATGGAGAGATAACGGGCGGGAAAATTTATATACGGACTTTCGATTTCCTGATGTGCGGCAGGATTGTGGCGCTGCCGGAATTTTACCGGGAGATATACAGCGATGAAGAAGTGTTCGGAAACACACTCCCGGAGACTCTTGAGACAGTGCAGCTCGATGAGGATAAAATACCGTTTTACAATCTGGGAGAATTCGGCGTTATATTTAAGCATCCTTATTTCAGAGATCCGAAGAAGTTTTCTGACTGGGACTGCGGTTATATTATGGGTTCCATATTGACGATGAAAGATCTCTGAAAGACACGGAAAGAAGAAGGGCATATGAGAAAGTCAGTTTCAGCTATGAAAAATAAAACAAAAAAACTCTATCTGATCGGCGGTCCTATGGGGGTAGGTAAAACGACAGCCGGACAGCTTCTAAAAATAAGACTGGACAACTGTGTGTTTCTTGACGGCGACTGGTGCTGGGATATGGAACCGTTCCAGGTGACAACGGAAACAAAGAAAATGGTTATAGAGAATATATGCTTTCTGCTGAATAACTTTATCCGCTGTCCTGCATATGAAAATATTATATTTTCCTGGGTGATGCAGGAACAGATGATCGTGGATAATATTATATCCCGGTTGAATACGGAGAACTGTAGTATCATAAAGTTATCTCTTATCTGCACAGAGAAGACGCTTCAGGAAAGACTGGAAAAGGATGTGGCGGACGGAGTCCGGAAATCAGACGTAATTGCGAGAGGTCTTGCCTATCTTCCTCTATATTCAAAAGTAGGAAGTGTGAAAATAGATACATCGGAAAAAACACCAGAAGAGGTAGTGGAAGAGATTATAAACGTGTCGGATAATGGTTAAATTACGACGAGGAGAGAGCAGAATTATGAAGAAATTAATACTGGTATCTATGCTTTATCAGACTACGGATCTGGTGCGTACGATCGCACCGGAACTGGAAGGGAAAACGGTGACTTACATCCCTACGGCAGGTATTGCAGAAGAAGTTGAGGGAATGGTAGAGAAGGAGACAAGCACCCTGGAAAGTCTCGGGCTGACAGTTGATGTGCTAGAGGTTTCCACCGCTTCCCAAGAAGAAATAGTGGACAGCCTGAAGAGGAATGACGTTATCTTTGTCGGCGGCGGAAATACATTTTTCCTGCTGCAGGAGTTAAGGCGTTCCGGAGCGGATCAGATACTGATCCGGGAAGTGGAAAAAGGAAAATTGTACATAGGAGAGTCGGCCGGATCGATTATAACCTGCCCGGATATCGGGTATTGTGCAGATATGGACAGCCCGGAGAAAGCTTCTGATCTGACCGATTATGCCGGTTTGAATCTGGTGGATTTCTATATCGTGCCCCATATCGGGAACGAGGAGATGGGAGAATCGGCGGAGAAAGCAGTTGAGAAATATAGTTCCGAATTTGAGTTAAAAGCAATCACAGATGAACAGGTGATACTGGTGGAAGATAGCGAAGTTAAGGTTTTGAAGTGACAGTCTTGTCTTTATGGTATCGGGAATGCGCCGGGGAGGGAAGAACGATGAAATGTCCATATTGTGGAAATGAGATGAGGAAAGGAAAGATATGCGCTATTGGCAGCGGTGCTGCGCTGGAGTGGAAAGAAAGAGGGGAAGCTTTCAGACTGAACACCGAGCCGAAGATGGTGGCGGTTATGAATGGAGACTGTATAGCAGGATATCGGTGCGAAAAATGTAAGAAGATTATTCTGGAATACGAATAAGGAAGGGAGGAACTCCCGTATGGCTACTGTGATTATGGCATTGCTTTATGTTCTTGAGGGAGCTATCCTGACGGTAACAGCAGTTGTTACAGGGATAAAACATTCTGAATTTCCGGATGTCAGGGTCGGGTACCATGTGCGTGACGCAGTGGAAAGTAAAGAAAAATGGAACGATGCGAATGTGATCGCAGGTCTGGTCAGCGGCGTTTTTGCAGTAATATTTTTTGCTGCGGCTATATTAGTGTATTGGAATAGAATTGACACAGATAGATCAATTGCACTTTTTTTCATCTTATCGGCGATTTCGATAGGTAGTGTGCTGCTTATTCCGACATATTTATTAAAAGCGTCAGCCTGGCTGAGAAAGAAAGCTAAAACGGTCATAAGAAATATTTTAATAGTTATATTTGTTGTCGCAGCAGCCTGGATCGGATGGCTGTGCGCATATTACAACACCAAAAATGCGGACAATCTTCCGTCATTAGAGAATTTGCAGATGGAACAGATGGAAAAGTCAAAGAGGCTGAATTTGTGATCCCATAGTCTCAGCTGGAACAGTGGACATTGTAAAAGTGTAGCTTATGAGGGAGTGAAAAAGTATGAAAAGAGAAGTGCTGTTTATTTTTCTTATGGTTGTCGGACTGCTTACAGGGTGTCAGGCGGCAGGCTCAACCTCGCCAGAACTTCCCACCCCGGAAAATTTATATTCGACAGATAATACGATAGATATGTTTGTATATCAGGAAACTGCCTATGTAAATGCAGAAGATATACAATGGGTGGCAGAACAGGAATTTGTACAGGGAGCTATGGCGGGTAAAATAAAGAATAGCGGAGTTACACAGGAATTTCAGGACTGGGATGCTACAATTCTTCCGGTTGATACAGAGATATATGAGACAGAAGATTCTCAGATCCTGCTCGCATTCTGCGGGGAAGAGCTTATTCCGTATTTGAAATATGTGGAGGGATAGCGTTATGGACCAGGAAAAGAACGAACAGGTTATAGAAGTGAAATTGGGTTCCGGGATAAGGGAAATAGATGATCTTCAGACTTTATTGAAAAAATGCTTAGATCAGGGCTTTCCACTTGTCGCAATAAGCCGGGCAACGAAGCTTCCGGAGGCGGAACTGCAGGAATACCTGAACGGCAGTCTGCCATCGGACTTTTCCAGGATAGAGTATCTTAATATATTTCTGATACTTCTGCTCCATGAAAAACCTGTATCAGATACATATTATCGAGACCTGATGGACGGGCTGACTCATGTCTTTGAAATCCCGGAAGACACAATCGCCCGGTATGCCGGTGTGAGTATGGATGAACTGAACGCATTTGAAAACAGCGATAAGAGAGAGCATATCGAGAGATGTATCGCGCACCTTTTTGTTACGTTTATGAGGGATTCCAGATTTACGTGTGAAGACGGACCATGGGTGATCGAAGGGTGCGGGGAAACGGAGCAGAAAGAAGAGAATCAATGAGACGAGACTTTATGGGTGAACTGAAAGAGATCAGAGAAATCAAAGAGAATAAAAAGCAGTATTTAGATCTGCTCCTTCTGGCAGATGAGCAGGAGAACATGATTGACCGTTATCTTGAAAGGGGAACGATGTATGTTCTGGATGACGATGGTATAAAAGCAGAGTGTGTCGTGACCGATGAAGGTGGCGGGATACTGGAGATCAAAAACCTTGCCGTTGCACCCGACAGTCAGAGATGCGGATACGGAAGAAGGATGATCCGGTTTCTTGCAGATGCTTACAGCGGATGTTTTGACACTCTTCAGGTTGGCACGGGTGACAGTCCGTTGACGATACCGTTTTATGAGAGCTGCGGATTTAAAAAATCACACGTGGTTAAGGGGTTTTTCACAGAGCACTATGACCATCCGATCTATGAGGGCGGGCATCAGCTTACAGATATGGTATATCTTAGGATGAGCCTGACCACAGAAAACAATCTGGAGAAATAAGTTGGAGAATAGCCATGAAATTACATTATAAAGGGAAATATGACCTAAATCCGGGTCTTTGCCGCATGGTGAACATAAGCCTGGAGCTGTCAGATTTAAAGAGGCAGAAGACACAAAAGAACTTGCGGTGATCGCAAATGTTCTTTGCTTAGTGATCATGATCGTGCTGGCGATTTTGGTATTTGTTCGATGCAGACATTATATCGCGGGGAACAGCTGGCAGATGCTTGTTGGAGCTCTGGCTTCACTGCTGCCGAATATTGTATTTGGATTTATTCCCTTTATTATCGGAATGGTTTATCCCCGCTGGCTGTTTCTGGCAATGCTGGGAGTCTGCGCGATAGGAATGGGTGCAGGCGATTATTATAATGTATACAATGCTTTGACACAGATGCCGAAAGGTGCAAGGACGTACCTGTATCAGTTTAATTCTTACTGGTATATGCCTTAAGATAAAGCTGAGGGAATTAAAAAGGAAGGGAGAAGAAATTTATGGACGAATTACGTAAGGATCAAATGGAAGAACGCACAGGTGAAACAGGGGAAAACATCAGGGAAATGGAATTCCCCGTTGATCAACCGGAACAAACTGTGAAAAAGCCGTCGGTAAATATCCCGCTGCTCGCAAAATGGATTGGTGTATTGTTCTGGCTTATTATTGCGGCAAATATTGCAAGTTTATTTACCAGTGAAAATATGACAAATGTGGTGCCGTCACTTGCGTTTGCCGGACAGATCCTGAATATTGTGACAACCGCTGCCTATGGTGTGATTCTACTGAAGATCGCATCAGAAAGCATATACTACCGTAATTCTGCAATCTGCTGTTTTATTACTGCGGTGGTCGCTGTTGCAATGATACCGGTATCGGACGACACAGATTTGGCATTGGCGATTCCTGTTGTTATTGTCTCGGTTGTAGTAAGTATGATCGGAGAATACTATGAGTATAAAGGGCACACAGATGTCTTGAACGATGTGTCCCCGGCACTTTCGGAAAAATGGATCAGGCTGTGGAAATGGTATATGGGTACATTTTTGGGAATTATCGGAGGAACAGTACTTGCCGTCATGATACCTCTGATCGGGATGATCATAGTTCTGGGGGCTACTATCGGAACGATGGTTGTAAGTGTGGTGAAGATTGTGTATATCTATAAAACTGCAAAAGCGTTTCGAAACTATCCGATATAGATAGAAGGAAATTACATGGATAAATATACGGAAGTCAGAAAAAGATTTGAAGAAAATGCGGATCCGGAAAATGCCGTGAAAATGGCAAAATATATGAGAAATCGTTTCATCTTCTACGGAATACCTACTCCGAAACGCAAGAAACTGTACAGAGATTTTCTGAAAGAAGAGAAAAGAAATAAGATAATAGACTGGGGATTCCTCAATCAGTGTTATGATGATGAGCACAGAGAATTCCAGTATCTCGTAACAGACTATCTTTCCGAACTGAATTCGTTACTTACATATGATGATATACCGGCGATAAGAAAATATATTGATAGAAAACAGTGGTGGGATACGATAGACTCTCTGGATCAGGTAATCGGAAAGATCGGGCTGAGAGATGAGCGTGTGGACGCGCTGATGCTGGAGTGGTCAACAGACGAAGATTTCTGGGTGAGGAGAATTGCCATTGACCATCAGCTGCTGAGAAAGGATAAGACGAATACAGTTCTCCTTGAGAAGATTATTGTCAACAATTTTGGCAGTGATGAATTCTTTATCAACAAAGCGATCGGGTGGAGTCTGCGGGATTATTCAAAGACAGATCCGGAATGGGTGAGGGATTTTATAGAAAGATACAGAAACCGGATGGATAAGCTGAGTATCCGGGAGGCAGGCAAGTATATAAAAGAATGAACCGGAGACAGTGACATGGAAAATATAGTGGTAAGAAATGCAAGAGCGGAGGATGCGCAGGCTCTTCTCGACATCTATTCATATTATGTAAAGAATACAGCAATCTCATTTGAATATGAGGTGCCGTCTCTGGAAGAATTCAAAGACAGGATGCGAAAGACGCTGAAAAAGTACCCGTATCTCTGCATTGTTAAAGACGGAATAATCAAAGGATATGCTTATGCGGGAGCATTTGTCAGGCGTGCCGCGTATGACTGGTCCGTAGAAATGACAGTGTATATTACGCATGATGCGAGAAAGTGCGGACTGGGCAGAAGAATATACGAGGCGCTTGAAACGGCGCTGAAAGAAATGGGAATCCTGAACTTGTATGCATGTATCGGATATCCGGAAGTAGAGGACGAATATCTCACGAAGAACAGTGCCCTTTTCCATCAGCATATGGGATACAGAAAAGTAGGCGAGTTCCATAGGTGCGGCTATAAGTTCGGCCGCTGGTATCATATGGTCTGGATGGAAAAAATCATAGGCGAGCATAGTGAAAATCAGACTGCCGTAAGACCATATACATCCGTTCTATAGAATGGAGGAAAATGATGAAGATTGAGATTGGGAAAGAATTTCCAAGGTATTTTAAACCATTGTATCCGGAAGAATTTAATCTGTTCCATCATTTCGAGACAACAGCGGGTATCCCGTCCGTGCTGTTTGCCATAACGACATGGAAAGAAAACGGAAAGCCGAATATATGCTTCCATGCATGGAGCTGTTTTCACGGGGACAGGACAGCATTTTTTGCCGTGATGGGAAATCTGTATCAGCATACGCATACGTATGCGAATATTAAAAGAGATGAATGTTTCTGTATTAATTTCCTGCCGATCAGCTATTATGACAGGCTTGTCAGAACGATCGATCAGAATGACTATGAGGCGGATGAATTTCAGATCGGGGATTTCACTCTTTCAGAAGGACATGCAATTCATGCGCCGGTGATCGAAGAGGCTTTTATCAGTATGGAGTGCAGACTGAAGTCAGTTCAGGACTTAAGCGGGGCGGGAATTACTGCAATGGTCATTGGAGAAGTTGTGCATGCGTCAGTGGATGAAGACTATGCCGGAGGATATGAGAAAAGATATGGAAAAGACGGTTTTATGATGTTGGTTCCTGCCCCACAGGATCTGGTGACCGGAGAGCCGGCACAGTCCGCGATTGCAACGGTTGAGATTGAGATGTTGGACTAAAGGCTGAAAGTCGGAAGTGATGGATGTTCTTCATGGAGTTTGACTGTGCGCATATTTTAAGGAGTGGAATTACAATGATCAAATTCATGCCAATAAGATACTGGAAAAATATTTCACTTGCTTTATTTATTACAGGGCTGACTTTTACTCTGGTTGGAACTTTCTGCATTAAAGGAAATCTGGTCGTTCATTGGAGCGATGAAGGTGTACCGAACAATTTCGCCGGGAAATGGGTTTTATGGGCTTTAGTTTTATTATCAGCGATATCCATGCTTACATATAACAGTTTTACGAAAGAGAAGGCCTATTCAGCAGGATTCGGCGGCCCGGTAAGTCCGGAAATGGCAGGAGCATTATCAGCCGGGTTGACCGGCATTTTTTCGTTTGTTGCGGTAACGTTGGTTGTTTACAGCTTCTATTCTGAGATCGTGGTTCCGATTATCGGAACAGTGCTTATTATTGCAATGCTTATTGTATTTCCATTGATCGCGTATTTTCGGAACAGAGGAAACAGAGATAAATAAGATAAAAACAGACAGGAGATATGATGAAAGGGTTTACAAGAGAGAATCAGATGTTTTCGCTCTGTGGGCTGAATTGTGGGCTGTGCCCGATGTTTATCGGAAAATACTGTGGCGGATGCGGAAATGGAAATCAGTCATGTAAGATCGCGCGATGCAGCTTGGAACACGGGGCACCGGAATATTGTTATGAATGTGAATGTTATCCATGTGAGAAATATGAGCATGTGGATGAATTTGATTCCTTTATCACTCACAGACGCCAGAAAGCGGATTTAGAGAAAGCAAAGCGGATAGGAATTGCTGCATACAATGCGGAGCAGTCGGAAAAGATACAGATACTGCAAGAACTATTGGATAATTTTAATGACGGACGCAGAAAGATTTTTTTTTGCATAGCGGTTAATCTGTTAGAACTCTCAGAACTTCGGGAAGCTTTGGCACAGATAGAAACTTATACAAAGCAGACAGAATTGCCAGTCAAGGAGAAAAGTTTATATGCAGCAGGGGTATTGCAAAGAATAGCAGACAGAAGACATATAAAGTTGAGACTTTGTCGTAAAAGATCGAGATAAATACCAGGCATATGAAGACTTTGTATATGATGAAAGAAGACTTCATGCCATGGCAACCGTTGGTTGACACTTTTCAAGGTGTTGGTGGTGGAGGTGCAACGTGTACTTTTGTTAAACTGTCAGTACATCATTACAAGAAAGGCGGTATCAACTATGACAATAGCTGACAGAATCCAGAATTTAAGAAAGACAAGAGGGATTTCACAGGAAGAACTTGCGGACAGGATAGGTGTATCGAGACAGGCTGTTTCAAAATGGGAGAGTAAACAAAGCACCCCGGATGTTGAAAAGATCATATTATTGAGTGAATATTTTGGAGTGACAACAGATTATCTTCTTAAAGGAATTGAACCGTTAGCTCAGGAAGATGCCAGAAATAACAATGTGCATACGATGAACCTCGTTGCAACAGCTTTGGATCTGCTTGGTATTATGATGTCCTGTCTCATATGGCCTGAAACTGTGAATGTCGGACCTATCATTGCCGGAGCGGTGTTTTTGGTTTTAGGTGTTATGGTTCATATGATCGGTATTATTCAGATATCTGGCAATCAAAAAGTTTTAGCAAAATGCAGATTTTGGAAACTAAATATCTGGATGATATTGTTTTTGCCGTTGTCGGTCATCTGGAATACCGTGACAGTACAGATGCCCGCACCATATCCTCTGGTGTATGAGAATACGTACCATTTATTTGTTGTTTTTTGGATTATTTACTTGTGTGTGTGTGGACTAGTAATGTGGATCTGTATGAATAAGGAAAAAGAAAACCGTGGGAAAATGCAATTTGATAAAAGGACTACAATGGTATGAAATTTTGAAAAGGTGATGACGATGAAGATTGATTTCGCAGATATTGTGCTTTTGAATGCAGAACTCAAAAAAAGAAATACCCGCTATCATGTGACTTATAAAGATGAAAATACTGCCTGTATAGAGCCGCCGGGCGAGTGCTGTCTGACGGATGAATTAAAAACACGTGCTATGGAGTGCATCAGAGATTATTACTGGCAGAAGGGAGTTCGGGTTTATTTTTTTGAAGATGAATTGTATTTTTCGTGTGAGGAGAGTGTGTGAGAGGTTTTTGGTTCTTTGTTTTTTGTTCTGTAAAACTCTTCTCAGGCTGGGAGTTTTGGATAGGTGTGGTGAGTTGTTAGAAGATATATTTAGTACAAAAGTGGTGCTGTTCAGACAGGACGGTGATGAATGATGAAAGGGAAACGGCAGCATACGATAGCAGCCTTGGAAAGATGGAGAAGAAGTGGATGCCCGGCCAGGAGGCGTTTTATATTATGAGTTATTCATTGCAGGATAATATTTACGATACATAGATTACAGAAAGCAGATTGTATAATAATTGATGATGTCAGACTATATTGAATTGCGTGAATTGTCTGAAATAAATAAAAAACAGAAAAAACATTGACA